>JBDONA010000175.1:0-11498 GCA_039831575.1 Fuerstiella sp. | reverse complement strand
TGGCATTCGCGGGCGAGTAATCGGTGTGGACCGCAAACGAGACCTCGCACTGGTAGAACTGGATCGACTGCCAGAGAACGCCGTCGCCATTCCACTTGCCAAAGGCAGTATTGGACCAGGCGAAAACGTTCAGTCGATCGGAAACCCTGGCTCAACCGACGCTTTGTGGGTATTCACTCCCGGCACCGTCCGCTCCGTCTATCAGAAGCAGTTTCGAACGGGAGCTGGCGAACACGACTTCAAGGTTGTGGAAACGACTTCCCCCATCAACTCCGGTGACAGCGGTGGTCCCATGGTGAACAACGATGGCGAACTGGTTGCGATCACTCAGGCAATTTCTCCCAAAGCACGGCTGGTCAGCTACAGCGTTGATGTTTCTGAACTGAAGAACTTTCTGGATGGCCCCTGGAAACCTGCTCCACTGCCCGTCATCGATGTTCTGGAAAGAACGGAACTGAAATTCACCAAACACGAGAGTGGTCACTTTGAAGTGTCGTTCGACCAAAAGGACAACGACAAACAATCTGTGTTTGTGACAAAGGAAGTTGAGTACTTTGAACGAGCCGACGTTCGTAAGGTCTGGGCATTGGCAGCCACATTGAAGGAAGCTCCCAGTCTGGAGACGACGATGAAGCTGCTGCAGCAAAGTGCTCGCACCAAGATCGGAGCATGGACGGTCGAAAAGTCTGAAAACGGCGACTACCTGGTGATCTACTGCTGCAAGGTGGACGCCACGGCGACTCCGGACGCTCTGAAGAGCACGATGGAGTATGTCGCCAAACTGACCAGCATCACGAAGAAGGATCTGATTCCGGCAGCCAGCACAAAAAATGCTGCTGACACGCTGGAATCCTGGTTGGGTAATTAACGGAATCCGCTGGGTCAGGAAAGGGATCGGGAACACATGGCTGTCAGTGCCATTCAACCACCGTTCCGGCGTTGAATCGCTGCACGTCGGTACCGTCATCGATGACAAGACAACCGGATTCGTCGACGCCGCGACACAGGCCACTTGTTGTTACCTGACCAACCTGAATCGTCACTGTCAGACCGTTGAGCAGACTATGGGCATTTAATTCTGACAACAACACCGGTTGGCGATCACGAAGGTATCCGATGGTTTCGTAAATCTCAGGCAGCAGTCTGACCAGAATGTCCGTCAGGTCATGATGCCCGTCGCGCAGGTCGAAGACACTGGTTGCTCGCTGACGAACATCTTCCGGCGCAGGGGCCAGTGAGTTGTTCACATTGATGCCGACGCCAATGACAAGTGCCGACCTTCCATCAATGGTGTGTTGCTCCGTCAGGATGCCGCACACCTTTGCTCCGCCGACCAGAACGTCATTAGGCCATTTGATAAAGACTGAGTGAGCCGGCACCAGATCGGCAATCACGTTCCGCACGGCAAGTCCCGTCGCCAGCGAAATCAGGGGCAACCGATCCGGCGACAGCTTGAGATCAGCCACATCCAGCACCAGTGAAAACGTGAGTGCGCCGGACGTTGCCCACCATGAATTTTCGCCACGCCCACGACCTGCCGTCTGATTGGCTGTCAAAACCAGGGCCGGACACAGCGGCAGCAGATCGGACAGCACTTCGCGGGCCAGTTTGTTCGTGGATTCCAGCGATTCGTGATACTCAACGTGTTGCACGCCGGCTTCACGAGTAATTCGGCTCAAATCAAAGCTTGTCATGCGTTTGTGGAAAAGTGTTCGCGGAAAGGTAAGATTCACGAAACGATTAACCGCCGGATTCTACGGCGGTTTATGCCGGGCTGAGATATCCTGCCACAACAGCGGTGTTGCGGTAGCAGCCACTTTGGATTGCGGCCCTGCCGCGCAAACAATGGAGTCACTCATGTTGTTCAAGACATTCGCTTTCACACTCTGCGCTTTCTGCGCCGTCTTTGTGACCGCATCCGTCGGTCAGGACGCAGAAAAAGCCCCCGATGCCTTTAAGGCTGAGTTCGAAACCAGCAAAGGCAAGTTCACCGTTGAGGTCACTCGCAAGTGGGCACCGAACGGAGCCGACCAATTCTACGAACTTGTGAAGCAGGACTTCTACAAGGACTGCCGCTTCTTTCGCGTGGTTCCCGGTTTCATGGTGCAGTGGGGCATCAACGGCGATCCCAAGGTGCAGGCCACGTGGCGCGACAGAAAGATTAAAGACGATCCCCTGGTCGCATCCAACGGTCGCGGATTCATTACGTACGCAATGGCCGGCCCGAATACTCGAACATCACAGTTGTTCATTAGCTTCAAGGACAATTCGTTTCTGGACAACCAGGGATTTCCGCCGTTTGGTCGAGTCATCAAAGGCATGGACGTTGTGGACAAAATTAACGCCGAATACCGTGAACAACCCCAACAGGGTGCTATTCAGGCCGAAGGCAATGAATACCTGACCAGCAACTTTCCGAATCTGGACTACATCAAATCCGTGAAGATTGTGAAGTAGCAAGGCCACGGCGAAGCGGAGCTTCGCGAACATGCGGCCCCAAACCGGAGTTTGGGGCCGAGACAAAACGAGTGGACTCGAACGATGCAGGGATTGATGCCACAACCGAGTCATGAATTTCGCTGAGCAACGTGACAACGGACGTCAAAGCGTTCAGAACTCGATATTGAAAAAAGGGGTGCGGCGGAGCGTGAGACCACTAATGTACACTGATCTGACACTAATAGGTTTCTGAACGTTGAACCTCCAGGAACCGAAGCCGTTTGTTCGTCCTCCTTCAGCAGACTTGTTGTTTTGTAAGTGTGTCATGAGTGTCCATTAGTGGTTTCGTGTTCAGTTGCCAAAATTCAAAACTTGTGTGGTACAGTGAGCCCTCCGGGAGAGTCGGGCTATCAGGCCCGGAGAGGGCGCCCCCTCCCCGGCCGCTACCGCGTCCGACCCTCCCGCCAGCGGGAGGGTTACGAATAAGCGCAACGTCGATGACTGAAGTTCGGGACCGAGACAACAGCCAGGCAGGAAGGTCAAACCGGGAATAATGTCCATCACCATCGCCACCATTGACGACGTGCGTGCTGCCGAGTCCGTGATTCGCCGGCACATGTCGCCAGCACCATTGCTTCGCTCACACGCGCTCGAACGGGAGCTTGATTTTCCCGAAGGTCGTCAGGTCTGGCTGAAGGATTACGGCTGGACTCCCGTGGGTTCGTTCAAGGTGATGGGAGCCCTGAACTGGATGGACCGAAATGCCGACGAAATCGGTGATCGCCCCGTCGCTGCGCATTCTTCAGGCAACTTTGCGTGCGGAATTTCGTTTGCGGGGAAGGCATACGACAAACGAATCCTGATCGTCATGCCGGATTCAGCACCGCAGGTGAAGTTTGACATGGCGCGATCGTTTGGCGCGGAGATTCGGACGTACAACGTGGCGACAGATCACGAAACGGGCGACCGCGAGCGCATCACCAAAGAAATCGCAGAACAGGAAAATGCTGTCCAGGCATCTCCTTATGACGACGCCCGCGTGATTGCCGGCAACGGCGTGGGTGGTCTGGAAATCGTTCAGGAACTGCAACAACTCGGCCGCGATGTATCGCAGTTCATTTGTCAGGTCAGCGGCGGCGGCTTAATGGCCGGACACGCGTTGGCCATCGCGGATGGATTTCCCGCTGCAAAAATCATCGGTGTGGAACCGGACTTAGCCGATGATTTTCGACAATCATTGGCAGCCGGAGAACGTGTCAGCCTGCCACGTCCGAAGAGCATCTGCGACGGTCTGCTGTCGTACAGCGTCGGCGAACACAACTGGCCAATTCTGCAAACGCATGTCGCCGCATCCGTGGCTGTCCCTGACGACGAGACTCGTCAGGCAATGAAGTGGCTGTATAACCGGCACGGACTGAGGACCGAACCGTCCGGAGCCATCGCCACCGCAGCTGTCCTTGAGGGACGCGTTTCTCCTGAAGGCGACGGCGACCTGGTGATCGTGATCAGTGGACGTAATCTGGACGAAACACAGTTTCGGGAATGGATTGCATGATCGAGCGAAACTTTGAGCCACACCATCACAACTTCAACAGACGTCATTGGGCGATTCTGTCAGTTCTTGTGGTTGTCATGACCACATGCACCGCCACCGCTGGCGAAATTAATTTCAACCGTGATATTCGACCGATTCTGTCTGACGTTTGTTTCAAGTGCCACGGACCGGATGAACAACAGCGGGTCAGCGACTTTCGGCTGGACACAAAAACCGGTGCGTTCGGAAGGGTGGACGGTGGTCATGCTGTTGTGCCGCATGACGTCAGTGGCAGTCTGCTGTTTCAGAAGATCACATCCACTGACCCCGAAGTCCGCATGCCACCGTCCGATTCCGGGCGAACATTGTCCGCGCAACAGATCGAATTGCTGCGGCAGTGGATTGCAGGCGGCGCAGCATGGCAGGAGCATTGGGCCTTCATTCCGCCGCAGCAACCGGACTTGCCAACCACCCAGGCGACGGACTGGTGCCGCAACGGCATCGATCATTTTATTCTGGCAAAGCTGGAACAATCGGGCCTGCAACCATCAGCGAAAGCCGATCGCCGCACGCTGATTCGTCGAACAACACTGGACCTGAATGGACTGCCGCCGACACCCGCAGAAGTTGAGGTGTTTGTGGCGGACGAATCTCCTGACGCTTGGGACCGCGTAGTCGATCGATTGCTGCTGTCACCAGGCTACGGAGAAACCATGGCCATCGGCTGGCTGGATGCGGCTCGCTATGCCGACACCAGCGGCTATCAAAACGACGGTCCTCGTGACATGTGGCGCTGGCGCGACTGGGTAATCGACGCCTTCAACAGCAACATGCCGTTTGACCGTTTTACTGTCGAACAACTGGCCGGTGACCTGCTGCCGCAGGCAACGCTCAGCCAGAGGATCGCGACCGGATTCAACCGCAACCACCGAGGCAACGCGGAAGGCGGAATCATCCCGGAAGAATACCAGGTGGAATATGTCGTGGATCGGGTGGACACAACGGCGACCGTCTGGCTGGGACTGACGATGGGGTGCGCTCGCTGCCACGATCACAAGTACGATCCGGTAACTCAGGAAAACTTCTATCAGGTCTACGCCTTCTTCAACAACATCCCGGAAAACGGCCGCGCCATTAAGGAGGGAAACTCTCCGCCGTACATCAAGGCACCGACGGCTGAACATCAGGCGGCCCTGCGAAAACTGGACAACCGTGTCACTGCCTGCGAATCGCGCGTGCAGGAACTCAAAGACGTTTTGCAGAATGAACTGGCGGCATGGCAGAACGCGTTCGTGGACACAAAGCCCGTCGACTGGACGATCACCGACGGACTTGTGAATCGTTTTGAACTGGATGGCAATATCCACGATTCCGTGCCGAAAACCGGGGAGACAGCAGGATCACCGACTGTCGGTGACCAGTTGGCTGTGCCGTTCGGTCCGGGAAAGCACGACCAGGCTGCCAGCCTTGACGGAGAGAACCACGCGGATGCAGGTAACGTCGCCAACTTCGGTTACTTTGACAAGTTCTCGATTGCGGTCTGGATCCGGCCAACGTTGCCAAACGGCACCATCGTGTCCAGGATGATTCCGGCTGCACAGGGCAATGGATACTTCCTGCATCTGAACGACGGCCGACTGCAGGTGAACCTGGTGAAACGCTGGCTGGATGATTCCATTCGAGTGGAAAGCCGCGATGAATTGCCGCTGAACGAATGGCAGCACATCACCGTGACGTACGACGGATCGCGAGTTGCCAAAGGTATTCGAGCCTATCGAAATGGAGAGCCCCTGGAACTGGTGGTGCACTACGACGGGATCAATCAGACGTTTGCAGCCGACGAACCGTTCCGCATCGGCGGAGGTCACAGCAATTTTTCAGGTGATATCGACGATGTGCAGATCTACGACCGGGCGTTGTCGCCAGATGAGGCAGCACAGGTCGCGGTTCCGGAGTCTATCAACCGGATTATTGCGATCGAACTCGGAAGCCGGAACGCAGCGCAGACTGGCAAGCTGTCTGAATACTTCATCCAGCATCATGCGTCCGATGAAATCCGCAAGGTACATCGGGACATCATTGTCGCCAGACGCGAACGGACGAAGTTCCGTGAATCCATTCCCACCGTCATGGTGATGCAGGAAATGGCAACACCGCGACCAACTCACATTCTGACCCGAGGCCAATACGATGCGCCCGGGCAGAAAGTTACGGCCGGTGTCCCGGACGTGCTGCCGCCATTGCCCGACGGCGGTCCGAACAATCGGCTTGGTTTCGCACAGTGGCTGGTCGCTCCCAATCACCCACTGACAGCTCGAGTTGCCGTGAACAGAGTGTGGCAGATGTATTTTGGCACGGGACTGGTCAAGACCACGGAAGACTTCGGGGCGCAGGGAGATATGCCCAGCCATCCGGATCTGCTGGATTGGCTGGCCACAGAATTCATTCGCAGCCACTGGGACGTCAAGGCACTGCACAAACTGATCGTCACCAGCGCCACGTATCAACAGTCTTCCACCACTTCAGCAGAAATGCGGGACCGGGATCCGGAAAACCGACTGTTGGCGCGGGGGCCACGGTTTCGACTTCCGGCGGAAACGGTACGGGATCAGGCATTATTCATCAGCGGACTTCTGGCCGAACGAGTTGGTGGCCCGTCCGTACGGCCGTATCAGCCTGAGGGACTCTGGAAAGAGATCGCATCGACCACGAACTATGAACAGTCTCACGGCCAGGATCTCTATCGCCGCAGTCTGTACACCTACTGGAAGCGCACCGTTGCGCCGCCGACGATGGTCACTCTGGACGCGACGTCTCGGGAATCCTGTATCGTCAAACGTTCTCGCACAAATACGCCGTTGCAGGCTCTGGCGCTGATGAACGAAGTCACGTTCGTGGAAGCGGCACGCACTCTGGCGCAGAGGGTGATGAACGAATCCGAACACGCCGCAGAACGACGAGTCGATCAGGCGTTCAAACGTGTCACCAGCAGGCTGCCGACGGCCAGTGAGCGTGACGTCCTTTTGCAGGCGTATCAACGTTACTTCAAATCATTTGAAGACGATCCGCAGGCTGCGGAAGAATTGCTGTCCGTCGGCGAATCGCCACGCGACAGGAATCTGGAGGCGACAGAATTAGCGGCATGGACGACATTGATGAGTGTAATTCTTAACCTGGATGAAGTTGTGACGAAGGAGTAGGCCGACCCCAAATGCTTGATCCACTCAACAACACCCGGCGTCACTTTTTCAGTCGGTCGGCTTGTGGCCTTGGCACGGCTGCATTGGCGTCGCTGCTGCACAGCGATGGTGCTGCCGCTGCGCAATCCAACCCTGCCGGCGACTTCCAGACGCACACCCCCACCGCAAAACGCGTCATCTATCTGTTCCAATCAGGTGCGCCGTCACAGCTGGATTTGTTCGACTACAAACCAAGGCTCGCCGATCTGCGGGCCTCGGAACTGCCGGATTCCATTCGCCAGGGTCAGCGACTCACCGGCATGACGAAGGATCAGCCAGGATTTCCTGTGGCTCCGTCGACCTTTCGTTTTCAACAACGGGGCCAAAGCGCCGCCTGGGTCAGCGACCTGTTGCCACACACAGCCAAGATCGCCGACGAATTGTGTTTCGTCAAATCCATGCACACTGAAGCGATCAATCATGACCCCGCCATTACGTTTATCCAGACGGGCGCTCAGTTGGCCGGACGTCCCTGCATGGGATCATGGCTATCGTATGGTCTGGGCAGCGAAAACAAAGACCTGCCTGCGTTCGTCGCGATGGTCTCCGGCGGGAGCGGCCAGCCGCTGTACGATCGGCTGTGGGGCAGTGGTTTCCTGCCGACTCGATACGCGGGTGTCAAGTTTCGTTCCATCGGTGACCCGGTTTTGTTTCTGTCCAATCCTCCCGGCATCAACGCCACATTGCGCCGCAGTTTTCTGGACGACCTTGCTCGGCTAAACGAACTCAAACGACAGGAAGTCGGCGACCCGGAAATCACGACTCGGATTGCTCAGTACGAGATGGCGTACCGGATGCAGACGTCGGTGCCGGAACTGACGGACATCTCCGACGAACCTCAACACACTTTTGATCTGTATGGCGAAGAGGCAAAGCAACCCGGCACGTTCGCCTTCAACTGTCTGCTGGCGCGACGGCTGGCGGAACGAGATGTCAGGTTTGTGCAGCTGTTTCACCGTGGCTGGGACCAGCACACAGATCTGCCGAACAAGATCGCAGTGCAGTGCAAAGATACAGACCGGGCCTCGGCCGCTCTGGTGCAGGACCTGAAGCAGCGGGGCCTGTTAAAGGATACGTTGGTGGTCTGGGGCGGAGAATTTGGTCGCACGGTTTACTGTCAGGGTAAGTTGACGGCGAATGATTACGGCCGAGACCACCATCCCAGAGCTTTCACGATCTGGATGGCGGGCGGCGGGATTAATGCCGGCACGACATTCGGCGAAACGGACGACTTCAGCTACAACGTCGTCCGCGATCCCGTCCACGTCCATGACCTGAATGCCACGATTCTGCACTGTCTGGGCATCGACCACACCCTGCTGACGTTTAAATACCAAGGCCGACACCATCGACTGACGGATGTGCACGGCCAGGTCCTGCAGCCGCTACTGGGGTGACGTGGCATGTTGAATGCGCGGTTGCAGTCGAGTAGTCGAGTAGGGTGCGTGCTTGCACGCACCACGTTGCGAGACCGATGGAACTCGTCATTCCGGCGCTGCTCCAATCGCAACAGCTGTGCGCGGATTTGTGATGACAACAGGAAAGTTGCACTTCCGATACTGGTGCGTGCGAGCACGCACCCTACTGTTCTGCGTCCAGTGCCGGAACCGCCTTGAGCGCCCGCTTGACCAGCGTAACTCTCGCCGATAAATTCCGGCAGCCGTTGGTCTTTCGCGCCGACGGCTTTTTTCATTTTCGGAGTTAATTGCAGACGACTGCGTATTACGCTGAGTCGTAGCTGCGAAAGACGCGTTCGAGCGTGAGAATCCGGAATACCTATGAGTCAGAATGGTTCACGAGCACAGGTAAACTGCTCTACACTGCGTCCCAATACGTTCGCAACGCACAGCGGCCGTCATTCAACTCCACACTTTCAACTACAGGATGAACACACCGATGGCTCAGCGAGCTCTCGTCAGCGTCAGTAATAAACAGGGTCTTGATACGTTTGTGAAGGGCCTTGTCGACCTGGGCTTTGAAATCCTGTCGACCGGAGGCACTCGGCGGTTCCTGGAAGAGTCCGGCGTTCCGGTGATCGACGTCACGACCTACACCGAGTTTCCCGAAATCATGGACGGTCGCGTCAAGACGCTGCATCCTAAGGTTCACGGTGCGATTCTGGGCCGGCCGACTCTGGAATCGGACGCTGTGGCCATTGCGGAACATGGCATCGTTCCGTTTCAGCTGGTCGTCTGCAATCTGTATCCGTTTCAGGAAACGATCGCCAAACCGGACGTGTCGATTCCACAGGCCATCGAACAAATTGATATTGGCGGCCCCTCGATGGTGCGATCGGCTGCCAAGAATCATGCTCACGTGGCCATTGTGACGTCGCCCGATCAGTACGATGACGTGCTGCAGAAAGTGACTGACGGCAGCATGGAAGATGCGTTCCGCCGCAAACTTGCCGCCGCAGCATTTGAAATGACGGCGACCTATGACCGAGCGATCGCCGACTACATGGCAGAAATCACGTCCGAATCAGACGACAAGGGCTCGGCCTTCGGACAGCAGCTGACGTTGACATTTCAATTGCAGGAATCTCTGCGCTACGGCGAGAACCCTCACCAGAAAGCGGCGTTCTATGTCGAACACGACGCCCCCGTCACCTCGCTCGCTCGAGCGAAACAACGGAACGGCAAAGAGCTGTCGTACAACAATTTGATGGACCTTGACTCGGCCAAGGCGATCGTTTCGGAATTCGATCAGCCAGCGGCCTGTGTCATCAAGCACAGCAATCCCTGCGGCTGTGCCGTGGCGGATTCCCTTGCCGTCGCATTCGACAATGCTCACGCCGGCGATCCCGTCAGTGCATTCGGGTCGATCATTGGTCTGAATCGACAGGTGGACGTTGCCACGGCGGAGCGGCTGTGCGAACCGGGTCGATTTATCGAAGCCATCATCGCGCCGGGCTACGATGCAGATGCGTTTGAAGTTCTGACTACAAAACCGAAATGGAAGAAAAACGTGCGGTTGATGGAGGCTGTATTTTCAGACGAGGGGAAAGGCGCTGCGGAGTATCGGCGAGTGTCGGGAGGACTGCTGGTCCAGGACCGAGACGATCTGCCACAGCCCGAAGACGACTGGAAAGTTGTGACCGATCGCCAGCCGACCGATGAGGAAATGGCGGATCTGCGATTCGCATGGAAGGTCTGCCGACACGTGAAGTCAAACGCGATTGTCTTTGCCAAGGGAGGCATGCTGCTGGGTGCAGGAGCGGGTCAGATGAGTCGCCTGGACAGTTCCTTCATCGCCGGAATGAAATCCGGAGACCGCAGCGAAGGCGGAGTGGTCGCCAGTGACGCATTCTTCCCGTTCCGTGACGGCATCGACGAAACGGCCAAAGCGGGCATCAAAGCCGTGATTCAGCCGGGAGGTTCTCGGAACGACGAAGATGTCATCGCCGCCTGCAACGAATACGGCATGGCCATGGTCGTCACCGACCGCCGACATTTCCGCCACTAGAGCGGAATCCGCTCGGATGACGCGCGGCGAATGGTGCTTGACGCGGAACGCGTTGGTTCCCGCGACCACGACGGCGCAGATCGGCTGCTGTCGTCGCAACCCGTTGGGACGGTTACGGTTACGGTTTTGGCTCAGCTGTGGTGGCACGTCGTCGAAGTGCATCCCTGCTGCTTTTCTGTTCATGCGGGAAACGCGACCGCCGAATTTCGTGGGATTCGCTGGCCTTGATCGGCGTTCCCAAATTCCCTGCACTTTTTTTGCAACATCTGCGTTCAACAGGCGACTGCCCCACCAACAACCGTAATTTGCTGTGAATTACGGGGTTTCAGGTTTACCGGACGTCCATTGTCCGGCGTTTGGGAGTGCCGATCATGTTACGCCGGATCAAATATGGAGTGGGAGCAGTCGTTGTTGTTGGAGTGGCCGGATGGACGTTGTTAGGGACAAATTTTCTCAGCTATGTCCACACGACCACCAATGCGGCTCAGGAAGCTGCCAGAAATGCTGTGCCTGTGGAGTTTGAGTTGCGACGAGCAAGCGACATGATCGAAGCCATTCTGCCCGATCTGCAGTCTCAGGTCAGGATGATTGCTCAGGAAGAAGTCGAAGTAGCGGCCCTGACATCGGACATCGCAGCAACTCAAAAGCAACTGAAAAGCGAACAGAAAACGCTGGCGATGTTGCGGGGGAAGATGCCAGGGCAATCGCACGTCGAGTCGACTGGTAGCGGTTTGATTTTTGCGTCGTATGAGTTCTGGTCAAGGTGCAAAATAGTTTTGCCCTGTTTTGTTGGATCAGAACGGAGTCGACGCGATGCGAAC
>JBDONA010000905.1:0-11505 GCA_039831575.1 Fuerstiella sp. | reverse complement strand
TGCGACGGACAACTGCCGGATGTCGGCGTATCTGCTGACCCACGATGCAGAATCCGGCTTTCACCGAATGTTCGTGTAGAACGTCCAGCAGGTCAGGAGTGACGTTCGCTTCAAGGTTGGGTCCGTCGTCAAACGTGAGTGCGACCTGGCCGGGTTGCAGCCCTGTTTGCCGGGGGTTGCGCCGGATAATTGTGAACAGCGATAGCACCAGAGTCCCTCGACAGCCTTCGATATTGCAGAAGCCCATAAAGAAGCTTCGGCAATGAGACCGGATTTGCTGTTCAGGAAGTCCGAGAATACGCGATGCCGACAGATAAAAAGGGCAACATCCCACTGTGTCGGCAATCTTGTGTCAATTTAGAGTAGTTTACCTGTTTCCATGCACCGTTCCGGCTCGTGGACAGGTCGTATTCTCAGGCGGTGACAGGCCATTCGCGGCCACGAATCAGCGTAATACGCCGTCGCCATAATGCTCGCCGTACGCAACGTCAGGGTTTTTCCGTACTGCCACCAAGCCGCACCACCGGCAGCACATCGTTCAGGCTGCCGGATCGGAAGCCGTCCATGTCCAGTGTCACGCGACGGAAACCTAGTTCCTTCAGACGCGTCGCGACTGCCCGTCGCAATTCACCCGACGCAAGCTGCGAAAGCGATTCCACAGGCAGTTCAATTCGCGCCAGTTCGTCGGCTTCACAACGTACACGCAGTTCCGTAAGACCAGTCCGTTCTCGTATGAACGCTTCGGCCAGTTCGACCCGGCGAACTCGTTCTTCCGTGACTTCAACACCGTACGCAATACGGCTGCTCAGACATGGCGACGCCGGTTTTTCGGCGACCGACAAATTCCAGAATCGAGCCAACTGTCGAACCTGCGACTTATTGATTCCAAGTTCGATCAAAGGACTGCGAACGTGATGTTGTTCGGCGGCCGTCATTCCCGGGCGGTGATCGCCGAGATCATCAGTGTTGGCTCCATTGATAATTCCACTGACATCAAGTTCAGATAACTTTGAGGCGGTTATCCGGTACAACGTGTCCTTGCAGAAGAAGCAGCGATTCCCCACATTGGCTCGGTACTCCGGCCGCTCGAATTCATTCGTCTCCAGTTCAACGTGCCGAATACCAATCAACGTCGCCTCGCTGCGAGCGATCTCCAATTCCGAAGCGGCCAGGCTGTGGCTGACAGCTGTCACAGCCACAGCCTTGTCACCAAACGCCTCAACGGCTGCCTTTGCGACAACGGCGCTGTCGACTCCGCCGGAAAATGCCACGGCAACCGGCCCGTATGCGCGCACATGTTCTACCAGGTTTTGAGCCATCGTCGCCGTGGCGTCAGGTGTGTTCGATTTGGCTGAAGTAATCGTCATAGTTGTCTGATCACTGACCAGAGCTCCATTCAAACCAGGTGTCTGATTCGCATCAAGTTACGCGAAGCAGTCGCGGGAGAATAATTGAACGTCATAAGCAGGGCAGCACTCCTGCCCCTCAATCCAAAGAACGCCAGGAGCACCCCTCATTTAGATTGTCGTCTGAAACACGGTGTCGGAGTCGAAACGGCCACTCGTATTGTCCAACGTTCCGAGACAATCGTTGAACGAATACAGGTCACAGGCCGCTGACACAACAGTCACTTCCGTTTTGGACACATAAACACGGAAGCGCGCGGAATCGACAGATTCAGCCATTTTGTAAAATCGGCGCAAATGGTAGAGTTGGGGGGCATACGAACATGGGTAAATTACTCAAAATGCAGCAAGAAGTCATATTTGCGCCGTAAGCTAGGGGGCAGGTGGCGTGCAGTCGTTGTTTGGGGCGGTGGCGGCGGCAATGGGCTCGTAGACCCCATACCCGCAGACGAGGTCACTGCCCACAACATGCTCTGATGCCACCTCTATGGTTCCCAGGCACCCAAACCGTGATCCGGGTCATTCATTCAAGACATTTTCATCCTTCAAGAGGGGCCGACGGCATGCCGACAGCAGCCCGCTTTTTTCAATTTTGCAATCCTCACTTGGTTTTTCCGATGGTCTGGCAACCCCGGCGATTTTTGTTCGCTGCAACGGCCGCTGCAATCATGCTTAGCTGTGGTGGCATGGCAACTGGGCAGGAGGACGATGCCGTCGCTGCTCCGGCACAGGAAGGTGCCGATGATGCCAGCAGCGTCGACGACTGGGACCGTCTGATCTATGTCCCGTTCAAGGAACTTCGAAAGGTCTTTGACAACCAGAAGGCCTCAGCCGTAATCCCGTATGCAGAATACATGCAGCTGCTGCGCCACTATCTGCAGCAAACGAATGGTGCTGCTGCCTCGCCCGATGCGGTCATCACAGAATCCCGTTTCAGCGGCACTGTGGAAAAAGACGTCGTCCGCATTCAGGCCGAATTTGAAGTCACGGTGTTGCAGGAAGAAGGATGGGCGACGTTGCCTTTGAACTTCGGTGAAGCGGCCGTTGGAAAAGTGTCGGGCGGCGATGACAACAACACTCTGCTGCAGGGCGTTTCTAACGGTCATTACAAACTGTTGCTGAAAGGGGCAGGGCAGCACAGAGTGACTATGGAACTGTTGGTCACCGTCAGGACGTCGCCGGAGAATCGGTCCTTCCAGTTGAATTGCCCGGCCGTCGGGATTAGTGAGCTGACGCTCACGATACCGAAACCGGACCAGTCAATCGAAATCAGCCCGCTGCAGGTTTTGTTGCCGACCGATGACAGCAACAGCGAACGGACTGTGGTGAGAGCGAGTCTGGGAGCAACAGAGAACTTTCGCGTCAGCTGGAATCCCGAGGCGGGCGCCCAACCAATCATGGATCTGCTGTCCAGCGTTTCCAATCAAACAGACGTGCGCGTGGAAGCGGGACTTATCCAGGCGACAACGACGCTCAATTACGAGGTCCTGCGTGGAGAGCTGGCCGACGTTGCGGTGAAAGTCCCGCTGGACGCTCGGATTATCGACGTCGTTTCCGGCAACGGCCGCATTCGCGCGTGGAAGGCGGAACCGACCGAGAAGTATCAGCTAATCCGAATTGAGCTGTTGACACCAGTGACCGATCGTTTTCAGGTTGAGATCCAGACGGAACGTGTGCCGGACGGGAATACGTTTCAGCTGGTGGGCAACGACGACGATGGAAAACTGCAGGGCATTCATGCAGATTCGGTGGTGCGTGAAGCCGGACGGATTGTCGTCACCTCAGATTTGTCGCTGACGACCATCGTAAAATCACAGTCCGGAGTGAAACGGATCGATGTCGGGACACCCGGGAAGAGCGGTCGCGCAGTGGGGCGACAGGCATGGGAATTCAGCGGCACGACCGGCCGGCTTGTCCTGCAAACGCGACCGGTGGAGCCGCGTCTTCTGGTTGATCAGGGCAGTCGTATCGTATTCGGTGACGACGAACTTCGTTTAATCACTCGGCTGACCTATACCGTGGAGCGGGCGGGGGTCTTTCAGCTTGAGCTGACGTACCCGGAGACGCTGACCATCGACAACGTACGGGCCGACGGGATGAGTGAGTTCAACGTTGACAAGGCGTCTGGCAAACTGACGTTATCGCTGGTGCAGAAACGCATTGGTAAGATCAACGTCGACATCACGGCGCATCAGAGTTTCGATGCCGCTGAGGACAGTCTGGAGACCGAGATTCCCACGATCGTCCCTGTTGGAGTCGAGCGTGAAACAGGTCGCATCGCGCTGTTCGCACCGCAGTTTCTGGACGTCGCAACGGTCGACTCGAAGCTGACCGGCGTCTTTCCGGCGGAAGCAGCCGACCCGCGAGCTGTCGGTCGAGCCATTCGCGTTTCATCGTGGAAGTATACTCAGCGTCCGTTCAGCCTTGCCGTCCGCACATCGCCTCGTCCGGCCCAACTGGCCGCCAGTATCGCAACGACGGCCAGCGTCGATCCGGACGTGGTCAAGATCAGCAGTGTACTGCAGTTCAATATTCGAAACGCGGGGATCGATACGTTTCGAATCTCCGTTCCGGAGTCGATCGTAGACGAAATACGATTCCGATCATTGAACCCGCTGCACGTCATTCAACAGCGTGACAAGGCGGCGGAAGCCGTCGACGGCTGGGTTACGTGGACTCTGGTTCTGCAGGACGAAGTTACGGGCACAGTGAAACTGGGCGCCGACTGGGACGTTCCGGTTCAGGAATTGGACGACGCCACTCAGACTCAAACACTCACGCTGGAGCCGGTCCGAATTCTGACCCCATTCTCTGAACAGCAGGGGGATAAACGCAAGGTATCGCTGACTCAGACACGTGGTGAAATCCGACTGCTCCGTCACGAGTCGCTGTCAATCTCAGCAGACGGAGAAGGCGAAACCACGGAGCAGATCGATGTTCGCGAATTGGAACTGCTGCCGCAGGAAGGCTATCTTGCCTTTCGTTACTTTTCTCAACCGGCAACGGCAACCGTCAGTATTCGCAAACACGAAATCCACGAAGTTGTCAGTACGGTCGTTTCCAGAGCCGCCATCGAAATCGTAACGGACAAACAACGTCTGGCCAATTACCGGTGCCGTCTGAGAATCACAACAAGTGAACGACAACGACTTCGAATCGATGTACCGACCGGAGCGGATCTGCAGGCACCGCTGTTGAATTCCAGCCGCACGACGTTTGAGTCTGCTGAAGACGTGGAAGTCGTGTCCGGCTGGGATCCCTATTTCGTCAACATCAGTCGCTCGGGAACTTCTGACCAGGAGTTCTTGCTGTCCTTTCAATTCCGCTGCCCGATTGCGCCGTCCGAAAGTTATCCCTATGAAGGGCGAGGAAGCAAGCAGACGTTCCGAGTGCCGTCCGTTGGCGACGCCGATGGCGGGACGGTCGTGCAGCAGACTCGAGTTGCGATCTGGACGCCCAAAGACATCTCGCTTGTCGGCGAACCTGAAAACTGGAATGTTGCTGGTCGACAGACATGGTCGTTCTGGAACCCACTTGTTTCGCCCAGCGCTGCACACGAAGCGGCGGCTCTGAACACATGGGTCGGTGAAAGCAGCGGCGCTGCTGATTTCGCTCGCCAGGGCAACGTATCAGTTTACCGTTCGCTTGGCAGACAGGTGACCGTCTCAGTCGTCTGGTGGAATCGACCGTTTCTTGTCGCCGTCATCAGCGGTGCGCTGGTATTCATCGGTTTTATTCTGAGACGAACAACGTGGGAAAACCGGATTACATTGACCGTACTGGTGTGTCTTGGCGTAGCAGTCTGGTCACTCCAGGACAGTTCCGAAACGCTGCAGTTCGTGTCGGCCGGTTCACTGGGTCTCGTGGCCGTGGTGGGAATCTGGCTGACCGGGCTGTTTCTGGGACAAGGTACGGCTGCAGCAGCGAAAACCAAATTCAACGACGATGATCCGCCGACGGACACCCAATCGGTCGGCGATGACTCACCAACGCCACCAACGGATTCAACGGATTCGCCTCCCATCGTTAATCCTGCTTCTCCCAAATCCGCTCCGTCCGAGCCGCCCGCGGCGGTGAGCCCGTCACCTGACGTGGCTAATGGGATGAACGATCTGGTGGGAGAAAAACGATGACCGGACTGAATCCCGACGGGATGACAGCAGGTAACGCGGGGTATACGACCACGGGAAGAAATCCGCCGGCAGGCCGCTACGTACTGTCACGACATGGTCGCTGGCTTCGGGCAACGCTGACAGTACTTGTACTTCTTGCGCCAGCCACGACGACCGCGCACGCGCAGGACAATTCTGTCGAACCACGATTCGGTCGACAGAGTTTCATTCCCGCGGATCAACTGGACGCGATCTTTGAACGTTCGCCACGCGGGGTCATACTGCCTCGCGCTGAGTTTCTGGATCTGTTACAGAGGGCTCAACAGGCGCAAGAGGATCTTGCTGCGATCCCGACGCCGATGATGATGCGTTCCGTTTCCTATAGCGTTGCACAACAGGGAGAACATGCGGTTGTCGAACTGGTAATTGACGTCGAACAGTTTGCGGACGAGTGGCAAGTACTTGAAATCCCAGTGGGCAATCTACTTGTGGAAGCAGCAACCATCGAAGGCAGCCCTGCGGCACTTGGACGCGATCGCCAACGGACTGACGCCGTTACCTTCATTCATCGCAAACCGGGTCGTTTCTCGCTAAAGATGAAGCTGTCCACTCCACTGGGCAACGTGGGCAGTGATCGCGTTGCCGCATTCCAGGTGATTCCAAACACCGCAGCGGAATTGAACGTGGTTTGTCCCGCGAACCGCCATCTGGAGATCAACGACCTGCAACTGCTGCGTCCGAACGCCCTTGACCAGCCGGCGACTTACCGATTTCCGCTGAATTTCCGTAGCAACGCGCACCTGAAGTGGACATCGCGGCAGAAAAAGGCGGACACACAAACACTGGTCTTCGCCCGGACGGATGCCCACGTTCAGCTTAGCAGCGACACTTTGCGGTGGACGTCAGAAACAAGACTGTCTGTCTTCGGCAGCTCGATCAATCAGCTGGTGGCCACAGTTCCGGCAACCCTGGAAATCACGGCCGTGGATTCCACGGGACTCGAATCGTGGAAACTGGAAGACGATCCGGAACGAAAGAACTTCACTCGACTCCTGCTGTTGTATCGCCAACCGTTTTCAGACGACCGTATCGTGAAGGTGTCGGCGGTCACTCCAAATCAGTCCGAAGCTTCCTCAAAGATTCCGTCCATCGAATTCGTCGACATCACATCTCACACCGGACGACTGTTTGTCGCTCACGAACACCAGTTACGACTGATGTCGTCCGTTGGCGGGGGTATTCGACAGTTGAGCAGCGCCGAAGCTGAAGGAGCGCGCTCTCAGGACGAAGTGTTTGACTTCTGGCTGCAGGATTTCCAATTGTCAGTGTCCGTTCGTCCTCGTGACCGTGAACTGTTCGGCGAAATAAACTCGGTGCTGTCCGTCATCGACACCACGGCCGCGTTTCAGAGTGAGATTACGATTGAAACATTGAATGCACCATTGTTTGACGCCACGTTGACGCTGCCGGACGGCTGGCAGATTGGCGATATTTCCACCAACGACGGCAAACCGCTGAAGTGGCGGGCCGGAACGAATGCCAATCAGATCGTTGTCGAACCAGCAACACCCATTGAACCGGGTGCGCTGTTCAGCTTCGCTGTGCCGTTTGTACGAACCATTTCGGATCCCCAGGTGACACAGACACTCACACTGCCCGTGGTTATCGTAGCTGACACACTGCTCGTCGGTGGCACATACCAGATCTCGGGGGCCTCAGACCTCAGTATCGCACCGCTTGACATGGTTGGACTATCACCGGTCGGCGATGAAGACGGCACACTTTTGTTTCGCACGCAGGGAACGACCTATTCCGGAAAGCTGGCCGTCACAAGAAAACCTGTTCGGATTTCCAGTCGTTCTGTGCTGCGATCCTGGATGGACACTCGACAGAGTACCGTTGAGGCCGTTGTCACCGTCGACGTCACGAACGGAACAACTCGAACATTGCGGCTGACGCTGCCAGAGGCCCTGGGCGAGGAAGTGCTGTTTTCCGTCGTGTCGATCGAACAGGTCCCTGGCTTCAACGATCAACAAGTGCCTGCCGCGGTCACAATCGCGGAACAGACCGCTGCTGACGTCGAAAACGACGAGCGGACGTTTTCATTGACGTTCGACAAACGGATTGCGGGAGCACTTACTCTGAAAACCTGGATTCAACGCCCGCGCAACGGTGGTCGGGAATTGACCGCTCCATTTGTCAGGGTCGCAGGAGCCGTGCGGCAGCATGGATTGATTGTGTTTGAAGCGCTACCGGAACAGCAGCTCGTCCCGGTCGACGGAAATGGCGCCATTTCCGGTTTGACCGTTGCCGACGCTGGTCTTGTGGAACCGCCGGCCGAGAATTCCGGCCGACGCGTCGCTCTGGTTTACCGTTTTATACAACCAGAGTATTCCCTGAACCTGGCGGAAACCCTGTTTGACACGCAAACGGTTCCGTCAGCCGTCTGCGAACAAATGGCCAACGTGAGTCTGTTAAGCGAAGCGGGCACGATTCAGCGTTCCTGCACTGCGAGTTTTCGCTGCGTAGGTGTACAGACATTGCGTTTCACACTGCCTCAATCCGAACAGTCGTTCCTGTGGTCCACCATCCTCAACGGCAAAGCCGTTGAAGTACGGCGTGACGAAAATGCCTATCTGGTAGCGATTCCAACAAACAGCGGCCAGACCGAACATACTTTGGAAATTCTGTTCGAATCGGCAGCTACTGAGGCCGCAGTCTTTGGCACGACCACTCAACAGTCGCTGAAACTGTCGATCGACACGGACGGCGGAGCCGCATCGCCAATTGACGTGCTGGAACAGAACTGGGACGTTCGCTACCCGGACAACATGATGATGCTGGCTTATGACGGTGGCTTTCACCCGCTGCAGCAACTGGAACAACCTGGCTGGCTGCAGCATCTTGCCGCTCAGTTCCGTCTGCCGACGCTTCGCAGTACGACAAATCGACTGATAACGGTCGGCGTCATTCTGCTGATCCTGTTCGTGGGAACGGTTCTGATCTGTCGACGACGTTGGAAAAGTCTGGCCTGCGTTTGCCTGCTCGGAATGTTAGCCGTGCCAATGACATTGCTCGGCTTCATATCTCAGGAAAAGGCTGCATCACCGTCCTCATCGGTGGGTTTCACGGTCGATGCGGCCGTGGTCTACGACGTCGAAGAAACGGCACAGGCGCAGGACGGAGCGATAGATGAGCTTTTTGATAATGTGCGATATGATCGTTCCACCGCAGACGACGTCTCAGGGCAAATCGCAGGGTTGGCATCTCCCGAGGCAGTCGCTCGAAATACAGATCCATTCAGCACATTGGAACAAAAACGCATCGCACAGAGCCAGGCGATCCAGGAAGCAGTCAGAAGAAGACTCTCGGAAAGCGAAGCAGACGTTGGTGGCTTCGGCGGTAGAGCCATCGCTGGAACTGCCGTCCGGGTGGTGCCGCAGGACACGACCGAACCGGCGACACTTCTGGATGCCGACGGTATCGTTTCCATCCAGAACAATGTTCAGGACTTCGACGGCGAGGTTTCGCTACCGACGATGGTCTCGGGTGATGGCGGGATCAGCGTACCGCTGGCCAAACGTTCGGGGTCGGCTCGCCTGTCGATTCGGGCGGCGATTGCTCAGCCCGCTGACTATCGTTCACTGCACTTTCGGTCGATTGGTACGGGACCGGATTCCGGGACATTACAGGTTGTCGTTCAGGGCAGAAATCATCTGCATGCCGTACGCCTGATCGCAGCGTCCATTGTCATTCTCATCTGTCTGGCCTGCCTGCGAATGTCTCTGATCACAAAGATGTGCATCAGCTTGCTTCTGTTTCTGCTGGCGGCAGCTGTGGTGCCTCTGCTGCCCAATCAATGGCAGACCGCTGCCGACGGTGTGGCTATCGGCGCGGCGACGGGCATCGCAGTCTGGGTCATTCTGGGAATGGCATCGTGCTGTCGTTCATGTGTGGCGTGGTGTTGCCGGAACGGTTGTTGTGGATTCTTCAAACGCCGCGGCACGACTGTTTCCGCCGGCATCCTGCTATTAATTGTGACCGCCGCACCAGCAACAGCCGCTCAACAAGCGGCCGCAGCTCAACCACCTGAGTCCGTCCTGCCCAGTGAGGACAAGAGTGTGTCACGTCCGAACGTTGTGCTGCCGTATGCGCCTGGGCGGCCCGAGTTGCTGGCCGACCGAGTCTTCCTGCCACGCGATGAATTCCTGAAACTGTATCGCTCCGCCTTTCCCGACGAACTCGGCAACCGTCAGACACCGACGACGACGGGAGTTTCGGCTGCGTTTTACAGGAGCATGAATCTCAGGCAGGTCAAGGACTCCGCCTGGTCACAAACATTTTCTGCCCGGTACATCATTCGTAGTTTTTCTGACAAGCCCGTCAACGTTGCTCTGCCGATCGGCAAAGTTGCCATCCGGTCCGCTACTCTGAATGGCTCCGCAGCGATACTACTTGGAAACGCCGTCGCAACCCCCGCCGCACGCTCTGCAAATCAGTCAGCTCAACAGTTAAGAATCTCTCAACAGCAGATGCAGCAGCAGGCGGAACCGCAGATCGTCTCACCACCTGTCGATTCCGCCGTCTATTCCATCCACATTCCATCCAAAGGCCTGCACTTGGTGGATGTGGTGTTCGAGGTCGCCGCGACGGTCGAAAACTCTATCGGGCGGCTGACGCTCCCGTTGCGGCCCGTCCCCGCGGCAACCCTTCTGTTCGATCTGCCGCAAGACAAGCTGGAAGTCCGAGTCAACGGTCGCAGCAACACATTTCGCACCGACGGTCGGCAGGTTACCATTCCGGCATCCGCCGCCAGCGATACGCGAATTGAATGGCGACCCGCCAGCACTCAGACCGTAACAGACACAATTTTTCATGCCACTGTCAACACAGCGTTGTCCATCGATGACTCGGGTCTGACAGTGCAGTCTTCCATCACAATCAACTGCCGTCAGGGACAGCTGTCAGAAGTCGACATTGCTGTGCCGGACGATTACTCGGTGCAGCAGGTCGCTGGCGCGGACGTAGCTGGCTGGAGTTTAGAGTCTGCTGCCGCGCCCATCGCAAACGTCGATGAGCGACCAGCGGGCCGCCCCGCATCCGGCACGTTGCGTCTGTTGTTCAAACAACCCGTCGAAAACCAGACAGCCGTCCGTCTGACACTGTTCAGGCGGCAGATTACGTCCGACGATCAACTGGACCTGCCCATTCCCGTTCCTGCTGTAAGAGCTGCGTCCCGCGATTCGGGAAACGTCACTGTGCTGGCGGGCCGTGAACTGGAAGTGCGAGTCAACTCGTTGTCCGGCGTCAGCCAGGTCAATGCAGCCGAATCGCAGCTTCCAACAGGAGTGGACAGGAACGCACGACGGGTTCTGGCGTGGCGTTATACCCGACACCCGGTCGCGATTACGACCAAAGTGTATCGAACGGCAGATCGTCTGCGGGTGACTGCAATTCACGCAGTCCAGCTGGAATCGCAGCGACAGCTATGGACCAGCCTGATCACCGCCAATATCTCCGGTGCACCACGTCGACGGCTGGAAATTGAAGTCCCGGCCAGCTTCCTGGCTCTGGATGTCAGTGCAAACGGGCTGCACGACTGGTACTTCACAGAATCGCCTGGCAACGCAGGCACCAGGACTCTGAATATTCAACTGGACACGGCCAGGACTGGTACCATTAGCGCCGTCATTCAGGGACAGTCCGATCGTCGCAACGGACAGTCAGACGCCAGGCTCGTCACGCCGCGATTGTCGGGGGCCGACGAATCAATCGCAACGCTGAGCGTCTGGCTGGATGCCGCTTCAGAGATCGCTGAAGCAAGTGCCGATGAATGGAAGCGAGTCGGCAGCGGCACGGCAACCGATTCCCGGATTCTCAGGCTGCAGGCCGACGCACCGGACATTTCCTTCACCAGTGCCGCCGTAACGCCAGGCCTGATCGCGCTGTCGCTGCGACAGGCGCCGGCGTCGCTGATTGCGGAATCG
>JBDONA010001046.1:0-11513 GCA_039831575.1 Fuerstiella sp. | reverse complement strand
AACGGTAGACAGCATGACCGCCGCCACAACCATCTCCACCATCAGCGAACCGCGGCGCTGGCAACGTACGTTGGCCGCGCCGTCTGCAGGACGCTGCTGCGCAAACGACATTCCGGCCCCCGTGGCTGGGTGCCATTCTTGCCGCAAGCCTGTAGTAAAACGTGACTTCATGGCTGGTACTTCAGTTACTTCGCTACGAAAGGTCGTTCAGCAATTTGATCAGGGGAAGAAACATGGCCACGCAGACAAACGCCACGACCAGGCCCACAAACAGAACGACCAGAGGTTGAACAAACGTGGTCAGCCGCTGAATCCAGCGGTCACGACGGCGGTCAATTGTGCGAGCCAGATGAATCAGCCCCCAATCAAGGTGATGTGTTTTTGCAGCGGATTCAATAAAGGCCACTTCACGCCGTCTCAGGAACCCATTGTTCTGCAACGATACCCAGCAGTTCTGACCGGCATTGATCTGCTGTCGGACACCACTCAGGCGGCCAGCTGCGTTTCCGGGGCGCAGCTGCGTATGGATGCAGTGAACTGCTTCAGTCAGCGATTCGCCGGCGGCCACGGTAATGCTCAGCAGTCGCAGCATGATGGGTGTCCAGAAGCGAGGAAAATGTTCTGAGAACATGATTCGTCCGGAACTCAGTCGCTGTAGTTGTGCCCAGACCATAAAGGCACTCGCTGCCAGCAGACAACTCATCATTGGAAACATTGTCAACAACCAATAGTCCGCACCAAAGTCGGAAATGCTGATGAGCGTATTTGTCAGCGGTGGCAAATCGACGTCAAAATCGGAAAAGATTTTTTTGTACTTCGGTACGATGAAAATCATGATGAACGAAACGAGTGACATCGCAATCATGCCAACGACGATCGTCCACGCGACTGTCGTGGAGAACATCGGTTGAGCCTGCATGCCAGATGCCGATTCATTCATCAACTGGCGTGCTTCGTCGGCCAGCACCTGCCTGAGCGTTCCGGTCTGTTCGCCGACACGAATGGCCAGCAGCGTCGCTTCCGGCACCAACCCGTTTGCACTGGACAGAGCTTCGGACAGCGTCTGCCCCTGTTCGATCAGGATTCGCAGATGTGTGATTCTGTCGCGCCAGGGCGAGTCGGATTCCATCGCCAGCGCCTTCAGGCCACTTAGCAATGAATTCGAATCTCCCAGACCGGTCGCCAGAACCATCAGCAGCGAAGACTGCCGAATGGGTTCCGGTCGGTTCAGGAGAAACAGCAAACCCTGGAGATTACCGCCGGTCATTGTTCAGGACAGATCGTTCAGAAGTTTGATGAGCGGCAGAAACATCGCCAGAAGACCTATGGCGATAACTATTCCTGCCAGAAATACAGTTAACATTTGCATGAGAATGGACAGCAGCCGGCCTTGTCCAATCGTCGCGGAATCAAGCATTTCGGACAGGCTTTGAAACGTGTCCGCCACCGCGGTGCGGCGTTGGTCGGCCCTGGTGCCGTCGTCTGTCGAAAACAAGAGCGACAGCGGCAGTCCGGAGAGTTTTTCTGTATGCAGCATATTGCCGCTGCCTGACTCAAGTTCGTCAGCCAGCAGCTCACCGCGTCTGCGCACGGACTGAAAGCCACTTCCGGCCGTGGCTGTTCTGAGCGATTCGCCATAGGGCACGTCGCATCGAATGGTCGCAGCAAGAACTCGGGCGACTCTGGCCTGCATGGCCCAGCGAAACGCCATCCCCAGCAAAGGAACGGATTCCAGCAGTTCACCAACCCTTCCGACAGACAAGCTGACGGCCGTCAGAATAAGACCTGCGATCAGGAGCCCGACAACGACCGCCCAACCGATGAATCCGAACCACACCAGAATATCCGAAACCGAAATTACCATTTCTGTCAGTACCGGCAGTTCGGTCCCGAAGTCATTGAAGATCTTTTTGAAACCCGGCACAACAAGCAGGACCGTCGAGTGAATGGCCACAAAGACGACCGCCAGCATGATCAGCGGGCCCAGCAGCGTCATCACGAATTGCTGGCCGCGAAAGTTACGGCCCAGCAGATTCGGCAGCAGCTCAGCTGCCACGCGGGCCTTGCTGTCGTCGTCCATTTCCGACGTCATCACACAGCGAACCTCCGTCGGCATGGCGGCTCGCACGATACCGGGCACACCTTCACCAGACTCCAGTCTGTCGGCCAGTATTCTCAACAGTTGTCGCGGACGTCTTTGGTAAAGAACGTGCAGAATCAACCAGACCGCGGGGGCGATGATAAACGCCAGCGCCGCCATGCCACCCACGACGGCCTGAAACCCACCCGA
Organism: Fuerstiella sp.; assembly: GCA_039831575.1. Taxonomy (GTDB): domain Bacteria; phylum Planctomycetota; class Planctomycetia; order Planctomycetales; family Planctomycetaceae; genus Fuerstiella. The sequence continues at coordinate 9,223 of JBDONA010001046.1, read as the reverse complement.
AATCCTGTGCAGGCCGACGGAACCGATAAACATCGCAATCGCAATCGCCTGAAACCAGGGAGCAACGCCCAGCAACGGGTGTGATAACGGTTCGGCGGCGATCGCTCTGACAGCTTCATGCGCGGGTAGCTCTGTCATGAGCGCTTCGCGCAGTTGTTCCCCCACGCGCAGCTGATACAGCCGAGGCAAGGTTGCCATATTGACGTCGATCAGTGAATTGAGCGACAACTCACTGGAACTCACCAATCGCAGAGCGCGCGCAGTCATTTGTCGGACAAGGTCGGATTCGCTGTCGGCGTCCGTTGTCCCGTGGATCGGAATGCCCGATCGATCAATGGCTTCGTAGCGGTATCGTGTCATCAATTCGGTGCAAGAAAGCGATAGAGTTCCGTGATGGGTAAAAACACCGTCAGTCCGTACATGGCCACTGTTCCACCACCAATGACCAGCAACATGGCGACGGGAATAATGTTCCGCAGCCATGACACACTGACGCTCAGGCGACGACCGTAGTAGGCCACAACGCTGCCCAGACGTTCCTTAAACTGGTCTTCCCGCTGGCTGCAGTTTCTGACACAGGCCAGTAACAAGGGAGGCAGATTTCCCGGCCGCCAGTTCTCATTCTTACCCGGCACGGGAATGTTCCCTTTCTGCAGTTCAGCAGCCGTCTGTTGGCAGGCCACATCCAGGTCGGAATTCCCACAGCAGGCGCCCGCCAGCAGCAGGGAATCAGACAACGGCAACTCGCGTTCAACCAGCAGCAATAACATCCGTGTCAGGCTGTAAAACTGCAGGTCACGGATCATGCGGCCCACGCCTGGCAGCAGCAGCAGAACTTTTTCCGGTCCCTTGAACGCCATCGAACTGGCGCGCCCTGAGACGACCCACACCAGCGCCAAAAATACGCCGACGGCGGGAAACAACAACGGCCACCACCAAAACTGTGCGTCGAGCGCAATCATCTGTCGTAACGGCGAGGAAGTCTGAGTCGCCACAGCAGCCGCGTCATCCAGCGTGTCGCCGATGGCAGCCAGGAAGTTTCGCACAAAGACAAAGAACAACAGCAGCGCCATCGCGACAATCGTCAATGGATACGTGATCGATTGCAGAATACGCTGTCGGAGCTCCACGAGATCATCGGCCAGGTCACCCAGCATTTCGATCGTGCCACCCAGTTGCCCCGTGCGAACGCCCGCTGCCACGGCCGCCGCCAGCATTCGCGGTGCGCCAATTTTGTTGTCGCGTATCGTGTCTTCCAGCGACAGTCCTTCAGAGAGACTGGTGGAAATCGATTCGGTCAATTGTTCCAGTCGTTTGCCGTAGCCCTCACCCGCCTGTGCAAGATTTGTCTCCAGCGGCAGCCCGGCGGCGACCAAAGCCCGAACCTCCGTGCTGAGGTTGCTGATATCTTCGAGAGTTACGGACGACATGCAGGCCGATATCTTGTTGAGTTAAACGACACGAATCCGCTGTGACAACTCAGTCGCTCCCGCCGAGTACGCGAAACACTTCCTCCGGATAGGTAAGACCCATTCGGACTGCCTCACGCCCACGATCCTGAAGTGTAACGGTTCCACTCTCTTTCGCGATGGACTCCAACTGCCTTGCATCAACTCGCTCAAGCAGTGCCTGCGAAATCCCCGGTTGGTGCGGATCCAGTAGTTCGGCCGTTACAAACCGACCGTGGTAACGAATGCCGCCACACGCCCGGCAACGATTGGCAAGAGTTTCGTCGGCTGCGGAATTGTCTGCGGATTCCGCGGGTTTCGGCAAACCCGTGGAAATTTCAGCAGTGGCCGCCTGATCAAAGCATTCCGAACACGCTTTTCTGAACAGCCGCTGACACACAACCGCCCGTAGGGTACTGCTGATCAGGTAGGGCTCGATGCCCATGTCCAGCAATCGGGTGACAGCCTCAACAGCGCTGCCGGCATGAAAGGTTGTCAGCACCAGATGTCCGGTCAGGGCCGCCTGAAACGCGCACTCAGCAGTCTCAGGATCGCGGATCTCACCAATCATGATCACGTCCGGATCCTGTCGCATCATGGACTTGATGCCCGTCGCCAGATCAAAGCCCACGTGCGGCCGGACCTGAGACTGCGTCACCCCGGGCACGACTACCTCGATCGGATCCTCCAACGACATCAGTCCCTTTCCATCGCCGTGCAGCCGGACTAACTCACGCAGGCAGGCATACACGGTTGTGGTTTTGCCGCTGCCGGAGGGACCGGTCAGCAGGATGACACCGGACGTTGCCTGCAACAGGTTGCCCATGGCGTCCTGAACGTCGTCCGGCAATCCAAGCTGGTTCAGTCGCTGATAGTGATCGCTGTCCGCGAATAGACGGACGGCCGCTTTTTCGCCAAAGAGTGTGGGGAACGTCGTCACACGAACCTCGCCGCCCAAATCGTCGGCATCCGGACCCGAACTCGCGATGCGGCCTTCCTGTGGCACATCGGTGCGATACGTCAGCAGACCGGCAAGGACTTTCAGTCGAGCCACAATGCGCGGACAAACGTCGCCATCGAAGCTGGCGACGTGGTGCAGCACCCCATCAATCCGCAACTGCATTTTCAAGCTGGCCTGTTGCGGCACCAGATGCACGTCGCTGGCTCGAAAATCCCGCGCCTTGCGCAGCAACAGATCGACCAGTTGAGGGACGTACTCAGCATCGCTGTCAGGTAACGACCGCATTGCATCGGAGAATTCTTCAGCCAGCGAATCGTGAGGCATGTGAGTCGGCTTCGCGACGCTAATTCATGAAAACATGTAACAGTTGCGTCAGGGTTAGCGTTCAACGTAAGCGGGGGTTCAATTCCGAGCGTCAGCTCAAATTCGGGTTAGGGGCCACGCCCGCATCAGAACTTCGGCAGCATGTTGGCATTGAAGAACTCCTGACGGTCGTTCAACCGCTCGATGATCTGATTCATCTGGCTGCTGTCTGATTCTTTGCTGCTCCGCGGTTTCGGCGCGTCGACCGTCATGTGCGATCCACCGGACGGAATCCCGAACGAAATGCCCGGGCTCACAGGCTGATGGTTGGCGGGCTGAGGGATTGCCGGTTGATCCGTCAGCTGCCGATCGTGGGGCGTGTCCGTGGGAATTGACAGGCAGAACAGTACGCCCAGACAACAGACCGCCGCAAAACTGCCTGCCACCTTCAATCGAAAGGCGCGCCGCGCGACGGCCATGCTGACGCCGCATTCCGCGATCACTCGGGACTTGAAGCCGGCCGACAATTCCGGCATCGGCGCCGCGTCCCTGATCAATTCATGTTCCGGCAGAGCGGGTTCGGCAATATTCAGTTTTTGACTCATCGTATCGTTCGCAAAGTGGCGGGATGATGTTCAGGAAGGACGAACCGGCATGTTGTGTGGCAACAATTCATCGAACAACCTGAGAAGTTGTGTGCGAGCTTTTCTGGTGGTTCGGTTTGCCCGTATCATGCACGACTGATTCCAGGCTGCGTTGTAGTTTTTCCATCGCATATCGATAACGACTGGCGATTGTATTCTGTGATTTGCCGAGCACGTCGGCGATTTCGGCAAAAGTAAGTTCTTCCCAGTGCTTAAGAATCACGACCTCGTACTGCGCCTTCGGCAAAGTGCGTAAGATGCGCTGCACGTGAACTGCCGTCTCCTCACGTTGAACCGTGAATTCGGCGGTATCCTTCTCACACTGAGTATCGATTTCTCCCAGACTGGTGGTTCTGCGTTTCTGAACGATTCGCAGGGATTCGTTTCTGACGGCCCGGATCAGATAAGGCCACGGGGCATCCGCGCGAGCCAGCAGCTTGGGCTTGCCCGCAATTCTGGAAAAAGCCCCCTGAACCGCATCTTCAGCATCTGCCTGATTTCCAGTAACACTCATCCCCAGGCGAACCAATCGCATGGCAGCGAGGTCAAACAGCTCACCAAGGGCTTTCTGCGGATCCTTCGTCAGTCGCCCGACGCAGGAGCGGAATTCCTGGTGAAAATCTGTAGGAAATTGATTAGACACGGCATTCTTCGCGAGTCAGGAATCGAGAATCTTTGTCTGAAAGAAATGGAAAAAAGGCGAGGAATCGGTACTTTCGCAGGAATATGTCACAACAATACCCGCCGACAGGTCAGCTGGCGGCAGCGAAGTACACGATTGAAGTGTACACCCGGGTCAGTCCGGGATGCCACTCACAAATCGCCGTCCGCTGTGAACTCACAAACGTATTTGCTGGCAATCGTCCGGCTGTTATCCCCTATTTCCCTTTTCGTGATCAGGAATCGTCGTGTTTGAGACCGTTGCCGTCGTGGGTGCCACCGGAGCCGTGGGCACTATCATCCTTGAGTTGCTGGAGAAACGAAACTTTCCAGCAAAAAACTACCGTCTGCTCGCATCCGCCCGCAGCGCCGGTAAACAGTTGTCGTTGGCCGGTCAGACGATCACCATCGAAGAATTGACGCACGACTGCTTTGACGGCATTGGCCTGCTCATCGCCAGCACTCCCGACGACACGGCGGCCGAATATCTGCCGTCCGCGATCAAGGCCGGCGCGAAAGTCATCGATGAATCGGGTTACTGGAGAATGAACCCCGACGTGGCGCTGGTTGTTCCGGAGATCAACCCGGAAGCTGCGTTAAACGCAAAAGGCATTATCGCCAGCCCGAATTGCTCGACCACGCAGATGGTCCTGGCGATGAAACCGCTGCACGATGCGGGTCGAGTTCGTCGCGTTGTCGTCAGCACCTATCAGGCAACCAGTGGAGCCGGTCTGCAGGGAATCACGGATTTGCAGGAAGGCACGAAAGCCGCCTTGAACGGGGACAGCTACGATTATCAGGCCTTCGCCCATCCCATCGCCTTCAACGCCATACCGCAAATTGGCGGCTTGAAGGAAGACGGCTACACCAGCGAAGAAATGAAGATGGTGTACGAGACCCGGAAAATCTTCGGCGACGATTCCATCATGGTCTGCCCGACCTGCGTGAGAATTCCGGTATCCAATTGCCACAGCGAAAGCATTCTGGTCGAAACCGAACGCCCGATCGGGGTTGAGGAAGCTCGCGAGCTATTTGCGAAGACTCCCGGGATTCAGGTTGTCGACGATCTTGTCAACGGCCAGTACCCCATGCCCTCCAACTGCGACGGCAGTGACGATGTGTTTATCGGACGGATTCGCAAGGATCTTTCGAACCCCAACGGACTGTCGTTCTGGTGCGTGTCAGACAACCTGCGAAAAGGAGCGGCGACGAACGCCGTGCAGATCGCCGAACTACTGGCACAGCAGGAATAAACACCCACGCGATGAATGACCTCACTCACTTTGATGAACACGGCGCCAGCCGCATGGTTGACGTGAGCGCAAAACCCGTCACTCAGCGTTTTGCCAGGGCCGAAGGGTTCGTCGGCATGAAGTCCGCCACGCTGCTGACGATTCAGCAGAAGGGAATGTCAAAGGGCGACGTTCTCGAGGTAGCTCGACTGGCGGGCATCATGGCGACCAAACGCACGGCCGAACTGATCCCTTTGTGTCATTCGCTGGGACTTGATTCCGCTGCGATCAGCTTCAACTTCGAGTCGGACACGCAGCTGCGGATTGAATCGACAGTCTCGGTGTCCGGACGAACTGGCGTGGAGATGGAAGCCTTGACGGCGGTCAGCGTCGCAGCGTTGACAGTGTACGACATGTGCAAATCGATTGATCGTGACATGGAGATCACCGGCCTGCGTCTGCTGGAAAAATCAGGCGGCCGCAGCGGACACGACGTTCGTGCGGGTGCAGACAAGGAAAGCGGCCCTGCGTCCTGATGTCCGTCCATCCAGTACGCGTTCCTGAGGGTGGCCCGGGTTGGAGCGAGGTACGAGTGAAACCCCGGGGCTTCCTTTGCAGGCTCAGTCCAGCCACGGCCACCCACCAGTCCGAAACCACATACCGTTACTGCACTCGCCCAGTCTTCACGTTTTCTGTCGGTTGAACAATGTCGTTCCGTTGAACTATGCTCTGCTTCCATCAGGCGTGAGGCACATCGAACTCTGGACGATGAACCGCCAGCACTGCCAGAGAGCACTCATGAGTGCTTTTCGTTCTTATACAAGCTCGTAGCGCAAGCAAGTGTGTTGTTCAAGCGCGTAAGACCCACTCGCCGACGCTTTGAGCTTGTTTGGCGGCCCCTGCCAGGGGCCTTCCTCATGCCGCCGGTTCCGCCGGTGGTTCTGATTCCGTTTTTTTGCAGTCAGTGATTGGTTCTTCCTATGACAGGCCCGGGATCCGTGGTTGTCCGCACGATGCGGGAAGATGATCTGTCGGATGCAGACAAACTGCGAGCGGTGGCCGGATGGAATCAGATGCCGACCGACTGGTTGCGGATACTCCGATATCAGCCGGACGGATGCTTCGTCGCGACGATCAGCGGCACGGTTGTTGGCACGGTCACAACCACCAGCTACCCACACGATGTCCCGTCGGGCGAACCCGTTCCGCTGGCGTGGATTGGAATGATGCTGGTCCATCCGGATCACCGGCGCAAGGGAATCGCTTCGGCGCTCATGCAGCGGGCACTCGAGTACCTGAACGCGACCGGAGTGGAGTGCATCAAACTGGACGCGACCCCGGTCGGGGAGCCCGTTTACGCCCGGATGGGGTTTCAGCAGGAATGGCAATTCCACAGATGGCAGAAACCCAGTGAAAAAGCTCCGGCAACGGTGCAATCTTCGGGCTTGGTTACGCTACCCAGCGAACTCGATCTTGCAGCCTTTGGCGTAGATCGTGGGCACTGGCTCAAAATGCTGGCTGCGGACTCAACGGTTGTTGTTCACGAAAACGGCTTTGGCATGCTGCGAAGCGGCCGAGTTGCGACATATCTCGGACCGATTACGGCGGAACGGCCGGATGCCGCAGCAGAAATCGTGGACACGCTACTGAGCAGCGTGCACGGCCCTGTGGTCTGGGACATGCCCTCGCCGAACACAGCGGGCGAACAGCTGGCGCGCTCGTGCGGCTTTGAACCCGTCCGCGATCTCACCCGCATGTGGCTGGGCCAGCGGTTAATCGCACCTGATTTGCAATATCAGTTCGGACTGTCCGACCCCGGAGCAGGATAGAGCTGTTTACAGCGAATTTCGCTGACTCGTGGCCGCGGTTGACGTGTTTCAATAGCAGAACGGCTGCTCCCACGAGCCAGAACTGGCTCCGTCATTGGGTAAACTGCTCTAGTCGGCAAAGGCAACGGTCGACCCCGGCTTCAGTACATGCTTTGGCATCGGATGATCGTCGTCAAAGACTCTCATCGTATCGACTGATTCGATCACGTTTCCGGTTTCGTCGAACAGTGCGGTGGCTTTGTCGACGACTCCGTCGGCATCCAGTTCAAAGTGTTTGACCATGAACGGGTACATGGCCTGACGCTTCTTGACCTGGTACCCATGTTGTTCGTCGGGAAAGTGAGTGTTCTCGACGGTGGTTGCGGTGTCGTGCAGTTTGTAAACGTTCTGGATATACGGAAATTCCACCTGTGGTGTGTTCTTCGTCCAGTCACCACCGACTGAGACCAGAAGCATCGGTCGTGGAGCTGCCAGTGAGGCAATTTCGCAGTTGTTGGTTTCCAGCTCGGCGGTCTTGTGAATCGGCATCCCACTTTCGCAGTGGCATCCTCCAAAGAAGTGCGCCGACACCATCACCACGGGCACAGCAACTTTGACTCGCTGGTCCAGGGCCGTCAGCAGAAACGTCTGAGTACCCCCACCCGAGCACCCCGTTACGCCGAGTTGCTGATCGTCAACGTCCGCCAGAGACTGTAGAAAGTCCAATGCTCGAATGCTGCTCCAGGTCTGTAGTGTCAACGCCTGCTTGTGTTTGTGATCCCAGCCGTAGTGCTCAGAATCACCGAAGCCGACCATGTCGTACGAGAAGACAACGGCTCCCATGCGCGCCAGTGTGGCACAGCGGTGTTGTTGATCCGGACGCAGCCGCCCGCCTTCACGACCGCGCGCGTGGCCGTGCGGACACAGGATTCCCGGAAACGGACCCTTCCGCCCCAACGGTCGGTACAGACTGCCGTAGACCAGGAAGCCCGGCCGTGCTTCAAAGGCTGCGGATTCGACTGAGTAGCCATTGTGTTCGCGTTTCTTGTGAATGATGGAATTCAGCGGTGTCCGATCAGGTAGTGGATTCAGATTAATACCCGTGAGGATCTGTTGCCGAATTCTTTCCGCCCGTTGCTGCCACTGTTGCAGGTTCAAGTACGTCGCGGAGATTCGTTCCAGCTGGCGAACGGCGTCCGCTTCTGAATGGTAGTGGCCGACGCACAACACCGGTACGGATTTCTTCACCGGCGACTTTTCGTCCGCAGCAGGAGCTGACGACCCCGGAAAAAGCAGCACTGCAAGAATGATAAATGGCAGATGACGCATCACAGCTCTCCGATGAATTCCCGGACGAAAGGCAGGCAGGCTGCCTGCACTACGGCTGTTACCCTATCACACGAGAATTCATGACGGCAAGCAAGTGGCAAATTTGATAAGTGGGTAAGGGAGTGGCGAGTCCACTCGCTCCCCGTTATCGCGATGAGGTTGATTCCTCATATTTACCGCCGTGCGTCTTTCTCGCAGCGGGCGGTCCCGTGGAAATCGCTCCTTCAGGAGAACGTCACGATCCGGCTACATTCCGGATTCGCAGGTCGCTCAGGAAGAGTAAGCCCATACGCCTGAGATGCTTCAAACGGAATCGATAATTATCCACCATGGATTTCCGTTTGCGTTTCATGCATCGCAGTCTCATGCGTATCCACCGGTCCAGGCTGCGGCCGCCTGCCTGCGCGAGTTCTTCGCTGATCCATGCTTCAATGGCTTCGGGCAATTGTTCAATAGTTCTCGACTGACCGTTTCCGTGAGGATCGACAGAATGAACGTCGTGTTTCCGATCAGCCCAGTCGATGCCGATGAATCTCGCGGGTTCACATTGTTGAACGGGGAGCTTGTTTTTCATAAGTTGATCCGTGAAACCGGGACTAAGAATGAAGTGGTAAGCCTGCTTCGATCGTGCGGAATGCTTATCGAGAGCCCGTCAGGCAACATCTGAGTGATCCGTCCTGATCGAAGTCTGCGGAGCGTCCGGAAGTCTTCGAGAAGCCGTCTATGCGGCAGCGCCAGTAATCCGTGACGCTCCGTTGGCTTACTGCGATCCGGAATTCTCGTTTCGCCGGCTTTGTGAATCCAGCTTGTCGGCACGGCTCGGCTGCAGGGAACGGCC
>JBDONA010000169.1:0-11545 GCA_039831575.1 Fuerstiella sp. | reverse complement strand
CCTCCAGACTGCGATTCGGATGGCGCACCTCCTTACGAAACTCGCGCAGCGGCGTCGCGCCGGTGGCGACCTTGATCGTTTGACGAATTCGGTCCAGATCGTCCCACGTCAATCCATAGGCCAGGACAGACTCTGATCCCGTATTGCCGGTCTGTGTATCTTCAATGGGCTTCTTGCTGCGCACAATGATGTTGCGCACACCCAGAGATTCAATTTGCTGTTGTGCTTCGTAGCTGGCACCTTCGGCAATGGCCAGCATCACGATGACAGAAGCCACTCCGAACACCAGTCCCAGCATCGTCAGAAACGATCGCAACTTGTGCAGCATCAGGCTGCGAACCGCTGTCCGCGTCAGCGGAATGATCAAGGTCACGCGTCGCATGAATACTACTCACCGACTCTGATTGTGGCTTCTGGTGACGTCGGCGTTTCGGCCTGTGTTTCGGCCTGTGTTTCGACCGGCACCGCATCGGCAGAATTTTTGTTCAGAGAGTTGCCTGCTTCTATGTCAACGGGCTCGGCTGATTGGTCCGGGGCCGCCTTGATGTCAGAACTTTCATCTGCGGCCGTCTTTTGCAGAGTCGGCTGTCCTGATTTTTCGTCTGCCGTCTCATCCTTTGTCGCGCCGGCATTCTCCTCGGCCTCTGTTTTGTCGTCCGCCGAGTCACCATCAACAGCGACATCGTCCGGGTCCTTCTCTGCCTCCTTCTGTTCGGCGGCGTCAGCTTCCTGATGAAGTTTCAACAATTCGTCATTGTCATCGGCACCGTCGTCATCAGCGAACTCTGCAGCGGCCCGTGATCGTGCATCCAGAACGACGACAACGCCGGCGCTCAGTCCGGACGTCACCTCGATCAGTCGATTGTTGGTCTGACCGATTTCGACTTCCTGGTTCCGGATCCCGGTTGCCGTTCGAATGTAGACGAAATGCTTGCGACGGTGTTCGGCGACGGCCTGTACCGGAACTGCCAACACGTCGTTCAGATTATCGATAAGAATCTCGACTTCGGCCGTCATGCCCGGGCGGAGAACGACAGCCGGGGTGTCGTCCCACGTGATAATCGTCGGGTATTCCCGAATACGTCGGGACTCTGACCACCATTCTTCGTTCGCATAAGCGACCACGCCATCCTGAGCCGCTTTGATCTCACAACGAGTTTTCTGAAGCTCCGCCTCGGTCAGGTCTTCTCCCTGTAACTTGAGTTCAGCCTGAGCTCCCTTGTGTTCGTTTTCCGCTTTTTTCAGGTTGGCCGCCGCGCTGGACTTTGCTCGTGTCAGTTTGCGTTTTGCTTCTTTGGCCTTCGCGTCGAATTCCGTCAGCTTGCGTTTGTAGTCGTACGTTTTCAGAACGTCCAGGGACCGTCTGTCACGTTCCAGACTGAATTTCGCGCCCTGCACAGTCTGTTCGGCCGTACGAATCTGTTCCGGCTCGCGGAATCCTTTCTTCACCAGTTCTCTGGTGTTCTGCAGCGCTTCGGTGGCCTTCTCAAGTTCGACTTCGGCCAGAGCGATTCTGCCCTGCAGGTCGTTCAGTTCAACCAGATAGTCGCCATCCCGATATTTTTCCAGATCGAGATCAGCCAGCGTGAGTTCCAGTTGCGCATCTGCGATCTCGCTGTCACCCGTGTTTCTCGCAACCTCAATGTCATCGTCCTGCGCCGCGTTGACGCCGCACAGCAACACCAACAGGAACAGGTTTCTAAAGAATCGGCTCGGCTTCTTCGGTAGGCTGTAAGTCGATGGTGAGGATGTCGTCGAATTCTTGTTCGTCATTGATCCATGCTCCGGAATCGTCAACCAGCAGTACACCAAGTGCCCGATGCACTTCCATTCGGGATGTTTCGTAACGGACCCAGCTGGCAATCAGACTGTTGCGAGTTCCCAACAGTGACTGCAGTGCCTGCAGCAGGTCGCGTGTCAGGTTTGAGTCGGGTTCCGTTGAACTTCTGAGATTGAACTGCGCCTGTTCCACCTGCCGAGCGGCCGTGATCAGCTGCTGTCTCGTGATTTCAAACTGAAATCTGTTGAGGTGCAGGTTACGAAGATTGTTGCGAACTTCGAACGCAATCTGATCTTTGGCGGCCATAAAGCGGCGCCTGTTGGTAGCGAATTTGACTTGATCGGTAATCCGATTCGCGTTTCCTCGTTTTGCGCGGTCAGCAGCTCCAGACGGGGGTCGTTCAGTTCGAACTGCCGTAACTCCTCACTGTCTAAAGTGGCTGGGAGAACCGGCAGTCGTTGGCGAGTTCGCGGACACCGGTTCTTAACACGATGGATTCTGTACCCGTCGGATTCTGAAACCAAAGCCCGTCCACCACGATGTGCTCTCCGGCAAGGGCGATTCGGGAATCGCCTGTCAGAATGACTTTGCCACGAGTTTGGGCCCTGATCGTGACGGGTTTCTCCGCCGTGCCGTTCGTACGGACGATCAATCTCACGTCGGTCCAGACACCGTCCTGCAGGATGATGGTGTCACCTGCCGCGACCTCTTGGATTGCGGCCGCCAACGCGTCCGGATCGCCAACGGAAATCTCCGCAGCAGAGGTCGAAATGGCGGAAAGCAAAGTGGCGAGAATGCCGAAAAACAAATGTTTGCGTAGTGTTGGTGTCATTTTTTCGTGTATTCGTGCACGACGGGTTCGAACGGTTTACGCGACCTCAAAACGTCAGCCTCCTGCGCCGCCCACTCAGGGTTAGGCTCGGCCTGCCAGATGCGAACACGTTTGATCTCGTGCCACGTTGTTCCCATCGTCAAAGAGACCAGATTCTTGGGCATGCGAATTTGTTTAGCCTTCGCGTAAGCGACATGGTTGCCCATACGAAAAAGGGCCTCGTCGCCGACCACCTCCAGCGTTGCGGTGTACCAGTCTTCCGACTCCACAACGATCGGTTGATGATCAAGTAACAGGTCTTCGACAATCTTCTTCTCCGGCGTCTTGCGAATGTGCTGCAGCAGGAATCCGGTTTCGATAAAATCGTTGTTGGGATTGGCCCAGGCAGAAACGATATGCCCGGTGACTCGCGGGCGATCATCCACGGCAATCCGGAAACACTGCGTGTGCCACGGCTCCGTCATCACGCCGTAACGAAACGTCACTTCGACAATCAGATTATTGGCCTGAAAGCCTCGATACGACGCAACCGGCGTGTGCCCCATGCCTTCATTCCATGTGGAACGCCAGCCGTTGGCGTTCGCAGCTCTTTCCCACGCCCCTGCACCAGCGCGCAGCATGGCTGTACCATCAAATTTCGCCACGGTTTTGCCGCCACGAGACCTGGAGCCGTCATCGTCAAGGATCAGCTTCCCCCGTTTGGCCAGCACCGCGGGAACCGGGTGGTCGTCACCGGCTTGATCTTCGGCGCCGGCGATAGTGCCCGCGCTGAGTGCAACGACGCAAATGCATGATCGTAAGAATGTACGGTTCGCCGCGTGAAGGTTCGATATCCTCATTATTCAGTTTTTGCTGTAAGACAGGAGCAGACAGAAAAACGCGATGGTAATCCGGCTACAGCGCATTGCTGCCGCATTTATTTCTTTGCCTGCCGGGCATACTCGCCGTTTTTGGACCAGGGTTTCTGCCGGGGCTGTCGAGTTTCCGCAGCGCGTTCTGTCGCATCGCCGAGATCACCCTGCTGTTTCATCCAGACTTCCATTTGTGCGGACAAATTCGCCATCGCGTCCCTGTGTAGCGAGGTGGCGACAAGATTCGACACGCACCAGGGATCGTTGGCCAGATCGTAGAGTTCTTCGGGCGCACGCCTGACATAAGATTTCACTCGTTGTTGCGCAAAGTCAGACTCAACCGTTTTCCATGAAGCAAAAACGGGGTCACGATACGTCACCATATTCTGAAACTCGTTTTCAGAGTGCAGATTTCGAATGTACAGCCAGCGACCATCGGTCGCCGAACGAATTCCGAAGGCTTCCGAACCGTGGTAGATCCCTCGAGTTGTATTCACACTGAAAACCACGTCGTTGTGACGTTCACTTTCGCCGCGCAGCAATGGTGCAAATGACTTTCCATCCATGCCCGTCGAAGTCCCACCGGCGAGTTCGATAAAAGTCGGCACAATGTCAACGTAGCTGATCAGTGCGTCAGATTCGGTGTTGGGCTTAACCTTTCCCGGCCAGCGCAGAACTGCGGCAGCATGAATTCCGGTGTCGTAGCACGTCCATTTGCCGAATGGCAACTGCGATCCCTGTTCGCTGAGCCACAGCACGACGGTGTTCTGCTGAAGATCCAGATCCTTCAGATGACGCAGCATCGTGCCGACCTGCCTGTCCATGTAGGTAATCTCTGCATAGTACCGCGACATCGCTTCACGTAGCGTTGGGGTGTTGACCAGATACGGAGGAACGGTCAGTGTCTCCGGATCGTACTGTGACGAATCGCCTCGATTCCACGGCGTATGAGGCTGGTTGGATGTGACAACCAGACACCACGGTTGCTGGCCGTCTTTAGAAATGAATTCGCGGGCTTTGTCGAGCGGTAAATCCGTGCCATCAGGAGTCTTGCCGCCGTCGCCGTGGCTGCCGCCGAGCATTTCAAACGGAAAGGCAGAGGCCGGAGCTTCGTGACGCTTGCCAACGATCGCGACGCGATACCCGAGGGGTCTCAAGTAGTGCGGAAGTGACTTCACTCCGTCGTAAACTCGACTGTGATTCGGATGAGCACCGTTTCGCACGGGATACATGCCGGTGAACAGGCTCTGTCGCAATGGCGAACACGTGGGAGCAGCGTTGTAGCAGTGCGTAAAGCGCATGCCCTGAGTCGCCATGCGATCAATATGCGGCGTTTTCACATCCGGATTTCCGTAGCAACCCAGATCGGTAAACGTCATGTCATCCGCCATAAACAGCAACAGATTCGGAGTCTTCTGTGCTGATACCTGCGGAATTGTCGTTAACCAGAGTAAGGCGATGATGACGGACTGGATGCAGAATTGATGGATAGCGATCTTTCTATGTAAGTCTCGTTTTTCCTAAATCGCGACTGAATCGTTATTTTGGCAGATCCCATCACGGAACACCACAGAGCAGACTTGCCTGACGTTCTTTGACATTTCTTCGGGCAGCCAGGTTTAATTGCGGTATTATGTGTCTGAACTTTTTCCTGCTTAAGGAGCGGGTATGAGATTCACAGCACTGATGACCATCGCCGTACTGTTGCCCCTTGCTGATGCCAACGATGAACTGGGCAAGCCGGTTCGAATCGTCAACCAGAACCTGCCACATGCAGCTCCGTTCCTGGCGGATGTGAACAACGACGGAAAACAGGATCTGCTTGACGGTCTGTATAGGGACGATCCGTACACCGGTGCGCGAGTGAAGCTGTTTCGAAACATCGGAACGGAAGCGGCACCGAAATTCGGCGAAGGTGAGTTCCAGCAGGCTGGCGGCAACGATGCCACATGCGACGAATTCTGCTACACAGGATTTGGACCACAGATTGTCGACTTCAATGGAGACAACATAAATGATCTCATCACGGGATCACGAGACTGCCAACTCTACATTTTTGACGGCAGACGAAACCGGGCATTCGGAACGGCTCGGAGGGTAACGTATGTGCCGCACGAAAAAACGCAGCCGCGTTTTCGGTACAACTCACGAATCTTCGCTTACGACTGGGACAACGACGGCGACCAGGATCTGCTGTCGGCCAGAAACGCGTCTATCTGGCTGATTCGAAACGACGGTGATGCCAACACACCGCTGTTTGCTCAGCCCGAAGAGCTCGTAACACAGGAACGCGGAGAACCGACATTCAAGGCGCCAGTGGTCGCCGACTGGAACAATGATGGTCGAAACGATTTGTTGGTTGCTCGGTCCGATGGCAGTGTGGCATGGCATCGCAATACAGCCGCCACCGACGCCGAACCTGCACTTGGACGGGCCAGGCAATTGATTGGCGCCGGAGTCGCGGCACTGAGGCCTCGTGACGACGATGGCGCGTTTGAAAGCCCGAAACTACCTACAAGTGATATCCGACTCTGTGTTGCGGATTTCAATTCAGACGGACGCCTGGACTTGATTATTGGCGATGCATGGATGGTCCACGGGCGCTCAGCCAGGAGGACACCGGACGAAGTGGAAAGAAGCAGAATGCTGTCCCGGGAAGAATCGAAACTCCGGGGCCAATTGCGAGAATTATCGAATGCCCCGCTGAACGAATCCGAGGTTGCACGTCAACAGCGCGAGCTTCGTATTAGAGCGTTGACGCTTGAATGTGCGAAGATCTGGCGAGAACGAAACACCGATTCGCGATCCAGCCGCCATGGGTCGGTTTGGTTCATGCAGCGACTGGCGGTCACGACTGATTAGCCATCGCTAATTCCGGACCAGATAAGAAAGACCTGACCGTTGCTTCGCCCTCGGACATTGCCACAGAAGTTATTCTTCCACGAGCCGTCGGATGAAATATACAGTCGCCATTCTAACTTTACTGGCCGGTGAGTTTCATGTCGCAGACCAGATTCAGGGGTATCCTGTTTCCGGTCAGGACTACCACACATTCACCTCTCGAATTGCAAGCAGCGAAGAGGTCTTGCTTGTCAAATTCGTTCGTGGCGAAAAGCGAACTTCGAAATCCAGGGGCAGCTCAGTTTTTGTCGTTCGGGATATCCTAAAAACGAAAACAAAAAAATCAGCGTGGGAGATGAATTTGCGATTCCGGATGAATTTGCGCTCTCGACAGACGCGACCTGTCTATTGATGGCAACGCCGGCGCCCCACGGTCTAGCGCCCAAATGGCATAAGCCTTTGACAGCGAATGCCACAGTCTGGAGATACATCAAACAGCTTCCCTCAGCAGCGGAAAACAGCGAAGCGGCCACAGTGAGACTTGGGCGGTTCGTCGACTTTCTGGAACATCCACTGGACATGATTGCTCGGGATGCTTTTGAGGAAGTTCAGCAGGCTCAATACGAAGTGCTCAGAGCGGTCGGTCCACGGGTTCCTCGTGCGAAACTTTGGAATTGGATTGGCGACGAACACGTGCCGCTGTCACGCACGGGGCTCTATGCCGTAATTCTTGGAATGCATCAACGGGCCGAGGACGCAGCGCCGCTGAAGCAGCTGTTTCTTGACCGCAAAAAGTATTCACGATGGGTCGCATCCTATATGGCTGCCTACCTGATGCTCACAGAGGAAACAGGTCTCAGCTTCATTGACAAAGCGATACTCGCGAAACGCCCGGCAGTGGCGACGGAACCAAAGCCGGAGACGAATTCGACTTTGCCCTTTAGCTATCCGGCAGCAGCGATTGGTGCATTGCGATTCATGCACGAAAAAGAGCCGAACCGAATCAGCAAAGAGCGCATTCAGCAATCACTGCGGCTGCTGCTGGACCGGCCGGATTGGGCAGACCTGGCGATTGTGGCGTTGACACGGATGGAAGACTGGACGCTGCACGGCCGCCTGATGGCGATGTATGACCTTGAAGAGTTTAACGTTCACGGAACGAAACGAGCGATTGTGCATTATTTGCACTATTGCAGTCAGCCGTCCGGTGGTGAGACCGCATCATTACGAGCGGAAGCGTCGAGGCATCTGGAGACGCTCAAGGTCAAAGACCCGCAGGGTGTACGAAAAGCAATGCGATTTATGTTTCGCTAACTGTGCCGAAGAAACTGCATCCACATTTGCGGGACCGTGGATGTAATTCCATCCGCAGGGGCAGCAGGCGAATCCTTTGATCGGGACTGAATTGCAAAGTCGTCAGTCGGACCTGCAAAAACGATTTTCGGTTTTGTGCTATACTGAAGCCGTTCGCCAGTCACGAGAAAACCACGCTGAAATGATTGAAGTAAAAACAGGTCGCTGCGTCATTTGCTTCGTCACTTTGCTGTGCGCAGCATGTGACGTCGCCACCGGGCAGGCCGACGACGGTCCCACGTCTACGTCGGTTGCAGAGGCAACGGTGGATGGAGTGACCGACGGTGATTCGCCACTCCCGACGCTCGAGCAGCTGAAAGCAGCGGGAGCACTAAGGTCGAGTTATCGAAAACACCAGCAGCCTTCCGTCGGAACAGAAGCGCCGAAGCCCAAACTGGCGGCATTCCGAAAGGACATCCAGCCCATCCTGAGAGAAGCGTGTATTCAATGCCATGGTCCAGAGACGCAGGAGGGCAATATTCGGATCGACACGCTGGATCCCGATCTTCTGCAGGGTAGCGATGTGGATTGGTGGCTGGAAGTTGTGGCTGTGCTGAGCAATGGTGAAATGCCGCCCCCGGACGAGGTGCAGCTGGCCGATGATGATCGCAGCAAATTGATTCAATGGCTTTCTTCGGAAATACAGGTAGCTTCGACCGTGCGTCGCGCTGAGCAGGGGCACTCGTCGTTTCGGCGGATGGCTCGATACGAATACAACTATGCGCTACAGGATTTGCTTGGGCTTCCCTATGATTTTGCGACAGATCTGCCGCCGGAGTCGAGTTCTGAAGACGGTTTTCAGAATAGCTCTGAAATGCTGCATATGTCGGCCGTCCAGTTCGGGACTTACCACGAATTGAGCCGCAGGGCCCTGCAGCAGGCGACGGTACGGGGTGAGCGGCCGGCACAGATTTACTGGGGCGTATCCATGCAGACCGCTGCGGCCAGTGAGTGGACAAAGCAGGAAGCTGAATTGGAGAAGATCAGGCAGCAGCACAAAGACGATCCGGAAAAGCTGAAGCAGGAATTGGATCGGCGAACCGAAGGATTTCAGAAACCGCCAACCGGTACTCACTACAGGAATCAAAGTACGGGCCAGGCTGCCAGAGTGTCATGGGGCTACGGGGGCGCAAAATACGCCTGGCCACCGGCGCAGATGTCGCCCGAGGTTCCTCCGGTCTCTCCTCACATTGCGGTGATCCCTCTGAGACAGAAGCTAATCGTCGAACTTGGCGATACTGTTCCTGACACGGGGACGCTTCGAGTTCGCGCCCGCGCGGCTCGGACGTCCGTTAAAAGCACTCGCATCCCCAGCCTGCAGCTGGAATTCGGCTGGCAGGCCAGCAACGACTCGCACGCCTCCGTAAAAATCGGCGGCCACGACCTGGCCGTCCATGCCGCTCCTGATAAGCCGCAGTTTTACCAGTGGGATGTTCCGCTAAGTGAAATCTATCCACGCAATTCTGTACGCAAGAAGTCAAAGATGGGGGACCTGCCGAGTCCATCTGAATATGTGAAGCTTGTGAACAGTTCAGACATCCATGGTGACATTCAGATCGACTATGTCGAGATCACGGCACCGGTTTACGATCATTGGCCACCAGACTCGCACAATCGAATTTTCTTCGACAGCGCAAACAAAGAGAACGAAACCGTCTATGCGCGGGAAGTGTTGACCCGTTTCATGTCGCGTGCCTGGCGACGACGCGTCACGACTTCTGAGGTCGATCAGAAACTGGCCTTGCTCACTCAGATTCGTCCCGATTGCGATGATTTTCAGGAAGCCATGGTAGAAGTGCTGGCAACAGTGCTCGCTTCACCGAATTTTCTGTATGTCGTTCGAGAAGATGCAACACTTGAGGGCTTGTCTGAGCGACGACAGCAACACCTCCATCGCGACTCGCTGAGTGACTACGACCTGGCAACTCGTCTTTCGATGTTCCTGTGGTGCAGCACGCCTGACGAAGAGCTTCTGGGCCTGGCGGCGAGCGGGCAGTTGAGCAGCCCCGATGTGCTAGGCCGCCAGGTTGAACGAATGTTGACGAACGCACGGTCGCGGCGATTTTCAAAACACTTTGTGCGACAATGGCTGGGCATGCAGCTGCTGGATTTTCTGGCGATCGACCGAAAAGTCTACCCTCAATTCGACCCCACTTTAAAAGAGGCGATGCAGGAGGAACCTGTCGCTTTCTTCCACCATGTTTTGCAGAACGATCGCAGCGTATTGGATTTCATCCACGCAGATTACACGATGGCTAACGAGCGACTCGCCAGGCACTACAGGCTGAGTCGCGTCTATGGAAATCACTTTCGCCTCGTGAAGCTTGAATCGCACCACAGGCGAGGAGGTCTGCTGACTCAAGCCGGTTTGCTGGCGATGAATTCTGACGGCAAGGATTCGCATCCGCTTAAACGTGGCATCTGGCTGCTGGAAAGTCTGCTGAACGATCCCCCACCCCCGCCGCCGCCAGCCGTCCCCGAGATCGATCTCGCTGATCCTGAGATTGCGAAGCTCACACTGAAGCAACGTATCGAAGACCACCGAAATCACGCTGCCTGTCTGTCGTGTCACGAAAAGATTGATCCATGGGGAATCGCTTTTGAAAACTTTGACGCCGTGGGCAACTGGCGAATGCAGGTACAAGGCAAACCAGTTGATGCGTCCAGCCTATTATTCAACGGACAGAAACTTGTCGGCATGGATGGGCTCAAAAGATTTCTGCTGAAAAACCGACAGGACCAGTTCGCCCGCGCCATGGTTCATAAAATGACGACCTACGCCCTCGGGCGGCCGCTGACCTTTGGCGATCGCTCAAGCGTTGACCAGATTACCGCCGAAGTTCGCAAACGGGGTGATGGACTCGCTACGATGGTGACATTGATTGTCACAAGTGAGTTGTTTCAAACAAAATAGATGCACGTTCCCGGACGCGATGCGTATTTATTATTCACCCTCTCTCCGGGCTTATCGTACCACACATGTTTTGAATCTTGATGACTGAACGCGAAACCACTAATGGACACTCATGATACACTTACAAGACAACAAGTCTGCTGAAGGAGGACGAACAGCTTCCGTGACTAAGGAATCGTCCCCGTAGGGTCAAAAAACTATGCCGAACTCAAAACGCCGTAAAACACGGGCATTTCAGCGACTCAGAGTCTTGCATCTCAGCCGCTTGATTTCACCTGTCTGCCGCGCAAACTGTCGATTTTCGGCGCTGAACATGGCCTTCCTGCTCCAGCCATGGCACATCCTGCTCACTTCACTCTGCGGCATGGTCAATGAGCGACAGCAGCAGATCATCCAGTTCCTGAACGCACAGATCGAGGCTCTGCTGAAGAAGCTGGGAAAGAAGCGACTGCTGCTCGACGATGAACAGCGTCGGTTACTGGCCGTCAAGGCTCACGCCATCCAGGCCTGTTGAAACGACTGCGGGACGGTTTGAGACCATGTGACACCAGATGACACCGCTGTGGGGTCAGGTAATGACGCAGTCCAACGCAGGTCTCATCCAAACCTAACCACAATTAACACCACCACAGCTCATCGCTTGTTCAGCTGCAGAATGAGCTGGGCGACCTTCAGGCAGTCCTTGTGTTTGCGGTCGACCGCAATGCTGGTGACCACGTCCATGACGTCACGCGACCGCTGCAATGCCGTGAGCTGTGACTGCTGTCGCAGCGACTGCACGGCATGTCGGTAGGCATTGAGAAACTCGCCGCCTTCGTTCAGCTGGGTCCACAGCCATCGCGCTGATTTGCCGGCTGCTTCGGCGGCTTCCGCCTGGGACGCGCCATTCATCAGCGCGTCCAGGGCACGCACCTGAGTTGGTGTGAGACGTTGGCCATCGCATTCGGAAATTTCGTGAAGTTTCAGCTCGTCCT
>JBDONA010000786.1:4195-11563 GCA_039831575.1 Fuerstiella sp. | reverse complement strand
GCCAACGTCACGCGAAACCACACTTGCACGTCCATCGAAGAACTCATGGACCGCGTCAGCACTTACATCGAAGCTCGAAACCGGAACCTCGAAACGATTCCGGCCTGAATCACGCAAAGTTATTTAGATGCTCGCAGTGACGTGTACAGTCTCGGGACCGTACTCTATGAACTTCTGACGGACGATATACCGTTTCGCGGTGAAGTTCAGGAGACCCTGCTGCAGGTACTGCACGACGAGCCTCGTCGTCCCTGTCACAGTTAAGTCGGCAGATTCCTCGCGATCTTGAGACGGTCTGTCTGAAGGCGATGGCCAAAGAGCCTCAGAGACGTTACCAGACGGCGACCGAATTGGCCGAGGATTTACAGCGGTTTCTGGACGGCCAGCCGGTGCTGGCTCGCCGAGTGACGCATGCTTACCGGCTGCGGCGGTGGTGTGGCCGGAAACCCCGGTTCGCCTTGCTTAGCGTGCTGGCGACAACGGTCTCGCTGGTTGCGGCGGTGTCTGTTGTGCAGATGAACGTTGCCCGGGACGAGGCAACTCGACAGACGCAAATCAGCACGGACCTGAGTGATGATGCGATCGACTCTGCGCTCTCTGAAGAGCTGGGCTATTACGCCAACATCTGTCGCAATCCCGCAATCCCGCAGATCCCGCAGATGTTGCAGATGTTGAGCAGCAGATACTGACGGAGCGGATGGACACGCTCCAACAGGCGGTGGAACTGGCCGAACAGAATGGGAATGTCGATGTGAAGACCGTATCCGCCCAAACGCGGATCGGGGCAATTCTGCACGTACTGCATCGATCGGAAGACGCACTGGTTTATCTGGAGCAGGCGCTGCAGAGTCTTCAGGCTGCAGAAGCGGCCGGTAGCGCGAGACGGGATTGGCTGGACCGAGCCGAACTGGATGCGTCTTTCCATTGGAATATTGCCGAGATCTGCTTTGACCTGAATCGCTTTGCTGTGGCCGATAAGTACCTGAATCAATCGCTTAAGAACTGCCAACAGTATCTCCAGGTTGCGCCTAACGATGTAACACTCGCTGGCGACTGGCCACCGTCCATGGGTTTCTTGGCAAATCGAACATGCTGCAGGGCAATGCGGATGAATCGCTGGCCTGTTACGACGAGTGCCTGACGAGACCGGCAGCCGTAGACAAAGATTTCCCCGGGGCATGGCAGGCGGTTTACGATCTGTATCGCGTGCATGAAGACCTGGGTGAATTTCACTACCAGCGGGGTGAACAGGAAAAAGCACGCGACCATTACAGCCAGTCGGCTGCTCAGGGAAGAAGACTCATGGGAATATACGAGGGACGTGCGTTGTTTCTTGAAGGCTCCTGGATCATTGAATGGGTCATCGTTTCCCCCTTCGGTCGACGTCCCCTCGGTTGGCTGGGGGGCACGATTCGAAGCGAGGGTGAAGGGAACCATATTCTCCAGTTCCTCTCAGTTGCCCACGCAAAACTTGCGGTGGCGTCACTTGACGACAGCAATCCCAACCAGACGGAACACCACGCTCAGAAAAGTGCCGACTACGCTGAAAAACTTCTGGATGAGTATTCTGACTTTCCCCATGTGACCGAGTCGCTGAAGCGACGCTTCAACAAACTCACATATGTAGTTCAGCGGCTGCAGCAGGATGCGCGAACACGCGAGTGGCTGCAGAAGATCCTCCCTGAGCGGCGGTGAGGCAGCCATCCTGTCGGCCCTGACGAACCACAACCGGGCCAGCGTGTCACGGGTCCGGCGTTGACCACGCGATTTCTCCAGACGACGCCAGCGCCCTCGGTGCACGTAGCGATGGTTTTGGGACTATTCGAGAAAAACTTTCGAATGGCGTGCAAGATCGAGGAAATCAAGCCGTATGGGTGGCGGTCGGGCCTAATCTATTTCCAACGTCGGCGGAGCACCTTGCGGCGGCGAGCGTCTTGCATCTGCTGGTGAATCTGCAACCCGGAGCTCTTTCCATGCCATCTCACTTTCTGCGCCGTTCCTGTAGCTGGGTTTCGCATGCCACCTCACATCGACGACGACGGGCCGCGGTCGTCAGAGCAAGATCAGAGGTCGATGAGCTGGAAACACGACTGGTTCTCTCATCGATTAACCCGTTGGTCACGGATGCGAATCCCGCTGCATCGCACACGCTGAAGGCTCCGTCCCACGACGATTTGATGAGGATCGTGAACGGTACAACCACGACCGACTATCCAGCAGTGGGGCTTGTCAACGGTGGTTGCACCGGCACGTTGATCTCATCAACCCATGTGTTGACCGCTGGACACTGCGTCGAGAATTCCTCCGGCGGTGGATTCATCGGTGACACTGCAGGGACCTTCGTTGTAGACGGACAAACATACCGAACCAATGACGTTACACCGCACCCGCAGTACAACCCAAACCTTTGGTACGTCGGCTATGACGTTGCCATCATGCAGCTGGATCGTGCCGTCAGTGGTGTGTCACCGATGCAGATTCTTCGGCAGGCACCTCAGGTGGGCCAGATGTTGACGCTGGTGGGATTCGGTGAAGGTGGCACGAACCAGAACCCGGTGTATGATTTTGGCACAAAACGTGAAGGTTTCACGCCGATCGATGCTGTCACCAACGCTCACATATCGTGGACCTTCGACAACAGTAACGAGAGTAATACGGCACCTGGCGATTCCGGTGGTCCCGCGTTTGTGACCAGTGGCAGCGAACTGTACATCGCCGGCGTTACTTCAGGCGGTGACAATAACTCCCACGCGCTCGGTGGTGAATCGTTCGACACGCGGATTGACGTCCATGCAGTCTGGATCGACTCGGTCGTTGGAAACGAGGAACCGCCACCACCGCCGCCACCAACCGACGACGATCACGTTAACCAGCCTGGGAACGACGCCACGACGCTGATTCTGAACAGCAGCGGCAACGCCGCAGACACGGGAATACTTGAAGTCGCGGGAGATCGCGACGTCTTTCAAGTCACCATTCCGGCCAACGGTACCCTCCAGATCAATCTGAACGAAACCGACGGTTCGCTTGATACATATCTTCGTACGTACAATTCGTCAGGGGCGCAGATTGCGGAAAATGATGACGGCGGCACGAACTTCAACTCCGCTCTGTCATTGACGGTCAATGCTGGAGTGTACTATCTGGACGCGGGTGCCTACGGTGACAGTGGTAGTGGCGAATATCGAATCGAAGTCCAGTTCACACCTGCAAACGATCCACCCCCTCCACCTCCTCCGCCACCACCATCGGACGATGACCACGCTGACCAGCCCGGCGCTGATGCCACGCCTCTGATTCCGGACGGCAACGGACATGCCAGTGACACAGGGATACTGGAGACGTCCGGCGATCGCGACGTCTTCGCGATCGACTTGTCCGCCCCAGGCAGTCTGGTCGTTGATCTCAGCGAAACCGATGGGTCTCTGGATACGTACCTTCGTGTCTATTCCGCCTCGGGAGCATTGATTGCCGAGGATGACGATGGTGGCAGTTCCTTCAACAGTTCACTCACACTTCTGTTGGGGCCGGGCTTGTACTTCATCGACGCGGGGGCCTATGCCGACTCGGGAACCGGGTCCTATCGAGTTGACGTGCAGTTCACCGCAGATGACGAGCCCGATCCACCACCGCCACCACCTCCACCGCCTGGTGACGCGAACGTGTTTTACCTGTCGACGGCGAATTCCGGTACTGTTTTCATTCCGGATGGCAGTGCCGTGAGTTTCGATGATTCCGACATTCTGAAGGTCACGTTCGATTCCACTGGTCAGCCAACCTATTCCGTCTACTTTGACGGCAGCGATGTCGGTCTGAACAACAACGGGGAAGACATCGATGCCTTTACGGCGTTGGCTGATGGCAGCCTTCTGATCTCGACCAGCGGCTCTGCTCGAGTACCAGGCGCCACTGCTGAGCGCCAGGATCTGCTGCGTTTCGTTCCGAATTCTCTGGGGGAAACGACATCCGGACGATGGGAAATGTATCTCGATGGCAGCCGCGTCGGCCTCACAGAACGATCCGAAAACATTGACGGTGTTGCCGTTCTGAGCGACGGACGATTGGTGCTTTCAACCGCAGGCCGCTTTTCCGTGGCGGGTGCCAACGGCCGGGATGAAGATCTGCTGGTCTATGATCAGGGAACATTTGAGATCTATTTCGATGGTAGTGACGTGGGGCTTAGGGACAGAAGCGAGGACATAGATGGGGTCTCCGTTGACGCGGAAGGGGCGTTGCACATGTCGACGCGTGGCGACTTCAATGTGCCGAACGTCGGTGGTGACCGTTCCGACATCTTCGCTTTTGTGCCCAGCCAGTTGGGCCGTCGCACGCAGGGTGATTACCGCTCCGACCTGACCCTGGATGGCCGGGCATCAGGGCTTTCCGGCCTGAACGTGGATGCGTTTCATCTCGGAAATCTGCAGCCTGCGAATCGCAATTCCAGTTTTCAGGCCTCGTCGGATCCGGGATATCAGATCGATATTGAGTTTTCCGGAATCAGTTTGCCTTCGAATCTGGAAGCTGTCTTTCAATCGACGATCGCTGCGGCTGCCGAACAGTGGTCGACTGTGATCATCGGTGATGTCCCGGACGTATTCGTTCGTGGTCAGTTCGTCGATGACCTGGTAATCCACGTTTCGGTGAACAAACTTGACGGGCCGGGAGGCGTGTTGGGGCAGGCCGGGCCCACGGAATTGAGGTCCTCATCATTTCTGCCATCGATGGGGATTATGGAGTTTGATGCTGCGGACGTGGCCAACCTGCACGCTGCGGGAGAACTGATGGACGTTGTTCTGCATGAGATGGGCCACGTCATCGGCATCGGTACGATCTGGGACGACCTGGACCTGGTACAGTGGTCCGATGGCTCTGCCACGTTCGTGGGAGCCGCGGCCACAGCGGAATACAGCACCCGTTATGGCGAAAGCAATGGCGTACCCGTGGAAACTGTAGGTGGAGCCCAGACTGCAGGGGGGCATTGGGACCGGGACGCCCTGCGCGACGAATTGATGGTCGGGTACCTCCGGCACGGGAACGCCCGATTGAGCGGAGTTACTGTCGCAGCGTTGGCAGACATGGGTTATGCAATTAATCCAGACGCGGCGGACTCCCTTTCGTCGCAGGATTCTTCAGATGTCGCGATGACCAGTGTGGTTCCTGGCCATGCGGCCGTCGACAGACAGAGCTCAATGCGTCCTTTCTCAGTCTTCCACGACATTCACGAAACGCAACACGGCGAAGATCGGAGAATCATGACTGCATTGTCAGTATCGCCACTCACGCCGATTTCTGGAGGTCTGGAAGAGTCGATGTTGGCGGCTTCTTCGACAGAAGCGTTCGCAGGCAGCTCATTGACAAGACCGTCAGCGATCGAGGATTCGGGCACTCTGGATGCCATGGCTTTGGATTCGATCTTTGTTGACCTCGACTCACTCACTGACCTGTTGTAATTGGTGCGTGAGATTCTGCGGCATTTCAGCTGTGCATGTCAATTTTGAGGTCGCAACAAACACACGACGCTGGATCCTCGCTCTGAGGGTTCGGCTTGAATGCAGCGACAGCAGAATTGTCAAACTGATCGCATGGCGGGTACCAGATGGCGAAATGGGTTTGCGAGGATGGCGCGTCATGGTCCTCGCATTCCCTGCGGGATGCCGGTTCAACGAATGTCCTGGGCCATCAATCGAGGCCATGCAACAGGAGGTAGCTTCTGCAGCATCAGGATGATCGCTATCAAGGCAAATACGTTGACGCTGGCGAGTAAGGAAGATTCCCAAAGGAGGATCGAAGTCAGCAGGCACCTGATGGTCGCTGATGCGATTGCGTAGTAAATCGCATAGCCTCGCCAAAAGAGGATTCCCGCCATTGATGCGGCCATGCTCAGCTGTGACAGGCTAAAGGCGAACCAGGCCGCAAAGTTGAGATATACGCCGTCAAAAACCTGCTGCAGCTCTTCGCGAGTACTTCCTGAATCAGCGACGTCCTCGTCTGTCATTTCCGTCACCGTCTGTACCATGACAGGCAGAAACCAAAGCGCAATCGGCACGATGATCAAGTTGTCCAGCGCGTTCCATCCGTTGATGAACAACAACAGGGACACTGCCACGACCAGCACGGGGTGCATCTCTTTGTCAGGGGAATGCACGGGCTCGTAACCTGACGGAATCTCTTTTTTCAGCCGAGGCTTTTTCGATTCCGGCGACTTACGTTTCCTTCGGCGAGGCGGCAGTTTTGGTTCGGCCGGGCTGGGACCGGGGACAATCAATTCCCCCATGCAGCTGGAGCACGTGGCCGTGCGGCCCGCGTCTTCTTCGCGAACGGTATAAGGTTGTCCACAGCAACATGAAAAAGTGATCGCCAAACCACGCCCCGAAACAAGAAACGGAAAGTGTCGTTACGGAATGGCAAACGGCAGCGAGGGTTTCCAGGATCAAGGCTTTTGTGCAGAATCGTGGGAATGGTGTGCATCTCTCGCAGAGGCGGAGCTTTGGCGGGCAGGGGCTGATGCCAGGCTGATGGCACATTGTCGCACGCACTCATGCTGTTGCACTGATCATTCCTGCCAGTGTGACCATGGTTACAGCCATGGCGATCCGTCGAACAATGGCCACGACCGATATGAGGACCTGTTTACCGTCGAGATCAAACAACCAGGAAAACAATCCAAAGTAGATTGCCAGCGCAATAGCCCAGACCAGGAAACCAAATGGAAACAGCGTAGCGACCGCAGCAGGCGCAGTGAAGATGGCTGCGAGGTTCACAAAGGCGCTTCTAAGATCGTCAATGCTCATGTTGAATAGCGCCGCCGCCACGAATAGCGCGGCGACTCCAATAACTATGTTCAGCACGAGAAACAGAATGATGGCAAGCAGATTCACAAGGATGCCAACCTGGCCAGGCTGAAAGCATGCCGAGGCAACGAGCACAAGGAACGACACCCTGGCTATGCGGCAGTGTCCCGACATGCCCCGTCCGCGGCCAACCGACGATCAACGACGTGCAGTCGTAAGTGCTTCTGACCGTGCAGTGACGGGCAGGGACATCGTTTTGTCGGCGGCACGTGTGCTGGCGACACAAGATCTCGAAACGCGTGAACGACCGAGGCTAGGCGAATATTTCCAGGCAGACATCTGGCAAGCCTGCCTGAATGCTTTAGTTGGCATCGCTACCGTGGTGACAGTTTGACGTACAGGTCTCGGGCTTACTCTGGCTTACTCTGGCTGGTTGAGATGACTTTCGAAAGTGGCTGGAGTGAGATATCCGAGCCCTGAGTGTTTGCGTTCGAAGTTGTAGTAGGTCACATAGCCACGGACTTCGTTCAACGCAGTCGTCATATCTTCGTATTCGGTCATTTCCATCTCCGTCTTG
>JBDONA010000786.1:0-4185 GCA_039831575.1 Fuerstiella sp. | reverse complement strand
GCCTTTTTTAAAATGTCTCTCTCACGCTCAACGCGACGAAGTTCGCGTTCCAGCTCCTGAACCCGAGTATCAAGAGTGTCTGCAACCGGGCCGATCTTCGCCATCATCTGCTTCTTCCAGCGGTACAGGATCTGAGTCCCTGAAAGCCCCAGACGGTCTGCTAGCGTAGAGCAGAATGACCATCAAGAAGCATCCGAACTGCGTCCTCCTTGAAATCGTCTGGATAATGGCAACGCTTACCGGTTACCTCAGGCTTTGATCTTCGACGTGACATTTTCGATCCCTTCAAAGGACCAAAATAAGCCCCACGGCTGTATGTGAAAACATCACCACCTCATGACGGTATCCCCTTAGATTTCCTCAAGCCCCAATCCTTGTAAGCGGCACGATGGTCTCACTGGTTGCAGCCCGAATTCACTGTTCCGACAGCCTGCTCGAGTTAGCAGAACCGTGCCGCCGGTTGTACGAGCCGAGCCTGTAGTGGCTCACACGAATGCCTAATCTTCTACAATGGAAGAATATGATGGCCGACAAAGTGCATCGACGCGAGTTTCTCTCAAATAGCGGCAAGGCGGTTCTCGGTGTGGGGTCTGGTCTTACCATTCTGGCCGACAGCCGACAGCCGACAGCCGACAGCCGACAGCCGACAGCCGACAGCCGATCGGCACGAGCCGCCGTGGCCACCGACAGAATATCGCTTGCGATGATCGGTGTGCGTGGTCGAGGCAACAGGCTTGCCGAGGGCTTCCTGCAGCGCGATGACTGCGAGATTACCCATGTGTGTGACGTGAACGAAACGAACGGCACCATGCGCCCAGCGGCGTACGCCGTGGCACAAGGCGGCAGGCTCGGGGAATCGTTTTCACTACAATGAGGCGGAATCAACTTCTACGGCTGGCGTGGTGCTGGAAATCAAAATTCCCGTCAGGATCAGTAGTCAGGGCACTCATCGTGTCCTTCTCGCTCTTCGTGGTAAACTGATAGCGGTTTCATTTTTTAATTCATGCATCCCAGCACCGCCAGTGCCCTGCTTTCTCTACTGAAGGAAGACCATGATGACCGTCCCTCGTTGTGTTCGATTGTTCCTGTCCGTTGCATGTTCGATGATTGTTGTTTCCATCGCAACACCCGTCTGGGCAGTGCCACCCTTTCAAGCGTGTGGTTTCAAAACTGGCGAAGTTGATAGTAACAGTGCAATTGTCTGGACGAGGCTGACGCTGCATAAATTCGCCAATCCCCAGGATGGACCCATGTACGAAATTGTTGAGGAATCGTACAAAGCGGATTCGCAACCTGACTACCCACCAAACCATCCCAACCGATCACGGTTGAGCGTAAAACGGCGGCATTCTATCTATCCTGTTGGGATAACTGTCGCCGACATTCGCGACGCCGTTCCTGGAGTCGCGGGAGAAGTTCGAGTCGGATACCGATTGGATGCGGCGAAAGAATGGAGATGGAGTCAGTGGCGAAGTGTGGATGCCAAGCGGGATTATACGCATCAGTTTCAGCTTGCGGACCTCAATCCCAACTCGCGATATCATCTCAGGGTCGAGTCTCGAAACGAGGATGGTGGAGGTGAATCGACTGCAGGTGGTTTTCGAACTGCCGCTTTGCCCGGTTCCGCTGCCGACGTCTTATTTACTGTTTCCACGGGGCAACAGTTTTTTCATCAAGACAGCGATGAAGGCTACAGGATCTACGACACGATGGCACAGTTGGATCCAAGCTTCTTCGTTCATACAGGTGACATCATTTATTATGATCGCCTGACAACCAGTTTGGCCGAGGCCCGATATCACTGGCAACGCATGTATGGCTTGCCAACAAACGTTCGTTTTCATCAACGCGTTGCAAGTTATTTCATCAAGGACGACCACGACACTTATACCAACGATTGTTGGGCAACTCTCAAGACAGGTTACCAGGGAGATTTTACGTTCGCACAGGGGCTTGGTGTCTTTCGTGAACAGGTTCCTATGGGCAAAGAAACTTTTCGTACGTTCAAATGGGGCCGTGACCTGCAAATCTGGTTGGTCGAGGGACGTGACTTTCGTAGTCCCAACACAGCAGCAGATGGTCCCGGAAAAACGATTTGGGGTGTCGCTCAAAAGCAGTGGCTGAAGGATTCGATTTCAGATTCCAATGCGACTTTTCGAATCCTGATCAGTCCCACTCCGATTGTCGGTCCGGACCGAGTCAATAACAAACACGACAATCATTCCAATGTTGACTTTCAACATGAAGGTGATGAGATTCGAACTTTTCTGGCGAAGCAAAAAAACACAATCGTCATTTGCGGTGACCGACATTGGCAATACCATTCCGTAGATCCCAAGACGGGTATTCGTGAATACTCGTGTGGACCGGCCAGCGACGAACACGCGGGAGGTTGGACAAAAGGTGACTTTCGAGCAGACTATCATCGGTTTTTAAAAGTTGCAGGTGGCTTTCTTTCCGTGAAATGTCAGCGGGACAAGAACATACCGACGTTAACGCTCAGTTTTCATGCCGTGGATGGTGAAGTAAGATTCGAGGATAAATTGATTGGGGAAGCGAAGTAAATTGATTGGAATTGCAGGTTTGTTTACAGCGAATTTCGCTGACTTATGGCCGCGGTTCACGTATTTTGATAGCAGAACGACTGCCCCCACGAGCCAGAACCGGTTCCGTCATTTCGTACACTGCTCTAGCGGCGATCCGAAGGCGACACCTGCCCCTCCTGCCATCAGAAACGGACTTTGCTGACTGCCAGCCACGTTGTCGATCAGGTTTGCTCGGCGGTCGCGCACCGGCAAGTCGTTCTGACTATCCCGCAGCGTCTTCGACCGCAAGCTCGCTTCGACCGCAAGCTGCCAGGCAAGCTCCGTTAATCTGCCTGGGCGTGTCTCAAATCCGAACCCAGACGTTTGCCTGCCCAAATGCCGACGTGGTGCCCGTTATTGATACCTACACCGACAGTTCCAGCGGATCGCAGGACCAAGCCAACCAGGCCGAGGAACTCACCTGCTTCGACATCGACAAATTCCTGGCCACCTTCCAGTCATCACTGATACGTATTCGTTGCGGCCGAAAATAGCCAACGCTTTTTTTAACACTTCTCGCTCACGCTCGACGCG
Organism: Fuerstiella sp.; assembly: GCA_039831575.1. Taxonomy (GTDB): domain Bacteria; phylum Planctomycetota; class Planctomycetia; order Planctomycetales; family Planctomycetaceae; genus Fuerstiella. The sequence goes on along the minus strand of JBDONA010000786.1, from coordinate 1,066 downwards.
CCGCAGTTCGCCTTCAAGTTCCTTCACACGAGCTTCCAGAGTGCTCGCCACCGGGCCGCTCCTTGCGAGTTGTTCTTTCTTCCACCGATACAACATATTCGTGTTTGAAATCCCCAGCCTTGTCCAATAAAATGTCGCTGGGCTTCAGGTCGCAGTGGTAGATTCCCTGTTGGTGCGAGTAGCCAACCGCTTCAGCGATCTCGGCAATCCGGTCGGCCACCTGATCCGGAGTGTGCGACCCTGTTCGTAACGTCTCTTTCAGATCACTTCCATCGATATATTCCTGAACGATGAAAACAAGGTCACCGTCCTGAACGACATCATAGACGGCGACGATACCGGGCGCCTTGATGCGAGCTGAATTGCGAGCTTCTTCGAAAAAACGATCCAGGTCGTCGGCCGACTGGAATCGCTCCCGGCGTGCAACCTTCAGCGCGACATCTCGGCCGAGCTGTGGGTGCGCGGCGAGGTACACGATTCCAAAAGCCCCCTCACCCAATTTTCGTTTCACTGCGTACTTGCCGATTCTCTTGGGAACTCGGTCCTGCTGCGTTCCCGATCGGCTGGTTACCGCCTGATCGTCCTGGCCCTGTTCGCTATGCTGCGACGTCTCGCCGTCTCGCCGTCGCCGACTAAGACTGTTTGTGTCTGGCCAAATCTTGCAAGCACCATGTCGATCGTTTCGGAGTGCTGCGGAAAACGCTGATGGTACTTAGCCGCCATGACGCTTTCACCTGCAGCTTGGCGCAGTTCAACTTCCAGCTTGAGCAATTCATACAGCAGCTGGGATCGGCCTTTGGCAGGCATCTGGACGAGAAGGTCTTCGATGCGCGGATGATTGTCAGATTTCCACGCAGATTCGAAATCGTCACAGATGTGGTCAATCTGTCGCTTGACGGCAGTCGGCAGGCTGGTGTTTGCAGGCCCGTCGTTCATGGTTGCAGTAACGGATAGTGTTTTTTAAGTGGCGAGTGTATTCCAGTATTGATTCCATTGCTCGCTGTACATGAGGTCGCAGAGACCCGCCATTCGGTTGACTCGACGGACGCGCCAGCGGGCTCCGGTC
>JBDONA010001015.1:0-2619 GCA_039831575.1 Fuerstiella sp. | reverse complement strand
TCGCGAAGAACGTCGTCGTGATTTTCTGTTCGGGGGCCTGCAGTCATATCGACACGTTTGACTACAAACCGGAACTGATCCAACGACACGGCCAGGCGATGCCCGGAGCAGACGGTCTGCTGACGTTCCAGGGGCAGCAGGGAAACCTCACCAGGAGCCCATGGGCGTTCAAGCCGCGCGGCGAATGCGGAAAGATGGTGTCGGAACTGGTTCCGCAACTTGGCGATCTGGCGGACGACATCTGTTTTCTGCATGGCATGACCAGCAAGACTAATACGCACGGCCCGGGCGAAAACTTTATGTCCACCGGTTTCACGCTCGATGGCTTTCCCAGTATGGGAGCATGGGTCAGCTACGCGTTGGGCAGTGAAAACCATAATCTGCCGGCGTATGTCGCCATCCCGGACCCGCGCGGGACTCCACAGTCAAGCGTCAACAACTGGGGACCGGGATTCCTTCCGGCCGCATTTCAGGGAACGGACTTTAACGCCACCAATCCAATTCGTAATCTCGCTCGCCCCGACGGAATTTCGCCGCAGACAGACAAGGCAACCCGTGATTTTCTGCTGAGGCTGAATGAACGACATCAGGAACGCTATCCAGGTGACACCGAACTGGCGGCCCGAATTTCAAGCTATCAGCTGGCTGCCCGCATGCAGCTGAGCGTCCCGGAAGTCAGCCACCTGGCCTCCGAACCAAAGCACATTCTGAAGATGTACGGCGCCGACGATGCGGAAAACTCGCTAAAGGCCTCGTTCGCAAAGAACTGCATTCTGGCTCGGCGACTGATCGAAAAGGGCGTGAGGTTTGTCCAGCTTTTCAACGGTGCCTATCAGACGGGGGGCGAAGGCGTCAGCAACTGGGACGGGCACAAAGTCCTGGAACAGCAGTACAGCAAACACGGTCCGGTGCTGGACCAGCCCGTTGCTGCGCTGCTCCGCGATTTGAAGCAGCGGGGACTGCTCAAGGATACGTTGGTTGTGTGGTGTACGGAATTCGGGCGGATGCCGACATTTCAAAAAGGTGCCAGTGGGCGTGACCACAATCCGTCAGGATTTACCTGCTGGCTGGCCGGCGGCGGAGTCAAAGCACCCTTCGAATTCGGAGCGACCGACGAATTTGGTTACAAGGCTGTTGAAAACGCAACCACCGTCTACGATTTCCACGCCACGATTCTGCGTTTACTGGGCCTGCATCACAAGCGGCTGACGTTTTATCACAACGGCCTGGAACGACGACTCACCGACGTCCACGGTCATGTGATTGAAGACGTACTGGCGTGACGTAGAATAGTTTGCTTTTTATGAAAACGTTCTGGCTCGTGGGCAGGCCGATTTCCTGGGGCGAAACACGTCCTTCGCGGCCACGACTCAGCGTAAAACGGTGTCGCCGTCAGGTCAGAACCTCTTCGAACACCTCACTGCTGAATCCAACCATTATCGTCTTTCCCACTTTCATCGTGGGTGCACGAAGATTGCCGGTGGGACCGAGCAGTAGAGCAGTCAATGTCGCGTCGTCCGGCCGGTCCTTCTTCAGATCGACTCGTGTGACTTTCTGGCCCTTCGCAACCAGCAGAGTATTCATTCCGGTCAGCAACTGCACTGCTTCGGTTTCGCCGTAACGTTCTTTTCGAGCGTCGACTTCTTCTTTGGTGTCAACATCGTGAGACGCAAGAAACTCCTGCGCGCGGGTACACGAAGTTCAGCCCTTGCGGTGATAACTCCAGTCGATCTTTGTCACGTTCGATTCCTTCCTGGTCAAAAACGTTGTCGTATAATCTATAGCCACAGAATTGTAGTAGCGGTATCAAATTCGGCCAGCAGGAATGAAAACACGGACAGGTCGTCCGACACTATTCTTCATTGTCGAGACCGACATAGACGGAATCTCCCTGATTCCGGAACCAGTCCCTCATCTGAGTTTTTAGGTGCTCTCGTACCGCGGCGTGAGCTTCGACGGCGATCAGATTGGTCCGTTCGTGCGGGTCGTGCTTCAGATGGAATAACTGCTGCCGATCCACGGCAGGATATTCGATGTACTTCCAGTCGTCGGTCCGAATCATGCGTTGAAAGTCGCGGAAGTAGCCGACGACAAAGTCGTGCACCTTTTCTGTTTCTTCGTCAAGTACCGGCTTCAGGCTTCTGCCGTCGATCTGTTCACCGGGATCATCGATGCCAGCCAGGTCGCACAATGTGGGAAACAGATCTCGCAGATAACACTGAGCATCGAAACGCTGGCCTTTTGGAACTCCCGGCCCCAGCAGCAACAGGGGAACGCCGATCGTATGTTCGTACATGCTTTGCTTGCCGCGAAGTCCGTGGCTGCCTACCGACAGGCCGTGGTCACTGCTGAAGATCACGACTGTATTGTCGGCTTTGCCGGATGCGTTCAGGGCGGCCATGATCCGGCCGATTTGTTCGTCCATGTATGAGATCACGGCATAGTAGGCCGCGATCTCTCGTCGAGTTTCCTGCGGCGTGCGCGGCCATAAAAACAGCTTCTCGTCGCGTCCATCAAAGTTGCCGTGATCGAAGGGGTGTACGGGCAGGAAGTTGGCGGGCAGCCGCATTTTCTGAGGGTCATACTTTGTTTCCCAACCGGGCGGCAACATTAATGGGT
>JBDONA010000872.1:0-11587 GCA_039831575.1 Fuerstiella sp. | reverse complement strand
CCAGCGGAAGACCTAACCCCATACCTCCCTGCGAGCGGTCCAACGTCTGCTCCGTCTGAGTGAACGGTTCGAAAATACGCTGGATCGACGATTCCGAAATGCCCGCGCCATTGTCACGAACACGAATGACCGCCTCGTGACATTCACGGCTGGTCGTGTATTCGATCGTCCCTCCTTCGCCGGTGTACTTCGAGGCATTGACCAGCAAATTAACCTGCACCTGCAGCAGTCGTCCCACGTCACCATCGACTCGCAGCGGTTCGTCGAGTGTGCGGACATGAAGCTGCTGTCGTTTCTCATCAATTTGTGGCTGAACGCACTCGACCACATCCATCGTCAGGCTCCTGATATCAAAGACGTCGCGATGCAGTCTGATCTTGTCGTGCGTGACGCGGGACACGTCCAACAGGTCATCAAGCAGGCAAGCCACATGCCGCACATGTCGCTCGATAACCTCGCGGGCTTCAAGATCCGTTTCTTCGGAAACTTCCTCTTCTGAAAGCACGCTGGTGGCATTCAGGATCGCTGCCAGCGGATTGCGCAACTCGTGCGAGAGAACTGCCAGAAACTGGTCGCGTCACCGCACGGCGTCGCGCACCTCGGCTTCTGCCAGTTTTCTCTCAGTAATGTCCGTGACAGCTATGTAACTACTCGACCAATTCGGAGAATTGACATCGACGAACATCCGCAACATCACATCTTTTTTCTCACCACTCAGCGTTTGGACCACGGCATCGGATTCGAATGCTGTCCTGCCGTCAGCCAGGGCAATCAATTCGTCGCGGAACGTGCGATAGGATTCTTCGCAGAATGTTCGAGCCAACGATTCGATCAACTCGTTCTTGTTGCTGGCCTCGTGCAGCTGAAGTGCCGCAGGATTGACATCCAGAATCTTCACCAGGTCGACACACTCCTTCACGGCATCCGCATTATTCTCAAGATACTCTCGAATATCCTCAACGCCTTCTTCGCGCAGGGCATCAATCCGCTTCTCGACGGCAGAAAAGTCCTCATGCAAAAGACCGACCGGTGGATTTTCGATGATCAGACGTAGACGTACTTCGCTTTTCGACAACTCCTTCGTTCGCTCCGCCACGGCTGCTTCAAGATCTTCGGCGTATCGTTCAAAGTGTGACCGATTGGCACGATGCACCTCGCGAACGAGTTCACTGGGATCAGTCCCCTTTTCCAGGTATCCAAATGCACCGCTGTTGACAGCATCTTTGGCAGACTCAAATCCGCCGTACGCCGTGTTGATGATGACACGAACCTTGCTTCCCAGGTCACGGAACTTCTTGAGAAGCTGCGTACCCTGCATATCCGGCAACTTCAGGTCTACGACCGCAATACCGTACTCCTGTCGCTGAATATGGACCAAAGCTTCAGTCGCAGTCGCACAGCCCGTAACGGCAAAACCCTCGTCTTCCAGAATCGCCATCAGGGTCGTCAGTAACGAGGAATTGTCCTCGACGAGAAGCAGACGGGAGAGCCGCGCTCGCTCCGACAGATTGGCAGCATCCACGTCCGTGATGCATCTCTTCATGCCAATGGTCATTGAATACCCTCATCGGCTATTCACGGGCCATTGGAAACCCGATTCGTCGTCAGTCGCCCCGACGTTTCGAGCACATGGCCTGGATCAAGTAGTTTCCGAATGGCAGTTTATTCGGTGCGCCGAATCACCTTCCTGGCTATCGACGTTAATTCTTCGTCCATTCCCGAGATCATTCCCGCAACGGCTTACGGAGCGACGTGCTTAAGCGCCGGAAATATTTCGAAACGATTCACGGATAGCAACTCCGCATCGATGAAGAAAATCGCATCGATGCGGCAATTTCCTGAGCGTCATACCGGCTACGAATATGCAGCCATTCCACCCCGCCAATGTATAGCAACTGTCTGTGCTGCAGATGAAGGAATAATTGGGCTGGCAGTCGGCCAGCAAACGCACTTGACGATTCGCATCGTGCGCATTCGACCGTCAGCCGGGTTCGACGGAACAGAATCATTCCTGTGCCGCTGAACTGCCAAGCCGAAACCACCAACACAGAGTGAATCAACACGCAGACACGTAATCGAGTAGGAATACCCCACCACACACCTATCGTTGTCTGTTACTCGAAACGTTCGGATGATCGCTGAGCCAACGGGAATGCCGGGCATGTCTCAATTGATGTCGCCGATTCGGTCGAGCCGGCGATTGCAGGAATTCAACGCGTTCCCTCCAGCTTCAAAGAGGCCTGCTTCACGTCTCCGGCCCACGCTGTGACACCCCGACAAAACGATTCGATGCGGAAGGAGTTGTTGCTGAGAATGACCGACCTCGGGACATATTGATTGTTCAGATGGCGTCGCACGGACTTAGTATCGCACAGCGATACTGCATCGTGCCAACGAATTCCGCTGGCCCTCCTGTTCGCAACATGAACAGCATGCATCAGCAAAAGGGGTGGACGCAGAAGCACTGGTCCTGCGAACCGAAGGCCCTCTGGACGGCGGCCAACTACAGCAGATCACGCTGACTTATGGCCGAGACAGATGCATGCGAGCCTGAGAAAGCGGCATGCCCATGAGCCGAAACAGGCCACGAGAATAAGAAAACTGCTCTAGTACTTGCTGTACCGCACTGTCAGGGACTTCTTCCCCCGAATCTCCTCGATGGCCGACAGTTCAATTGTGACAACCTGTTCGTTCAGAGATGACAATGATTCTCTCTGAAACATCAGCTGCCCGACGGACCAGTCATCCTGCTTCTGGTATCCGATTACGGCGGTTTCGCCCGTGTGCAGCTTCAGTTCAAACTGTTGTTCGTACAGCGGCTGTATTCTTTGCCTGACGGGAAGCTGTTCACCGGACGTACCAAGACTGTAGCGAACAGACATTCCGCCGTAGTGTATCTGAGGCAGGAACTTAATGACCACCCAGCCAGGGCCGATCTCGGCGGTCGAGACGTGGAACATACAGCGAGCGTTCTGCAGTTCTGCTCCCTGTTTCAGGCCCGCAAGATGGCCAACGGGTATGAGAAGATTGTCACGCGGCGACGGAATTTCGATCAGCGAACTGCTGCCTTCGGGCAGAACAAGACGTGTCCCAAACACCAGGGAACCGTCGGCCTTCCGGCTGTTTCCCGCGCGCTCATACGACGACGAAGTGCTCTGAACTCGTTCGCCGCTAAGGAGACTGGTCAAAGCCCAGGGGAGTGTACTGCCGGCAACACCAACTCGCAGACCACTTTGATTAAGTCGACGACGGTCTTCCGGTGACATCAGACCGCTTTCATCCAGCTCCTCCCAGATCAGACTGCGGATTCGCTGATCCGTCGCCAGCGTTGTCACATTTGCGGTATTCAGCCGCAGAATCGTGCGAACCGGGGCATCGTTTTCGAATTCAGCAACCTGTTCAGCGGAAACAGGATTCCCGGTAAACTTCGAATCGTCACGTGACACACCAATCAGCGCGCAGCCCGGTCCTGGCAGCAGACTCAGCAGCAGAAGTTGGGCCAGTGGACGGGACATGTTTCGGTCGCGGCGATGGATCGCAAATGGTGGTCTGTAAAACACTCCGATTGATCAGAGCCCGTCAAATTCCAAAGCTGATCGCTTCAGCAAATGGACTTCCCGCTCGACCGTTCGAACGTGATAACAGAGTGCGAAGTGGCACAAGACCCTGAATTCGGGCAAACTACGGGAATCTCTTCGCTTTGGTCAATGTCAGAGACACCAAAGATAGGCGCTACGTTGACGCACAGGGGCTGTGGGGACGGCTATCGCGTCAGGAAACGATCAGGAATCGACCAGACATGCAGAATCTGCCGGTACTCAGAGTCGGCGAAGGCCACGACGTCCATCGGACCATTTCGGGGCGTCAGCTCGTGCTCGGCAATGTTCCCGTGGAATGTGAATTCGGCCTTAAGGGACACAGTGACGCCGACGTACTGCTGCATGCGGTGATAGACGCTTTGCTGGGAGCAGCCGGGCGCGGCGACATTGGAGAATGGTTTCCCAACACGTCAGCTGAGTGGAAAGACGCGAATTCGGCCGACCTGTTGACGCACGTGTGGACGTCGCTTTCTGCGGCCGGATGGCAGATCCAGAATCTGGACTGTACAATTTCTGCCGAGAAGCCGCATCTGGGCCGCTGGAAACCACTGATTCGGGATCGGGTTGCCGAGTTGCTCGGGTTGTCGTCAGCACAGGTGAACGTCAAGGCGAAATCCGGAGAAGCTGTTGGGCCTGTCGGTCGAGGTGAAGCAATCACAGCCGATGCTGTTGTTTTGATGGTTGGAAAGCCGAAAACATAATTCATGTCATTCGCGGCCAACACACACTCACAGGTAACGCCTCATGATCGCTATCTGGGGATCGATCCTGGCCTCAATCGCACGGGTTATGCGCTGATCGAACGCCGGGCAGGTGGTCCCTTTCTGCTGGAAGGTGGAATTCTTCGTTCCACACAGAAGGACACACTGCAGCATCGAATCCACGAAATCGCCAGAGGACTGCGTGAAGTTCTGGATGAACTTACTCCCGATGTCGTTGCGATCGAGCAGCTGTTTTCACACGTTCGACACCCGCAGACGGCGATTTTAATGGCTCACGTTCGCGGCGCAATCCTGCTGACACTTGCAGAACGGGAGATACCGGTCGTTCACTACACGCCGACTCAGGTCAAACGGTTGCTGACGGGAAGCGGACAGGCTCCCAAAGAACAGATCCAGCACGCCGTGAAGGCGGAGCTGAAACTTGATAGGATTCCGGAACCCAATGATGTTGCCGACGCATCGGCCATCGCTTTGTGTCTGTATCACTCGGTCCGGTTTGCCGCCTGACGCCGTCTTCGTCGGTCTGTAAGAGCTGACGCTCGAATGCTGCTGTTCCGCTTCCGTCGGTCGCTACGCAGAGGCGAACATTGCGGATCGTTATTTTCCTGGAAACCCTTAAAGCTGGATTGTGCTTTGATCACTCGCATTACCGGAAAACTGGTCAGCCTGACCGATGTCTGTGCATTTCTTCAGATCACCGGATTTGAATACGAAGTGCTGATCCCCGATCTCGTACGTCGTCAGCTGCAGGCGCAGATCGGTGAAGAGATCAGTCTGAGGACCATCGAATACATGGAAGGCAATCCGCAGAAGGGCAGGCTCACTCCGCGAATGATCGGCTTCGCCAGCGAAGCAGAACGGGAATTCTTCGAACTGATCTGTTCCGTCGACGGGGTTGGTGCGAAGAAAGCACTGCGAGCGATGGTGCGTCCGGTCCGTGAAGTGGCGACCGCGATCGAAGAACGCGATATCAAACAATTGAGCACTCTGCCGGGAGTCGGCCCCGCTGTCGCGGAAAGAATCGTCGCCAAGCTGCGCCGAAAAATGGCAAAGTTCGCACTGATGGTTGAGTGCGACCTGCCCGCCAATGCCGCTCCGGATGTGCTGGGCGAAGCCTACGAAGCGCTACTGAGTGTCGGCCACTCATCCCAGGACGCCATGTCCCGTCTTGAAACGGTCAAAGAGTCCGGCAGGAAGTTCAAAACGGTCGAAGATGTGCTGTCTGAGATTTATCAGACGCAACGCGGTTAAGTCGCAGTCCTGCTGAGCGCAACGTACACAGTCATTCAAAGCGGAGCACGGCCAGAGTCCCGGTCGTTTTGAAAAGGCCGGGGCTCTTCGTGATTCAGCAGCAAGTGAATCGTGTGAATCCTGTCAACAGGGCCATCTTGTTCGTAGTGTGCTTTCGCAGGCAGCTGCCTGCACGAAGGGAAACATCCTGTCCTCCTGATTCCTGATCGTTTCCGCACAAACTCAATCACCAGCCTGTGCAACAATCCCGACAGCAAGATCCATGACATTGGTGTGCGTGGGCCCGGTGTGCAGCAAACCGTTCAACTGCTGGAAGAATGGGTAGGAGTTGTTGATTGACAGAAACGGTGACGGCGACAGGTTCTGTTGATTCATGTTTGCGACAAGAGCTTCGTCCGCAAAGGCACCGGCGGCGTCTGTGGGACCGTCCTCACCATCCGTTCCACCGGACAACAGCACGATATTTTTCCACGAAGAAGCATCGGCCGCGTGCGCAATCGCCCCCAATACAACTTCCTGATTGCGTCCACCGCGACGGTCAATGTCGGCTGCCGCCAGCGCGACTGTCGTTTCGCCACCCGCCAGGACACACGTTGGCGCAGTTCCGGCGTCTGCACTTCGAATTTTCGACAGTTGCGTCAGCAGACCAGCACCGTGAACGCGGGCCTCGCCACTGTTTTCCGATCCAAGACTGACCACCTGGTAGCCACGGTGCGTTGCTTCCACGCCGGCGGCTTTGAGCGCAACATCGTTGCATCCGATCACGTGATTAACAGCCGAACACGGTGCAGCGGTCGCAGGCTGCTGCGTCCTGTTCTGTTCAATCGCACTGAACACAAGCGAAGGAATTTTTGTGCGATCCGGATCGTACCGCTGCAGAACTGCCAGGGCGTCAGCCGCTGTTCTTGTTGACAGCACCGTTGGTCCGGACGCGATGATGTCGACAGGGTCGCTGATGACATCCGAAATGATCAGCGCGACAATGAGTTTCGAGCGGCACTGGCGGAGCAGGCCTCCGCCTTTGATCCTCGACAGCTGGCTTCTGACGACATTCAGGTGGTGAATTGGTGCACCAGCAGCAGCCAGAACTCTCGTGACCGCCACCTTCTCATCGAGCGACACGTCCGCAATAGGTGCCGGCAACAACGCGCTGCCTCCGCCCGAAATCAGCACAATGCACAAATCGTCAGGCTGTAGCCGGCTGACTCGCCTAAGAATTTCGCGTGTCCCGTCGACACCAGCGTCCGTTGGTTCGTTGACTCCCGCCGGACGTGCCGCGTGTAAATGAATTCGATCTGTTTCCTCGACGCAGTCTGCCGGCACGTTGACCCAGCCATCGATGGTAATGGAGTCCGGCATCTGATCAAAAGCCGCCAGAATTCCACGTGCCATACCGGCTCCGGCCTTGCCGCCTCCGACGACTTCGATTCGACTCACACGGGCCAGGCTGATGTCCGTATCGCAGATTCGCAGCGCCGAACCATCGTAAATGACGTTTTGCTTCACCAGGGTGTGAGAATCGACAGCGGCCACACCAGCCTGCCATATCGCGTGAGCATCATCTCGAATTCCCATTTCAGTTTCCTCCGGACTCCAGCAATCCAGACATGATAGACCAGTGGGGCTGCCCCCTTCATTCTGAGTGGGCCCGGTCAACCACAGAATTTCCATTGCTGACGCGTGAAGCCGGACCGTTGGGGCGCCCGGGATCCGTCTGGGGGACACTTCGCCGGGCCATGGCCTGTTGTAATTCGGCAGGTTCCGCCGCACACGAAAAAAGCTCCGGCCAAGAATGGCAGGAGCTCTTTATTTCAATTCTACGCAATCGTGTTCGTCAGGCGCTCGTTCGCAACTGAGAATACATCATCAGAACTTCGTAGAGATCTGCAGATATTTTTACTTGTTCATCGGCGAGGTCAGAAATCCACGCACGATCCCAAATAATTGCATCCGCCAGAATCGCCGTCAGGTCCTGCAGCTCAATGGCTACTTCGCGTTCGACGACTTCAGTGCCGCTGTGTTCATCCTCCCCGATGAACAACCGCAAACGTGGTCGCATTAGTTCTCCCTTCCCAATGCAGTCTTCTTTGCCGATCGAACGACTGCCGTGAATCAGCTGACGTCCAGTTCGGCCCCTTTGGTACTCATCCGTGATTGACTTTATCGGGCTTCCCTTGCAGAACCTCCATCGAATTTTCCAATTGCGTGTTCTGTACGGATCCTGTGGGTCGGCTGAACTGGAAAAGCTGGGGCAACTCTTCGACCGCAGCGGGAAGGTGAACTGACACAACGCCTGGCCCCACAGATGCAGAATCTGCTGGACCTGTAATTCCTGCCGCTCGAATGATGCCGTGCTCCAGAATATGGAGCGTTTGCGGGAGCTTTGCCTCTGCTAGGGAAAGAATGATTTCGCACGGTATATCTGCCGATTCAATATTCAGTCCTACGTCTGACGGCGGGCACACACTGCGCAAAAACTGCCGAACCAAGAGTCACGAAATCTCGACTTTTAAAATTTCAGGATGAATGCCATGCGACGGCTTTCATACATATTGATCGCCCTTACCCTGGGATTCATTCCGAATCAAAGTCATGCGCAGGATGCGTTTTACAGTGTTGCCGGTGATGTATCGTCTCCACAAAGTTATCGGTACCCCGGAAGTCAGCAGGTCTATTTACGAGATCTGCTGGACAGCGGAGGGTACAACAACGCACCCGGAATCGCTCGCATTCTTCGTGGGACACCCCTCAGGACAGTAGCCACCAACAGCGTCAATCCAAAAATGGCCGGCTCGGGGGCTCTACTTTTCTCCGGCGACGTGGTCGTGTTCCGTAGTTTCGATGGATATTGTCCGGGAAAACAGAACGCTCTGGCGATGTTTGACGACGGCCCCGTTTTGCTGGAGATCCCTGGTGATGGTTACCCCGTCTGGCGCCTGTTCGAAGATACTCAATTGCCTCAGGACGGCCGGATCTCGGTGACCCGCACGCGACACGGTTCTGCGTCTGAAGTCAGGATGTCACGCCACGATTTCCTTCAACACGGAGACATCATCAATCTGGCGGGAATCGCGCAGCCAGCGGGCGGGCGAATATCTCAGGTGTCTCATACGGCACCAGACTTCGCACAGGAACGTGGCTCCGGTATTCAGCAGGTCCAATATCAGCCAAACACAGGTCACCCAACTAACGCCATGCCGTCGGTACAGGGCGTATCGCCGAGACACATCTACGAAAACGGCCGGTCAATGCCGTCAGTCAGACCACAGAATCTACCAAACACAAGCGGTTCGGGCATTCGCACGGTCTGGCACAGGAACGACGTACTTCAGCCTTCGGCGCTATCGCTGGCAGCGGCGAAGACGCCGACACTCCTGAACAGATTCTTAAACACGTTCAAGGGCAGAAAGCCGGACAGCGCACAAGTCTTTCCGGCACCAGTTTGGGTTGAACAACCAGCCGTCGCCGCATTCCCACCACCACAGCCACTGATCGCCGTTGCAGGAAGTACCAGGTTGTCGCCCCGGAATTACGGCGCTGGCATCGGTCCGGTCGCTTACAACGCAGACAGTGAGGGTGCAGCACAGTCGACTTCACCGTTCAGTATTCCGTCAGTCGACTCGAATCCCGCGACGGACAGTCTAACGCCGCCTGAATTCCTATCACGCACCGATACCGGTCAGATGCTGCTTCAAATAGACAACATCGTGCAGACTGGGAACATTGCCGCCAGCGATCCGTTCCGGATGGCATCACAGCAGACACCATTAGACGATACTGCCAGCGCCCCGAACGCCCGGACAGAAGAATACACACAGATGGCGTCGCCACAGACACCTTCAGATGTGTCGGCACCGACAACCATGTCGGATCAGCGGAATGATGTGAGCAATAACGCATGGAACGCACTATTCCTGACCGGACTGGCGGTGGCAACAGGACTGATCATTTTTGGCTGGCTGAAGACGAAACGGGAGCAGGCTGCGGTCCATCAATTGGATGACGGTGTTCACGATTCTGAAGTCGCTGAAACGGACGACCGAACGGAACATACCGCAGCTCCGGTGGTCCCGGTGCCAGCAGTGCCTGAGCACGATCGGCAGACGTCAGAGCAAGCTGTGACAGTATCGGAACCCACAGAAGATATCGTAGTCAGCGGAGACTGCCCTGTGTTGTCCGCTGGAATTGATGATTTCGAAACGGCAGAGACAGCAACGTTTGTTGCTGCTGCACCGTCGCGCGTGAGCGAGGCCGGATCAACAGACGACGTCGCCGAGTCTCTCGAAAATGTGACAATTGATACCGCGGACACGGTGATTCCAAACAGCGAACGGTTCAAGGACAGGAGGCTGATTGAAGACCCGTACGACGTTGCATCAGAATTGAATGATGCGACCTCTGGTGAACAGGCAACCGAAATGAAATCTGTAATCAAAGCAAAAGACAATTCACCAGTCAAAGAAGCATTCAGCGATCTTGAGGATCTGCTTCAAAACCGACTGCCTCTGGACAGGAAACAGGCTGATCTGCCGTTACGAATGGAATTGTTCGGGAAGCCGGCAGGACCTCGACACCTGCGGATCGATGCCGCTCACACTCAGACAGCGCCGCCCCACATGATGACATCGGCTCGCCAAAAACAAAAATCGAAGTCAGCAGCGACGACAGCATCTGTCTCACACCGTGATGCCGCCGGTGATCAGCCAGCTGACATTGCAGCTACGCACGCCGACCACGACCGCTTCGATCACGCTCTGGATTTTCTTGAGGGGCAATCTGACTCATGATTACAGCCATCGATTTTGGGTGTTATGCCATTCGAACGGCGTACCGAACACCATCGAATCCGATGCGTGTCACGATGATCGCGGAACGCTCTGAATACGCCGTGCTGTCCGACCAGTCATCATGCCGCGAAACCGTGATTGAACGAAACATTCCCTTCGCGGAGTGCGGTGACAGTACAGTTGTTTTCGGCAATCACGCAGACCAGGTCCGCTGGCTGAGCCGCAAACCCTGCGCGGCTTTGTTTGCCGACGCGGCTGCACCAACCGACGACGCTCCGGCGCGGCAGATTCTGAGCGTACTGACCGAAGCGATGCTGCCAGGGAATGTCAGCGAAACCAGCAAATGTTTTTTTACTGCCCCGCGCGGCAGGTCAAATCGTGAAAATGTAATCTTTCTGGAACGCCTGACTCGTCTGCACGGTTTCGTGCCTCGCTACTTCAACGCCGGTCCATCTGTGATTCTGTCGTCAGGGAGCGAATCCTGCTTCACAGGCGTGGCGATTGTCATCGGTGCGGAAACCTCTGAGATCAGCATAAATCGGTATGGGATAGAGATCGCAGCAGCGACGATCGAGGTCGGTGCCAATTGGATCGATACTGAACTGGCCAGACAATTTCAGATACAAACGTGGGACGAGAGCGGCAAATGCTACCTCGATCTTGAATCGGTGCGGGAATGGAAGCACAACCCGCGAATGCATTTGAGAAACTCAATCGGAGAGCGTGAAAAGACGTTGGCACGACTGTACGGCGCCATGTTGAACCAAGTCGCCCGTGTCACGCGTGAGCTGATCAATTCACCTGCTGTAGAAACAGCCATTGGGCACGATCGTCTGTCAGTGATCTGCGCCGGGGGCCCCACTCAGATTGGCGGCTTCACCAGTACGTTGACCGAGCGTTTTGTTGAGCATGAAACGGCCGATCGAATTCTTTCGATCCGCACGGCAGACGATCCGGAAACGGCGGTCGTCCGAGGCCTGCTGATTCAGGGTGAACTGGAAGAGCGGCGGCTGCATTCCACCGGTAAGGCCGCCTAGCTGGACAGCGCCATGTTTGGCGGTTTGATTCTATGAAGGCGGTGGTTTTGGCGGTACGGATTTAATTTTTTTGGGATCGATACCGAGTTCCGCCAGTCGTTTTCGTCTTGTCTTCCGGTGCGATTGACTGGCCTGTGCGTTGCGGCGCGTATGGTAGTGCTGGCGATCCGCTTCTGCTCGGTAGAGTTCTT
>JBDONA010000827.1:0-2625 GCA_039831575.1 Fuerstiella sp. | reverse complement strand
CAGAAACAGCGCCTGGGCCGGCACGTTCGAACTGTCTCGCCGGGACGTGCTGGTGTTGCGGTCCGGACTGTCAAACAGACCCAGCAGCGAATGGCGGAACAGTCGCTGTGTCAGCAGGTACACGCTGCGATGATTGGTGCTGATCTCCTGATGGAACGGTGCGTTCAGACTGTAGCGATGCTTGTACCACGGATCGATGTCATGCGCGGCGGGTTGAGTCTTCTGTAGCTGACCGCTGACGGCAAGGATGCTGTCACGGATCGATTCGGCATCAAGTCGGCGCCGAGCGTATCGCCACAACAGAATGTTTTCCGGGTCCTGTTCGTAGGCGGTTGCATCGTTGAGGTCGGTCGATGCCAGCTGGTAAGTTTGCGTTGATACCATGAGGCGGTGCAACGATTTGAAGGACCAGCCGCCTTCCACGAATCGGTTCGTCAACCAGTCCAGCAGTTCCGGGTGTGAAGGAGGAGTCCCCTGCCGCCCGAAGTTATCCGGAGTGGCGACCAACCCGCGACCAAAATGCTGCTGCCACAGGCGATTGACAATTACTCGAGCTGTCAGCGGGTGGTCAGGGTGAGTAAGCCATTGAGCCAGTTCGAGACGTCCGGACCCGCTGCCGATCGGTGGTCGATTCGCTTCTGTGATTGTGCTGATGAAATTTCGCGGCACAACATCACCGAGGTTGGCCGGGTTGCCGCGTCGATGCAGTTTGGCGTCGTGAGAATTTCCCTCACCCACGGCGAAGACCAAATCCACCTCCGGATTCATTGCCAGATGTAACTTCTCGTTCTTGATCCAGGTCAGGTCATGTAACATCAACTCGCGAAATTTACCGCCTCGCGTCTTCAATAATTTTTCCCGTCGCGCGGACAGCACGTTGATCTGTCGTTGCAGTTCGTTGAATTGATTCGCGTCGGTGTCAGGTTGACCCTGCAGCGTCGCCAGTTTGGCTGCCAATGGTTTCAGTTCGCCAGTGACCGTGGCGAACTCCACCAGTGTCGGCTTGAGCCATGGACGAAAGTGGTTGTTGATCTGGTATTCGTAGTGAGCAATCAGGTCCCAGTAGCGGGTGGCTATCTCGCGAGCTTCCCTACCCGGGATCGCCGGGCTGAGATCGGACGGCGACTTCTCGACGGACATTCCCATCCACGGGTACACCGTGCTTTCAAAGATGCCGTACAGGCCGTAGTAGTCTGCGTTGGAGATCGGGTCGAATTTGTGATCGTGGCAACGTGAACAGCGAAGAGTCAGACCCATGACTCCACGACCGATCGTGTCGATCGTGTCTTCAATGGTCAGATGCATACTCTCTTTTTTTTCATTTCCGAAACGCCGCGACAGAGCAATAAACCCGGTGGCGAGCGTCAGTTCTCGCTTCAGTTGTTCATCTTCCGTCGTCAGGGACAGGATGTCGCCAGCCAGCTGCGCCCGCAGAAATTGGTCGTACGGCATGTCGCGGTTCAGGGCATTGATCACCCAGTTACGATACCGCCAGGCAGTCTGGATGGGGATGTCGCCGACGTCTCCCTGCGTATCGGCGTACCGCGCCACATCCAGCCACAGGCGTCCCTGTCGCTCGCCGTATTGGTCAGAAGCCAGCAACCGATCGACGACCGCCGCAAACGCGGTCTCATCATCGGCCGGGTCGTTGACGAAAGATGCCACGTCATGCGGTGCAGGCGGCAGTCCCGTCAGATCCAGGGTCACTCGACGGATCAGCGTTCGGCGATCGGCCGTGGCCGTCGTCGTAACACCATCGTCCAGCCGCCGAGCGTGGACGAAACGGTCAATCGCGCTTGTGGACCAGCGCGGATCAATGATGTCCGGCGGTGTTGTGTCCTGTCGCGGACGAAAGGCCCAGTCCAAAGCCGCGTCAAACGGGATGAGGGTGGAATGTGCGTCCGCACCGTCGGAAGTGGTGATGTCAGGTGTCCTGTCGCTGCCCGGCCACACCGCCCCGTCGTCGATCCACCGGGCAATGATGTCTGTTTCTTCTCGCGTAAGTCTGTCATCCTCATCCGGTGGCATCCGCAATTCCTTGTGCGTCCTGCGTACGGCGTGAACGAGCAGACTGTCTTCAGATCGACCGGGGACGATCGCCGCACCGTAGTCGCCGCCAGCGACGATGGCAGCCCGCGAGAGCATTGACACAGGAGCGTCGGCATCGGGCTCACCGGTGTGGCAGGTCGCGCACCGATCCAGCAGCAGCGGACGTACCTTCAGCTCAAAGAATTCTCGTTTCGCCGCCATGCCCGATTCGACCGAATCGTCCGCGCGAAGAGTTGCAGTCATCAGCAGCAGCAGGACGAAGGATGTGTGTCGAAGACGGATCATGCACTCATTCGTGTTTGAAGACGTTTCAGATTGGCACGGCGACGAATCTCATGCTGCATGTCTGGGTGGTCGGACTGAGCATGCAAAGGAAGCCCCGGGGTTTTACAGATCCAATGAGGACACAAATGACAGCACCGGATTCTAAAGCATGTGCCGGTAACGGTGTGGGGGTTCGACTTACCCACCTCTCGGACTAATAAAAAACAAGGGTTTGGAGCCAATTCGAGGAGACGTAAATTGACGGCGTTTCGGGAACTGGTACGATTTCTACACCAGCCGCTACACCCAACC
>JBDONA010000657.1:0-2626 GCA_039831575.1 Fuerstiella sp. | reverse complement strand
CCACCGTCTTCCGTGGCCTCAAAATAGGCAGCCGTTCCGTAGATAATGAAGGTGTTACTGATGGTGGTCGTATTGTTCAGGATTTTGGACGCCAGCTGGTGACGTTCCCGGTTGGACGATGCTGAAGACCCGAAAATGTTGGGATCCTTGTGATAAGCATCCGTCCCTAACTCCAGCAGGGTTCTGTTCGTACCGGCATCGCTGTCTCCTAAACCCAGTTCCGTGGCCATCGTTCGAAAGATGGTCTCCGACAGTCCGGAATCCCCGGAGCCGGGAGATAAGTTACGATGTCCCAGTGAGCGAAACGGACGGGCATTCAGAGTTCCGGGCATCCAGAAAATCTGGTTCGCCGAACTGACCGGATCGTACACAAACGTGGCGCCGTCTCTTTCCTGAACGAAATCGAACCAGCGATCGCGGAACGTCAGGTCCCTGACCGGATTGGCGGCATTCTGCACCTGCACCTGCGACACTCCGGACAAACCAGAAGTATTATCGGCCATGAAGGGTGCGAACTCTGTTTCCAGGGGAACGCCCGCCAGGACAGCATCATCCAGCAGTCCGGCGTACACCTCAATGTGGCGAATTCCGTTGAGATTCAGTTTGCCCGGCAGACGCTTCTGCAACAAATAGTTCCCCACCATCCGGTTGACCCGTGAGGGCACTTCGACGTATTGCAGCAGTCGGTACCACGCATTGGCTCTGTTGTTTTTTGCAGTCGGGTCGGTGGTTGGCCATTCCGGCTGCAGAAACATCGAAACGGCACTGCTGCTCAGGTCGAGGTCAGCGGTTGTCCCCAGTGCAGCAGGCGCACCTGCCAGAGTCGGATGAACCTGCTGGTATGGAGAGAATCGCATTCGATTCAGACGACGTGTCAACAGCTTAGGACCGACCACAGGCAGCTGAAAGAGTTCTGCCGTGGTTGCGAAGTCGCGGTCGAAATGCGGTTGATAGAGAGTAAACGCTGCCGGCGCTCGGTCGTTGACCGAGCCAATAGTGTTGTAACGACTGTCTGGCTGCCCGGCCGGATGGCCACTAAAGGTCAGGTCCGTTGAATCCAGCGGCTCCAGCCGTTCTTCGCTCAGCAGTTGAGCGACGGCAGGCGCAGCGGTGGTTGGGTTGTTACTGGTGTCCAAGTTGAACAGATCGCGGAATTCCACGCGCACGCGGTCTACTTCAATCCATGGGTTGTTGATGTCCGGGCGGGTCAAACTCGGAAGATTGGGATTCAGCCGCCGTCGCAGAACAACTTCGAAACCCTGTCCTGTATTCACCGAAGAATCATCGTAACCCTCAGCCTCCTGAATGCCATAGTCCAAATTGCCATCGTACCGCGAATCCGGTTGAGTCGGGCCGGTGTATGAAATGTTCCGCAGGAAGGCTCCAGCCGTGGTGTCGGTCCCTGCGTCCGTATCGGGAGTTGTTGGGTCAGCCCGATAAATATGCCGGCCTGAATGCGTGTTGTGAACAGTATCCAGGTTGCACCGGGGACCAGGCATGGCACTGTCCGAGATAGCGGGAGTAACGATGTCCGGCGAAATCAGGTCAAACGATGTCCCGCTACCATTTGTGGACAGGTACAGGTCGGCGGATCCGAATCCTGTCGGATCCGTACTTCCGGCCCCACCATTTGAAATCGAAGCCATCGAAACCGTAAAGTTGCTGCCACCTGCAACGGAACCGTTTCCGTCCATGAAGAACATTTCCTGATCCGGATACTGTTCCTGCGGCTCTCGGCTGTATTTTGCTATCTGTCCAGGAGCGCCAGGAGGAGGGCCGGGCTGACCGGGCTGACCGACACCGCCAGCGTTGTTACCGTTACCGTTACCGTTACCTGGAACATAGCGATCGAATCGTGCCAGTTGCCAGATGGCTTTATAGCCGCTGGTGTTACCGGTCACTCCAGCAACACTTAACGGAACCGGGTACGGCTGATTATTCTGCAATTCAATGTGCAGCACATGGCGATCCAGACTCTGAGTGTCCGCCATGGCCAGAATCGTCCCACTGCTGGCATCTGCGTGTTTTGTGGCCGGATCGTCCGCCATCATGTTTTCGTGTTTGGCAAAGTCCTCCATCCGGACACCCAGTACTTCGCTGAACGAAAGTTGCTGGGCTTCCACGCCAAAAACAATTCCGCGGTCATCTGTATCATTCGGATACAGCCCGTTGTCAGTCGCGGTCGCATTAACCGGTGTTGGATTCTCGGCCGCTGTGTTGGTGAAGGCGTTGTCATCAAGTCCCCAGCCGTTGCCGAGATTCTTGTCGTATTCGAACATCGTCACAACATCGTCTGTGTCCATGGCATCGACCATGTTGACCGCAAACTGGGCCATGCGGCGAAGTTGCTCATGCGTATACAGTGAGGTGCCAAGATCGGCACCAGGATCATTTGTGCCGGTGTAATCCACGATGCGAGCGGGACTTCCACCATCTGACCGAGCTCCACCGAGCGTATACAACAGCACGTAGATGTCGCGTGCAAGTTGTTGACGATCGCGTCTGGCCCAGAATTCGCGGTCACCAGGCGTTTTCGGCGGAAACGTCTGCAGTGCCTTTTCAATTCCCGTTAGTGTGTTGTCGGTTGGTACGGACGTCACAGACGCGGCCGCCGCGGCACCAGCGG
>JBDONA010000984.1:0-2629 GCA_039831575.1 Fuerstiella sp. | reverse complement strand
CGATGGTCAACACTGCCTGCCAATGTGAAGCAGAAAGTATTTCCATTGTTGGTAAGGATGCTGAAGAGTGCACACACGCCGTGTCCAGAGTCTCCAGCTCGAAAGGAGTCGTGCGATGAGTGAGAAGATCACTGGTCATCATCTGCAGCGCAAAGCCATTCTCTACGTGAGGCAGTCTTCTGCCTTTCAGGTGACACACAACGCAGAAAGCCGGCGTCTGCAGTATGCCATGCGCGAGCGATTGCAGGCACTGGGGTGGCAGAATATCGAGGTCGTGGATGAGGACCTTGGCCGGTCTGCTGCGGGCAACGTCACGCGCACCGGATTTGAACGAATGGTAACAGACGTTTGTCTGGGAAAGGTGGGTGCCGTGGCAGCTCGGGAAGTCTCACGTTTTGCGAGAAACAGTCGCGAGTGGCAGCAGTTGGTTGAGGTCTGCCGACTGGTCGACACATTGTTGATTGACCTGGATGTCGTGTACGCCCCTCGAATGAGTAATGATCGCCTGTTGCTTGGGCTGAAAGGCAGTCTGAATGAATACGAACTGGACCTGCTGAGACAGCGTTCTCTGGAGGCGCGATACGAAAAGGCTCGTCGTGGCGAGTTAGTGGTGTCCGCCCCGTTGGGTCTCTGAAGACAGTAGATCAGCGACTTGAGATGGACCCCGACCGGCGCATACAGGAACGTCTGAGGCTGATCTTTCAGAAGTTTCTGGAGCTCGGCAGTATTCGACAGACACTGCTGTGGTTTCTGGCGGAAGAACTGCAGGTTCCCGCTCGTGCCGCCGATGGCAGTCTTTCCTGGAAGCGTCCACGGTATTCAGCATTTCAAAGTATTCTTACCGGACCGGTATATGCAGGTGCATACGTTTTTGGTCGCACCGAACACGGCTCAAAGTATGAGGGTGGCAAGACACGTCAGGTCAGTCGGCGACGCCCCCGTGACGAATGGATATCGTTGATCCCCAATCATCATGAAGGATACATTTCATGGACGCAGTTTGAGCACGTTCAGAAGATGATTGCTGGCAATTGCCAGGGCAATGGTCAAGTGGGCGCTGCCAAACGGGGAGCCGCTTTATTGACGGGCATTCTACTGTGCAGGAAGTGTGGCCGTAAGATGACGGTCAGCTATACTGGTAATCGTCGTTGCTTTCTTCGGTATGCATGTGTCAGAGGGCAGCTGGATTACGGAGATCCCAAATGCATTTCCTTTGGAGGTGTTCCGGTGGATGAGCGGATTGCTCAGGAAGTCTTGAGGGTTGTGGAGCCAGCATCCCTTGAAGCGGCGGTTCAGGCCAGCCAGGATATCTCCGGTCAGCAGGATGCGGTGCTCGACTCACTCCACAATGATCTCGAAGCGGCTCGTTATGCAGCCGCACGCGCGCAGAAGCAGTACGACGCCGCCGATCCGGAAAATCGTCTCGTAGCCGATGAACTCGAGCGTCGTTGGAACGCAGCGCTCCAGCGTGTGCAACAATTGGAACACCGAATTGCGGATCACCAAGGTTTGCAGCAGCTTGACCCTGCGGCCACGACTGATGAATTTATAGCCTTGGCCGGTGATCTTGAAGCAACTCGGAACAGTCCAGAGTCTGATGCAACGTTGAAGAAACGCATCGTCCGCTCCCTGATCCATGAAGTCATAGCGGACGTTGATCACGACGCCAGCGAAGTCGTTCTCGTGATTCACTGGAAAGGCGGCGTGCATACGGAGTTGAGAGTGCCACGACGTAAACGGGGCGCGGCCACGCGAACCTGCCCCGACGTTATCGACGCAGTTCGTATTCTGGCCCGAGTCTCAACGGACCGCATGATCGCCGGGTTTTTCAATCGCAACGGTCTAAAAACCGGCCGGGGCCATCGCTGGACTCAGGAACGAGTCACCGCACTACGAACCTATCATAAAATTGCAAATCACTGTCCCAAGAAGAAAGAACAGGAGGGTTGGTTGAACTTGACTGAAGCGGCAGCATTCCTGAAACTGAGTTCACGGACCGTCCGCCTGGCAGTCGAACGGAAAGAAATCGTCGGTGAACATCCTCTGCCTGACGGCCCGTGGGTATTTCGTCGTGACAACCTCGTATCTGCAGCTGCAATCAGCCTTGTCCAACGGACTCACCACCGCAAAAACACCCCCGCGGTACCAGCCGAGCAACAACAGGCACTCGATTTTTCAGGCACATAGAACAAAGGTGCAGTGTGATGAATGGTTGTAGAACGCTTCGATATATTCAAAGATGCTCGCCCGAGCTGCCTCCTGGTCAACAAATTGACACTGGTACACAGGTTCTTTCTTCAACGTCGCGAAGAAACTCTCTGCAACGGTATTGTCGCAGCAGTTCCCTTTAACGGAGCGCCCACTTTCCGTAGGGAATTCCAAACTGAGAAGCGACCTGGAATAGAGCGCCAGCATTCTCCGGTGCTAGGTGAATCTGCTGAACGTCCCCGACAACTTCCGAGAGTTTCAGCGTCCCTTTCGGTATGTCAACTTCCCGAACACGTGAACGAAAGTCAGTTAAAGCTGGCGTTTCCAGGTGACCGTATTCCGGGTTGTAGTGCCCGGCGCATCTTCTCTGACGAAATGCCATAAGCCTTGTTGTGACGCCAGCGAAACATCCGTCGGGCAG
>JBDONA010000746.1:0-11622 GCA_039831575.1 Fuerstiella sp. | reverse complement strand
TGCCAGTTGCAGCCTCAGACGCGGCAGAGTTATCTGCCGAAGCAGACGGGTATGGCGGATTCGGCGGTGGTGGGTTCGTTTACCAGCGACGCTTCCAACAGAAGGCGGATGCTCAATTGATCGCCGCTGTGCGCACGCAGCTTGATCGCCAGGCATCTCAGGTCGCCATGCTGCGTGACAACGCGATTCAATTCCGCATGACCGCTGGCACAGAAGGCGCACAGCAGAAGGTGCCCGTTCCCACTCAGCCACCGCACGGTGCTGCCGCGGTGCTGTCCGACGCTGAACTGCAAAGACAACAGCAGGTTCTGGATACCGTTTACACGGCGCTGCAGGACATTCGCAGGAAGTATGCCGAGACCTCGACCGCAGATCAGGCGGGCGCCGAGATTTTTGTGATTGTCAATCACTGGCGCGCAATTGCTCAATGGGACCGAGCCGCTGAACTGGCGCGGAAATTCCTGACGGACAATCCGACGAATCTTAATCTTCCGAAGATTCGCCAGGAGATCGCTCGCGACTGGCTGGCCTGGGCATCTTTGGGCATACGCGATCCGCAGCTTGACCGGGAGCAATTGCTGACGGAAATATCCCGCCGCTTCGATACGGCTCGCGAAGAACTGCAGGCTATCATCGTCGGCTTTCCGGACGAAACGGCCGTGCGACATCAGGCTCAATGGGACATCGCCACCAGTTTTCTGACTCAGGCCCGTGTGGTCACCAATTCCAGCCCGACGCTGGCTCGGGGGCAGTTTGTGCGAGCCGGCATGGAACTGCTGCGAGTCGCCGAACTATTTCACGATCATCCGAAAATCGGAACCATTCCCGACATGCTGTGGGCCATCAGTACCGAACTGGCAACTCGTAGTTACCACGACGAAGCCATCACCATCTGGAACGAACTTCAGATTCACTATCCGACTCACAAGATCGCCGACGAGTCAGCCCTGCGAATCGCTCAGACGTGGCAACAACTGGGGCAACCCCTGCGCGCCGCCGAGGCCTTTCTGGAACTGAACTTTGCTCGCGGTGGCAGCGACGTGAAACTGCAGGACACCATCTACAAGATCGCGGTCGACTTAAAAAATGAAGCACGCTGGATCGAATCACTGCATGTGCTGCAGACATTCGTCGACAGCTTCCCCGCGCACGCCAACGCGGGCCAGTCGCTGACGATGATCGGTCAGATTCACCAGGCGAACGAGGTGTGGGAAGACGCCATTGCCGCTTACCGCCGAGTCATTGATGAATTTCCAACCGGAGCATGGACCACGGAAGCTCGCTGGTCCATTGCCGAATGCACCATCAACCTCAGCCTGTGGCAGGAAGCAGCCGGAGCGTATGCCGAATTTCAGCAGTCATATCCGAAAGACAAGCGAGTCGCCGAAGCCAATCGCCGCATCGAAGTCCTGAAGACGCTCGACCGTTACCAGGGCGTCATCGACGAAGAAGGCCAGCGAAAAGCATTCGACGCTCAGTTCCAGGTGGCGGTCATCGTCCGCACAGATCTGGCGAACACTGTGAAAGCCATCATCGAATATCGCAAAGTCGAAAAGAACTGGCCCAATAGTCACCTTGCCGACGACGCGTTGTTTGAGATTGGAAAGATCTATCTGGAACGCGGCGAATCCGGGCTGGCACGAATCGCCCTGCTGCAGTCCGCCGAACGCTATCCCAAAAGTCCTCTGGCCGACGATGCTCTGCTATTGGTCGGGACCAGCTACGTCAGCGAAGCTGATCAGCTGGCGGCAGTCGATCGTGGCAAGTCGCAGGCGATTGCCAGGGACATTGCTCAGCGTCAGGCCTATCATGTCGCTCAGGATAATCGTCGACGACAGAGCTTAAAAAATCTGGACCAGATCACAGCGTTGAAGGTCCAGGGCAAACGCGAAGAAGCTGCCAATAAGGAGGCTTATTTCGCGGGCCAGGCATTGCAGTTTGACGCGGCCAATACGCTGAATGTATCAAACTGGGCAGCTCAGCAGGAAGAAGTGCTGTCGGCCGCTCAAATGGCTGACCGTCAGGACAAAATCAACGCAGCCCTGCGTCAGGCTGTTAGCAGTTTCCGCAGAGCCGCCAGCGTCACCGCCGCCGACAAGGCCGATGATGCACTGTTGCAGATGGCTCAGATTTACGACGAGCGACTGAAGGACTCGGTTGCGGCCATGTCAACGTGGGAAGAAATCGTCAAGCAGTACAGTGGCACGGCTGTCGCCGAAGACGCCAGCTGGAAGATGGCTCAGTACTTCGAAAACCAGCAGAATCACCAAAGAGCGATTGCCGCCTACCAGACATTCTTCCGCAACTACCGTCGCAGTCCGCGAGCCGGACAGGCTCAGGCGTCCATCGCGGAAAATCATGAACAACTGGGCGAATGGGTTGAAGCCATGGATGCCTACAGCAACTACGTGAACAACTTCCCGAAAGGCCCGCTGCTGAAGAAGGCTCAGGACCAGATCAACTGGATCAAGACATATCGGCTGTAATTCCTTCGCTGGAATGTGCGCTATCCTGCCCCCTTTCCCGACGCCAAAAGAACTTGAAATCCCTGTGGAATATCAGACATGAATAAACATCTCACGTGTGCAGCAGTCATCACACTAAGTCTTGCTGTCCCGACGTTTGCTCAGGACGACGACAAAGCGGAATCCGTTAACACGGAAACGGATTCGCAGGAGGTCGACGCCGAAGCGTTGTACAACAAAGGCCGCGATGCGTTGTTTCGTGGCAAATACACCGACGCGATCACTTCGCTGAAGGCGGCCGTGGCCGCTGACGAAGAACAGACGTCGTACCGGTTGCATCTGGCTCGAGCCTACCGCTATGCCAAACAGCCGGAACAAAGTGCAGCACTGCTGGCGGAAATTCTGAAGCAGGCGCCGGATCACTTCGAGGCCGGACAGTTGCTTGCGGAAGTCTATTACGCCAACGAAAAGTGGGAAGACGTGACAACGACGCTGGAACGTCTGCTGAAGTACCGCCACGACTACCCGACGTATCATCTTCTGGCAGAAGCCGCCTACAACATGGACGACTATGAAAAGTCCCGCACGTATTATCGCGAAGCGATCAAACTGAATCCGGACAGCGGCCCGGACCACTATCAACTGGGCAACATCTATCTTGCTGCCAACCGCTTTGCGCTTGCAGCGCAGTCTTACGAAACCGCCCTGAAGCTGGGTCTGGACAGCGTGGTCCTGCACTACAAGCTGGCGTCGGCCTACTTCAATCTGCGAAACTATTTCGGTCGCATCAGCATCGCCACAGTGAAACAAGGTAAAGCGGGCACCATCAGCAAAGACATGTATATCATCGAACAGGTCCCCGGAAAGAAAGACGTTTTCCGAGTTGCACCGCAGCGGTCTGCTGTCTTTCACATCGAACGAGCCATCGAAGGCGGTCTGGGCGATCGCGTTGACACGCAGATGCTGCTGGCCAACATTTACCTGAATGCTCGACGGTATGACCGGGCTTACGAAATGTACACAGCACTCGGCGAAGTGGTTCCCGAAGAAGACAAAGCACTGTACGCCTTTTACTTTGCCCAAAGCGCGCTGGGCGTCCGCAAGTACGACGAATACCTGCGACACCTGAAAGAGGCTTTGAAGCTCGACTCAGACGCCTACGGCTCAGCGCTTGTGGACGGCTATCTGCAGGTGGCCGATCGATACAATCAGGCCGGACAACTCGACAACTATATCGAACACCTTGCTCTGGCGGTCAACGAGAGTCCTCAGACGACATCGCTGCATTTAAAACTGGCCAACGCCTACGAAGAAGCCCGTCAGTACGAAGAAGCCGTGCAGCAGTGGCGTTTGGTTCTGGACCTGGAACCCGAACATCCACAGCGAACCAAACTGCTGAACATGATCCGCAAGCACGGATGAGCCCGTGTCCTTTCTTTCAGCAGCGGACCTGGTGTGATGGGTTCCGTCGACGACTTATGTCCGCCAGGAATCCGCTTGAGTGTTGCTTTGAAGCTGAAAATCGACAACCAGCGGAAGGTGATCGGAAGCCACACGAGCGATTTTCAATCGGGAAGCAAAGGCGTGTTCAGCCTTCAGATCGCCGCCATAAAAGACCCGGTCCAAACCTCGTACCGGGAATGCTGCAGGCAACGTTCGAATTGATTTCCCCGCGGTCAGGAATCCCGCTGGAAACATGACCTGCTTGCCAAGTGTCCCCCACACATCGTTGTAGTCTCCTGCGATGATGATCGGAGTCCTCCGCTGCGAATGTCGGACGGCCTCGCTTTGCAGAAGCCTGCGCAGCTGAATTCTTCGTTCGAATCCCGCCAGCCCCAGATGCACATTGCCGATCAACACACTTCTCTGATGCCCCTTGAAATGCAGTCGGCAATGCGCAAGCAAAGCGCGACGGCGTTTTTTCAGCGGAATGGTCAGGTCAATATTCTGCACATCGGTCAAAGGAAAGCGACTTAGAATTGCGTTTCCATAATGCCCCCGTTTGAGTTTGACGTTCCGTTGAAACGCGTGGTGTTTCATGTCCAGGGCATCCGCCAAAAGCTCTACCTGGCAGTCGCACCGAGATCGAGGCACCTGGTCATCCACTTCCTGCAGCAGCACAATGTCCGGCTGACACCGCATCAGCGTTTCGACAATACGCTCCGGTCTATAGCGTCTGTCGAGCCCACCGATTCCCTTGTGGATATTGTCGGTGACAACTCGAAACGGCAATCGCTGGTGGGTGTCCTGCATGCCAGCCTTTGTTCCAGGTAGTCAATCTTTTGGTTCGAACTGTCGTCAGACGATTCGCATAAGGTGGTTTCAGGATTCGACCTGTCAGCTCTCGGAATTGACAGACTTGCCGACCACCAGACCGGTGGCCTGCAGACGCGCACGCAGTGTCGTTCGGGAAATCCCCAGTAGTTCGGCGGCACGCGCCTGGTGACCTTCGACATGAGCCAGAACCTCTTCACACAGGACGCGGTCCACAACTGTGTGAAACTGTTTATTGACGTCACCGGGATACTCCTGAATCAAACGCCGCACCAGCGCGCGCAGAGTGGATGCGGCACTCGAGTCTGCAACATGGTCAGCTGACTGCGGTGCTTCACCACGCACGGCGGCGGGCAATGACTCTGGTGTGATAACGTCGGCTGTCGCTCGAACCAGCGCGTATTTAATTGCACTTTGCAGTTCGCGAACGTTGCCTGGCCAGTTGTAGTCACGCAGCAGGTCCAGCGCGGTCTCGGAAACTCCGTGTACCTGTGTCCCTAATTCGCCGTTGAATCGTCGCAGCAGGTAGTCGACAAGTTGCGGCAGGTCTGCGCGGCGATCACGCAGCGGTGGCAGGTCGATCGTGAACACGTTCAGGCGATAGTACAGGTCTTCGCGAAAATCGCGGTCGTCGATGGCCGCCCGCAGGTCGCGGTTGGTGGCGGCGATGATGCGTGCATCGCTGGCAATCGTTTCATTGCCGCCCACACGTTCAAAGCGACCATCCTGCAGCACTCGCAGTACTTTGGCTTGCGTCGCCAGACTCATTTCGCCGATTTCGTCCAGAAAAATCGTGCCCCCGATTGCCTGTTCGAATTTCCCGATGCGGCGGCGATCGGCTCCGGTGAACGAACCTTTCTCGTGGCCAAACAGTTCGCTTTCCAACAACGTTTCCGGAATCGCCGCGCAGTTAATCGCAATGAACGGACCATCGTTCCGTTGACTGTGCTGATAAACAGCACGGGCGACAAGTTCCTTGCCCGTCCCGCTCTCGCCCAGAATCAGCACGTTCACATTCTGCGGCGCGACGCGCCCGATTTCCTTGTAGACGGACTGCATGGCCGGTGACGTGCCCACGATGTGATCGACGTCAGCATCATCCAGTTCGTCGGGAGCGTGTTCAAAAACAGTTCGTACGCGTGACAGCCGACTGGTCTCAAACGCTTTCGCCACTGTCTCCTTCAGTTCCGTCAGATCGAATGGTTTGAGCAGGTACTCGAAAGCGCCCCGTTTCATCGCTTCGATGGCGGTTTCGGTAGTCGTATGAGCCGTCATGATAATGACCGGCAGGCGACGATCATGTGCGCGAATCTGAGCGAACACATCCAGGCCGGACATATCGGGCAGACGAACATCCAGCAGGACGGCATCCGGCGCATCCTCCTTAGCCAGCTTTAGTCCCGCGCGGCCGTTTTCCGCGGTGACAACATCCACTCCGTCCGCGCGAAACGTCTTCTGCAGCGAATAACGTACGTTGGGTTCGTCGTCGACAATCAACAGCCTGGGCATTACGTAGTCTCGGAGTCTTCTTTGTTAACGACGTCACGACCGGCCGCCGGCAACCGTATCTCGAACACAGTGCCACGCGCCACATCAGATCTTACGGTGATTGATCCGCCATGATCTTCGATGATACGACGACTGATTGATAATCCCAACCCTGTGCCGGCGTCTTTTGAACTGACAAATGGATCGAACAGGCGTTGTGCAATGTCGGGACGAAGCCCCACTCCGGTGTCGGACACGGTAATGATGACGTCGCCTTGTGCTGCATCCGTTTCCGCCGCGACCGTGACGCTGCCGCCCTCCGGCATCGCTTCGAAGGCGTTAAACAGCAGGTTCACCAGAACCTGGCGCAGTTGTTCGAAATCCGCAACAAGCCGGATTGGCTGTGGCGGCACGTCCGTAAGCAGATCCGCTCCCTGCAACCTGGCTCGCGCGGCGACCAACTGTGTGGTATTTTCAATCAGACTGTGCAGTTCGAATTTCCGCTTTTCCAGTTTTGGTGGTCGCGCGAAATCCAGGAACAACTGAATGCCCTCATTCAGCCGCGTCGTCTCCTGATCCAGAATCTTCAGATCGCGATCGTCGAGCGTTGGCCTGGCAGATTGTCGCGCTGACTGAATGAGTGTTTTCATGGCTGTCAGCGGGTTGCGAAGTTCGTGCGCCAGCCCCGCTGCCAGTTGTCCAACGGCGGAAAGTTGTTCGGTGCGGAGTCGTTCGTGTTCGCTGGCCTGCAGACGCTCGACAACCGTTCCCACCTGGGAAGCAACCTGGTCAAGTCGATCCTGCAGCGACTGTACCTCGGAACCACTGGACACAGCGATCGGTCCAACGACCTGACTCAGCTGCCCCGCGGCATCGCGCACAGGAACTTCCAGCCGCAGCAGTGACTGTCGGACTCGTCGTGAAATCAGGACGCCCAGCCCCAAACCCGCGATGGCTCCGCATACGCCCAGGCCCAGCATGGCCCACGTCGCTCGCTGCGTAAGCAATTCGTGTTGTGTAACGGCAGCAGCCATGGCCTGAAGTTGCTCAGCACGCTGCAACTGTGCTTCTTCAATCAACGCATCGGCGACCCGGCCATCCAGCAGAATTGAGGCGGCTTCCCGGGCTTCATCCCTGTTTGACAGACCGCTCAATCCGTCCGTCAGTCGAGTGTAACTGCGTCGCAAGCCGGCAACATATGTTCTGCCGCCACGTGCGACCAGCAGGCGTTCAGTCTGAACCAGCCAGCGTTCCGTTTCTTCCTGCAGCCCCAGTGCTGCGTTCAAATGTCGGGGATCACCCGTGCGCATGTAGGAATAGAGATTCGATCGCACTTGATGTACGGCAGTTTCGAGCTCCCGAATTGCGTCCGCGCGCTGCAGGCTCATCTGTACCAGACTGGCCGCCTGGTTCTTCGAACGCTGCATCGACCACGCGGCAATTCCTGTTACGACCAGCAAAGCCAGACTGATCAGAAACAACGGACTCGCAATACGTCCCGCCATGTCGGCGACCGAGATCTGATCGGGTTGTCGTGAGGCACCGCTCATGAATGGCGTGAACGCAGGCTAAAGATCTTGATGAGGAATTCTGATTGTAGAGAACATGGTCACGAGCGGGAGTGATTTGACCACTGAGATCACAGAGGACACTGAGAAAAATGAGCCGGCGCTAACAAACTGCGCGAAACTAAGCTACCGATTCTCGCGCAGAGACACGGAGACGCCGACGACAAACGCCTTCTTTCTCCGCGTCGTTCCGCCTGTGCGCGAGTTTTCATGCATGTCAAATCCGGTCAACTCATCCTGCGCGGATCCAAACGGCTTCCTGGTGCGGGGTTTCGCCGAATGAAATCGCTCCCTGTCGGCATCCGCGACATTGCCATCGTAAATGCCTCAAGGGAGCGGACGGTTCAACAGTGCTTCACGGCCATCACCTCTTCAATACAACAAAGCGGGATGCACTTCCGCTGCGGACCAGCAACAGAACTCCGTCGTCGTCGAACTGTTCCTTCACCGTTTTGGCGAACTCCACCGCCGATGTGACGTTCCTGTCACCAACTCGGGTGATGACCATTTTGGGAGCAAGACCCGCTTTTTCGGCCGCGCTGCCACGTCTGACATTGGTCACAATAACTCCGCTGACTCCCCTCATGTCCAGCTTCGAGGCGACATCGTCGGTAAGATCGGTGACTTCCAATCCAACATCCTTAAACTCAGTCGTTCGTATGCTGCCTCTGTCAGACACGGTCAAATCCTGCGGTAATTCTGAAACACGCACCGACAGTTCCACTCGTTTGCCCTTTCGCATCACAATCAGCTTGTGATCTTTGCCAAACACCGCTCGTTCCACAGTTCCCTGTAACGTGCGAGGACTGTCAATTTTACGGCCGTCGAATTCCACGATCACATCGCCGGTCCTGACGCCGGCTTCAGCGGCGGGTGAGTCAGAACGAATTTCCGTCACCGCAGCACCAGCCACGTTTCCGAGCCCGAACTGCTGCGACATGTCGCTGCTCACCCGCTGGATGCCGACGCCCAGAAAGGCACGCCTGACGGACCCGGTATTGACCAGTTGGTCACCTACCCATTGCGCCATGTTGATGGGCACAGCAAATCCAATTCCCTGATAGCCCCCACTGGTTGTGGAAATCGCTGTGTTGATACCGACAACTTCACCGTTCAGATTCACCAGCGGACCACCACTGTTGCCTGGATTGATCGCGGCGTCGGTCTGTAGAAACTCTTCTCGATCCGTGATGCCGATGCCGCGAGATTTGGCACTGATGATTCCGGCTGTCACCGTTTCCTTCAACCCAAACGGCGCACCGATGGCGATCACCCAGTCGCCCACGTCCATCTGATCACTGTTCCCGATCGTGGCTGCCGCAAGGCTTTCTCCGGCATCAATGCGGACAACCGCGATGTCCGTCAACGGATCCGTCAGCACTTCGGTCGCTTCAAATTCGCGCCCGTCCTGCAGAACAACGACCACTGTGCCGCCACCTTTCACGACGTGATTATTCGTCAGAATAATCCCCGCAGAATCGATGATCACGCCGGATCCCTGTCCGCCGCCACGTCGTGGCCGGCCCGGAAATCGCTGACGACCATCAGCAGAACCGTCAAAGAATCTCTTGAAGAACGGATGGTCTTTCAGCTCGTCCGGCAGACCATGATCAAACTGCCGTGTGTCCGGTCCGGAAACACGTTCCACATCCGCCGGCTTTGTGCGGATCGTCACCACAGCCGATGTGACACGATCTGCCGCCGCCCGAAATGCGGACGACAATGAATTCGCCTGCGTCAGCGACTGTTGAATCTGAGTGTCGGTCGCGTTGGCATTCCCTGACACAGCGGACGCGCCCGCCAGTCCCGCCACTGCCAGAGCACCCAGCATACCAGGCAGCCAATATTGTTTTGCTCGTTGGAACATCATGTCTTGTTCTCCCTCGTGTTTAAAACGCGTTATTGACGAAAGTCAGCCACACGCGGCGCAAGACTTGTGTCTCAACTGGCCCGTCCTCGGCCAGCCGCTGCAGCGCGTCGTGGATTGCTGCGATCTGTCTAAAGCAGAGACCGTGCCATTCAAACGGACTCAACGGTGGGTCGCATCGCAAGGTGTTGGCGCAATTGCGGTTGTGTCGATCAATCCACTGCGATGCAGACTGTCGAGGCAGACTGGTTGATCAGAAACTGCCCACGAGAAACAGATTCTGTCCGTGAACCGCCGTCGCTTAGCGAAAGCTGCTGCACCGGGCCGAACCTGTGGCTACAGCAGCCGCCAACAGACGTTGATGTGCAACGCCCGAATCGGCATTGCCGCGATCACAGGCAGACCATCTTCGTCCAAATAGCTCTCCGACCGGAACAGTCGCTCCGGCACAATTCGATGCTTATCGTTTCGGACAGAAAAATGATTCCAGGGCGGACGTCTATTTCCGCGATGTTGGCTGCGGCACGGGCCAGCCGCTGTCTGATTCGGCGATGCAGGCCCTGTGGCTGCGACGTGTCCAGACGAAACCGGCGGATTTTCTGAAAGCCAAATTCGCATATCAACTCGCGACTGGTGATCAGAAAGGAGGCGAGAAATGAGCATCAGTTTGAACAGAAGCACGCAAAGGAAGCAAAGAGACAACACCCTGAGAAGGCGCAGTTTGATACTGCAGGCCGGCGTTGATGTGTGCTCACTTTGCGGTCTTTGCGTGCTTCTGTTGGCTCCGTGTGTCACATCTGCGGCCGAACCGGTTAGCGCGACGATCGAAAAAGAATCGGCGTGGACGGGCGAGGCGGTGTCGTTGTTCATCACGTTGTATTCGCCCGGTCCATTCAGCGGCACGCCTTCATTTGATCTTCCCGAATTGTCACGCACCACAATCATCAGGACGGGTAGTCCGGTTGTCGGCAGCGAAACCCTGGACGAGGAAACATGGTTTACGCAGCGGCACGAACTTAAACTCTACACGCAGCGATCCGGACCGATCGAAATCCTGTCATTCCGCGTTCAATTCTCCGGCAAGAAGACGTTTACGTCCGACCCTGAGCCGATGGAGGGCTCGACCCCGATACTTCGATTTCAGTCGAACCGCCCACCGTGAACGGACAGCATGGGTTTGGTTACGGCCGCGACGCAGATCACCATGACACAGTCCTGGTCGTCGGACTCAGGCGAAGTGGTGCAATCGGGCGACGTCATGCAACGAACGGTGACGCGAACTGCGACAGGCACGACTGCCATGATGATGTCGCCCATTCCGCGTCAGGCACCGGATGGCGTGAGAACGTATGCCAGCGAACCCATCGTCCAGGACAAAACGGACCGAGGTCAGTCGAACGCTGAACGCAGCGAAACGATCAGGTACCAGTTCGAACGGGCGGGAACTTACGAACTGCCGGACATCGTATTCGTCTGGTGGGACACTCAGTCTGGTGAGCTCAAACGCGAAACCGCAACGGGGAGGACAGTCAGCGTCGAGGGATCAGTCGTGGAAATCGTTGATGCAGAGCAAGAGCAGCCTGCCTGGCCCTATGTGATGTTAATTCTTCCCGTTGTGGTCATCGGATGGTTGTGCCGCAAACCTGTGCGGAGATTTCTTGTGGAATCGCATGCACGCCGACACACCCCGGAATCGCGCGCGGCGCGGCAAGTGCTGTTGGCCTGTCGAGCCGATCAGGCTCATGCCGCCTGCGCCGCACTTCTGCGATGGAAGCGTGCTGTGATCGCCGATGGCAGGAGAGAACTGCTGGATCGTCTGGTGCAGGACGAAGCTGTTGAACTTCAGCAGCAGTCGGACCGCCTGGCACGGCACGTATTCGGCGACAATGAAACTCGGGCAACATGGTCTGGCGAACGATTGGCAGCGTCGTTCAGGCAAACGCGCCGCGCCTTGCGCCAG
>JBDONA010000110.1:0-2634 GCA_039831575.1 Fuerstiella sp. | reverse complement strand
GACTGTGCGTAGATCCACGGTTGTTTTTGTTATCTCATTCCGTCACTACCTCATCGTCACCATCTTCGCCCTGTTCTACGGCGTGCTGAAGTGGGTGTATTGGAAGCGGGGGAAGGTGGTCTGATGACCCGTAGAACAAACTGCCGACTTAGCGGCTTCACTTTCAGGCTGAGAACTATGGGATTGAACCCAGACGCTGTTGGTGAGGCGGTTTCCAGTACCTCCCGCGTATCCGCGGGGACCATTACACCAGGGGGTGATGAGTAATTCATCCCAACAGTTCGGGAAAGCTCGACACAGCGAATACCGGGACACCATCACCCGGCTTCCCTCAGCCCCTTCTCAGCGTGCATGAGTCAATCGTGAGCCTTCCGTTACATCCTCGCCGTGACGGACAACATCCCGGCACAGACGACCACCAGAGCCACCACAAAGACGTGTGACGCTTTCGGTTGTCGATGGTTGTTACCTGGCTGGGATGACGGTGCTGCTACCCCTCATGGACACGATTCGGATCCTGCCAGTCCTTCAGCATCTCCGTCAGATCTGTGATCGCCTGCTTGGCACCATCCACCTGATCGCTGACATTATCAATGTCCCGGTCAACTTCGCTGATCGCGTCCAGGACTTCACGGTTCTCTTCACCATCCAGAATCTTGTCCGCCTCCAGCTGCAGCACCGACAGCGCCCAGTCGTTCAGCTTGAGTCGCTTCTTCAGCGCGGCCTTCTCCAGGCGAGCCTTCACTTCGGAGTCAGTCCGGATCTGTAGTCGTTCATCTGCCATGCGGGCATTCTCAAGAACACTGCCGAAATCACAACGAATCTGAGCCATAAAACATCAATCGGATCTGATCCGCGTAGATTGACTCCTATTGGAGCGTTAGGTATCCTTTCGGAACCACGGATGTTTGTGTGCGAGACGAGCCTCTGTGGGGCACCAGAATCATCCGGTAACGGATCCTTGCCGTCCAGGCAGCAGCTCGCACCTGCATACCTGCGGAAGACGCTGGAAGAACTCACGAAGAGGACGGCCAAAGCGTTGGGAACCGGCACCCTGAATGAAAAGGCACCTAAGTCGAAGAAAAGCAAGAGAGTCGTCACGCTGGAACCCATCGCGGTTGAGGCACTGCGTAACCGCCTGAAGAAAGCGAAGGCTGAAGGCTTCGACCCTGCTGAAGTGCCGATTTGCTTCCCAGACACCATCGCGGGACGGCTGAGAGCGTCAAACTTCAACCGGATGTGCTGGAATCCGATCCGTGACAAGCTGGACATCCGGCACGTCAAGTTCCACGACCTGAGGCACACACAGGCGTCTTTGATGCTCTACGCGGGCGTGGATCTGAAGATCATCCAGCAACGGCTGGGGCATGCCTCATTCGCCACCACAGCGGACCTGTATGCACATCTGATGCAGGACTCTCAGGCCAAGGCGTCTGACAAACTTGGCGCATTAATGAGCGAGCCAAAAGCCAGTGAGTACATTCGCTGAGTACACAAAAAAACCTACTCACGCCTGTGAGTAGGTTTTTATAAAGCGAGGCCGAAGGGACTTGAACCCTCAACCCCCGGATCGACAGTCCGGTACTCTAACCAATTGAGCTACGGCCCCTCGCTTGTTGGTAGAACGTTATCAATCAGCAGACCAATAATCAACCATTCGTAAGCCAAATCTTCGGCAACGGGCCGGGCAGATCTTCACTTATTTCGGGTTCACCGTCTGAATTGCGTCGACCGCACATTCGTAGCACGCACGACCCCCAAATTCCGATGCAGATCGCCAACTGTTTGTTCCGCCGTCGACGTGGCCCTGTTTGGTCCACTTTACATCTGTTGTGAACGGCCCGTAACGAACAGATCGTCACAGGCAGTCCATATGGCCAGTGCTTGTCGTACGGACGTGTAGCGGGTCCGGCGATCTGTTTTGCAGCTGAACGATCGCGGAAGTCGCTGCATTTCGGTGAAGCACGCTCTAACGATCACGACCGCCGTCTCTCGATCGCCCGCCGCTTCCACCTTCTCGTGACCGACCACCGCTACCACCGTCTCGCGACCGACCACCACTACCGCTGTCTCTTGAGCCACCTTCCCTCGATCGCCCGCCACCACTGCCACCACGATTGCCGCCACCACCGCCCCGGTTTCCGCCGCCACGACCACCGCGGCCACGTCGGCCTCGCTCGGCATGGTTCTTTCCCGGAGAACGGACGTCCAGACAGCCGATGGCCTCTTCCCAGGTTGGAATTCCTTCGAAGTCAGACGATGCTTCCCTGGGTTCCGGTTTACGACGTCGACGGGTTCGTGGAGCATCGTCGTCGCTCTGCGCCACGGACTCATTCTCGTCGTCTGCCGATTCTTCTCGTCGAGCAGAACTTCGAGGCCGACGTTCACGGCCCGGTGCCTCGGCATCACGTGCAGGACGTCGTCGCCGCCGCGTCCGGGCCGCTGGCTGAGGTTCAATATCATCGTCTGTTTCATCGGCGCCGAAGATCAGATCGTCATCGTTTTGTTCATCTTCGTTTTGGTCATCTTCGTTTTGGTCATCCGATGCTTCTTCCACAATCGCAGGTTTGCGACCTCGGCCGCGTCGTCCACGTCGGCTTCTGGTCCTTTTGCGTGGCTTGTCTTCTTCGTCAT
>JBDONA010000094.1:0-2635 GCA_039831575.1 Fuerstiella sp. | reverse complement strand
CATCAGGTGACGCTGACGAAGGGTTTTGAACTGGGCGTGTATGAAGTGACGCAGGAGCAGTACGAGCAGGTGATGGGGAGTAAGCTCCTTGTGGTGTGGTCTGAATGATCCTCCTGCTGATCCGACATGTGTGATGCAATCGTCGGCATTTGTGCCTGCATCGGGACATGTAGACGTTGCCGTCTGCTTCAGTCCGTGTATCATATTATCAATCCTTTGAACTCGAAAAACGTCGCTGCCATGCCCGGTATTTGCGGCGTTTTTCTATGTAGTAACCTTGTTGCCGCAGCTGCTCAAAACTGCTGAATCTTGGATACGCGACGTGGCGGTGCAGCCAGCCGACTCAAATCACACGTACTGCCGCACGACAGCCGGGAGTTTCCGTGACCGCTTCGGCTTCGGTTTCGCCGCGTTCTGCTCGCGAAACCTGTCTAGCGATTCGGACGTGACACGCCACTGGCGCTTCTTGCCGTCTGGCGCTGCGTCATACGCAGACAGTCGGCCTGACTCGATCATGCTGGTGATGCTGCTGCGACCGCGCTGCAGGATCTCGGCGAGTTGGCTGCCGGTGAGGTCGATGTTGCTCATGGCTCCACCTCCGGCGTCGGCTCCGACACCAGCCGCAAGGCGAACGAGTTCAGCAGGTCGTGTTCGGCTTGCAAGTTCAGGACTCTGTCGTCGATCCGCTTGGCTGCCCACCACACCGCAACTAGCGACGCGGGACTCTCGGATATCGCCTTTGGTTTGATTTCCGGCATTATTGCACCTCCTTGCCCATGCGGCGCAATGGGAAATCTTGGGTACGGCAGGCGCATGAAAAACACGGGAACACAATGTTTTCCCGCGTTGCAAAAAACCGAATGGGAACGTGATGGGTAATCGTGGATTACCCACAGATCATCGCAGTTTGCGTTCCAGTATTCGGTCTTGTCGATATGCCGTTCGTCGTGACATCCGCTCATTCCAGAATCGCGTCTTCTCGATTGTCCTTCGACTGGCGCCGATCAGTTTCTGCAGTTCCTCACCGGACGCGAACAGGTACTGTTTTGCTGTCGCCGTGTTTTCCAGTGCGGCCTGCAAGATTAAATCACATTCCGCTACCGACTTCCCTTTACTCTTCTTTCGGACGGTTCGCCTGTTCTGGATCATCGCAAGCTTCGTTTCCACGATACCCACCAACTCCATATATCCCTTCGGCCATTCCAGCTTCGCTATCTCAGACAACGGCGTGCCAATCGATTCCAGCTGCCGCTGACATTCTGTCTTGTCCAACAGCGGCCCCTCCCAGCAGAACTGCTTGCCGGTTGCGTCCTCGAATGAGGAGGCGCGTTCGGCAAAGTATTTCGCGAATTGTTGTTCGAACTCTGGAACGTCATTGTCCCCCCAGTGTTTCAAGTTTTCTGCCGCACACGTCTGGAGATACTCCGCCATCCACTTCTTATATTTTTCGTTCATCGTTCCACCTCCTCATCAGCCGACTTGGCTTCCTCGCAACTGTCACACTTCCAATCCTCAGTAACCGAAAACTGAGTCTCGCCACACGCGTTGCATTTGCGTTTCCACAGCCACTGTCGCACGTGCTCAGCAACATCGATCAGCCGCTGGTCGTCGATCCCGTGGCGGTAGACAGCGGCCATGCTGTCGTCGCAGTGCCCCATCATCAGATCAACCACCGCCTGATCCTTCGTGCCGCCTGCAACGGTCTCAAACGTCCGTCTCAGGCTGTAGTAGCTTCTCCCTGGCCTGTGGACCTCATTCCGCCTGCACGACTTCAGGAATGCCTTACCGACGTTGTCGCACTTGTTGCCCGCTTCCGACTCCCACCACACTGGTTTGCCGTGAGACGTCAGGAAGCACAGTGCTTCGTCGTCATCATTGACAGCCAACGGTCTCTGCATCATCGCGTCATGGATTGCCGCTCGCGTTTCCGGCCACAGCCAGCAGCGACGTGGGATGCCGGTCTTTCGCCGTGCCAGGTCATACCATCCGGTCGCCATGTCGATGTTGTTGCTTCGCAGGCGTCCACAATCAGACGCACCAAAACCAGAATTGATCCCCAGAAGAATGCACGCGGTCATCCAGCCGTTGCTGGAGTCCACCAGAGTTCTCAGCTCCTGCGCCGGGAAGTCGAGAGTTCCGTGCTTTGCCTGTCGCTCCTGCTTCTCAATCCGGATGACTCGCTTCGGCGGTTTTCGGAAGTCCGGCCCGAAGTTCGGCAATGCCGGAATCAGCTCCGATTCAGCCGCCCACCGGAACGCTGTGCGCATGCGTTGGATTTCTGTCCCGACTTTCACGGCCCCCCATGTCGACGGGAATGACTTCCGCAGTGTCGAAAAATCAGCTGCCCGCAAAGCACTCACGCGGGCGTTTCGCCCGAAGTGGTCAACGACAACTTTGCAGGATCGCCTGTAGTCGCCGAAATGCCTGGCTGATATTTCACCCGATACCTGCCTCTGATTCATCGACGTCAAAAATGTGTTAAGCATTTCGGCCACAGTGACCGAATCTGATACCAGCACGACACCCTGTCGACGTGGATCACGGCCTGCCTGAATGTCGTCAACCTCATCGAGGTATCGATGCAAGGCGGCTTCGTGATCTTCCCACTTACCGAAATACCAAGGCTTCCCTTTGA
>JBDONA010000553.1:0-11641 GCA_039831575.1 Fuerstiella sp. | reverse complement strand
ATCCTCGCAGTCGAGTCATGCCAATCACGATGGCTGCAAGCAAAACGAAGGCCGTGCCCGTGTCCTGACGGCTCCAGTGAATCCGGCGACGCCGAACTTCGGTGGCCGCAGCGGACTTTCGTGCTTCGTATTCACGAGCCGCGGCGATGATGGTTTCGGCAACCGCCATGCTGGTCATCGTTGCACCGGAAACACCTTCTACCTGCTGTTCTGCAAGATCCATCGTTGCCAGCTGTCGAAGTTGTTTTTCCTGAAATGTGTTCCAGAACCACGGTTCTTCATTCAGGTAGTCGACGTACGGCTTGTTGTCATAAGTTCTTCGCAGGGCCAGTTCTTGAGTGTTGCCGTCAGGGTCCAGAAACATGAGGACTTCGCTGGGTCCCTGGTATCCGGTCAGCGAATCGACCAGCGGACCGGTGCGAATGAGACGCCCAATCTCGTTGCCGTTGCCGTTGCCATTGCCGTCGACAACCTGTGCTTCGATGCCATCGATCGGAAGGACCGTCAGGCCGGTCGGTGTGTCGAACACAGTCATCAGGTCTGCTGCATTTAGGATGTCCGGAAACCGCAGCGATGGTTTTTCGCTGCCGAGCCGCACAGCGCCGGCCAACCGGACAGCGATGCCTTCCGTAATCGCAAGGCATGTCAGCGTGGCACCGCTGGTAGCGTCGATGTCCGTGATGCTTTCGGGATCGCCCAGTGTCCAGCCATTAAACTGCTGAAAGAAAAACTCGTCCTGCAGAATGGCGTCGACATGTTCCGGAGTGTCGTCGCTGCGGACAAGTTGCGCGGCGACGATCTGCGACTGCTCATTCAGGATCAACAGAATGTTGCTGGGGCCGCGGTAGCCGATGACATCAACCGCATAGGGCAGAGTTAACGCAGCGAATCCGAGTGGATCTTTGTTCGCGTCACGTAACCGCCACAGACCTTCGCCCACGGAGGTGATGTGAGCGACGTTTGTGCCGTGAGCGACGTTTGCGGCAGCATCGGACACCAGTTCCACGTCGACGACGAAAGCCGAGTCCGTCAGGCGATCGGTGGTCCGGGCTTCGTCACCGGCACGCAGCAGAACGGCAAGGCTGGTAACCGCGACACATCGAAGCAATGTCGCGAGATTTGGTTGCCAGCTGCGTCGAGGTGGAATAACAGCATCAATGATTGGCAAGTCGGACATCAATGAGCAAGCGATCCCGTGGTCAGTCCCGTGTCATTCTCCAGTCGACGCCCAACGCTTTGCCAGTCACAAATAAAGGTATTGTGTGCCACTGGTTCTACCAGTGTTTTTGCGAGACTTAAGGCACTGGCAGAGCCAGTGGCACTCAATGACGCAGGACCGACGCAGCGCTAAGCCGATTCCAATCCCTTTTTGAAGGCGGTCGGCGGCAGGTCCATTCCGGTCAGCATCTTGAATTGCAGCTGCAACTGTTGAGCAAATATCGCGGACGGACTGACGTACGTGGCTCCACGGACTTGTGCTTCTTCGGCGAAGGGCGATTCGCCGGGGTAGGCGGTCAGGTCGATCACGAGCATTTTTTCGCGGATCAGCGACGGATTCAGCTCGCCACGCGCGGTACCACATTTGATGTCGTCTCCGGCCAGCACGACAACGTCCGTCGCGGTCTGGTGAATGGCTGCCCAGGGGATATGCCTGACCGATGCCTTCTTGGCCGCAGACATGGCCGCATTGTCTAATGGTGCTGCAATACTGGCGGCCGCGTTTCTGCCCGACAGGTAATGTGCCGCCGCCAGCGCAATTGGTCCATGACCAAAGATCGTCGTTGCCCGACCTTCCGTCCACCGTTCACTTTTTACGGACGACGTGACCTGGTCGACCGCTTCCATCAACGTTGTTTTGCCGATCCAGCCGCTCTTACCTTCAAGGACCACGTCCATGTACCCGGATTGCTGTGACAGTTCGTCGCTGGGAGTACACATCGAACTGAGATCACCGGAATACAGCGGATCAACCAGCATGGCGTTGATTTTCATGATGCCGAGCCGCTTCTGCAGTTTTCCCATGCT
Organism: Fuerstiella sp.; assembly: GCA_039831575.1. GTDB lineage: Bacteria > Planctomycetota > Planctomycetia > Planctomycetales > Planctomycetaceae > Fuerstiella. Next base: position 9,616 of record JBDONA010000553.1, on the reverse strand, counting down.
GCCAGGCTGTAACGGCAGGCAGCGAATGGGTTTGTCCAGTTCCTGAAACGCAGCGTTCAGCACGCGAACGGTTGTGTTTTCCGCAGCACCCAGCCCAACGACGCCAATAAATCGTGTCTTCTTGTCAATGTCTCGCAAGCAATACTCTTCTTCCAGCTGCCACACGGTTGGCTGACCATCGTAGGTTTCCATGCCGCGTTCCAGAGCCGCGTAAATCCAGGGCGAACCATATTTTCGACCAAGCAGCGAAAACGTCAGCCCCGATTCTCCAATTCCCTGCCCAACCACAGGCAGCTCGCGGGCCTGAGTGACAGCCGCCAGCAGTGGCCACGCGGCATCCAGGTCGTCCGTGGGCCAGGTGAACTTCACCACGTCGGCTTTGGCCTTGTAGCACTGTTCGAAGATGTCGTCGATTTTTGACAACGGACGATTCAGACTCGTGTAACTGATCACTCGTTTAGTCTTGCCGAACCGCGGGATCTTGTCAGCAATATCCAGTTCCAATTCCACGTAATCCGGCTCCGCCACAATCGTGTTACGCAGCAACTGCAGGCGTTCGTCTTCGCTGCCCGTCCAGTTGCCACCGTCCTTGCGACGTCGGCAGGACACCACGACCGGCTTTTCGCACAGCTTCAGCAGAGAGGCGATGTCCGGTGTCTTGAGGAAGCTGTCCAGACACAGCTCGATCATATCGCACTTCCGGGAGGCATTCAGCAGATCGGCCGGTGCGAGGGTCCGCGAGGATGGTGTCAGAGAAATACAGATCATTGATCAAAGTCTTTCGGATAAACGATAGTCCGTCTTGCCGGCATCCTTGCAGCGACCAACAGAAGCGGATCATTTGTTTTCGAGCGTTAGCTCAAATCTTCCTCGAGCGCCATGCTTTTACGGCCCCTGGATGAACGGCGGAAAATGGCTTCCCATCCGACCGCAGACAGCACGACGATGATTCCGGTCAAGGGGGCCCGCATCCTGGTGTTCGTCCAGTAGAACGTGTGCAGCAGCAGAAATGATAATATCGCCAACCACAACAGCTGTATATGAACAGAGCGACGGATGTCCGCACAGAAAAGACTTCCGGCCAGACCTGACCACAATACGCCGTACCATATTGCCACGGCGGTTGCCGTCAACGCTGGCAACTGTGTTTCGGTGACCGATGGTCGCAAAGCCCAGAATCGTTTCCACCGCAGCAGACACGCTTGCAGAAAGACGTCGGGCTGCTGCCTGATGTTTTCGACAGCTCGATCGTAATTCCATGCGTCGATCGCCACGTCATCGGCAGGCTGGACACCGTCCTCAAGCATGTCGGTCAGGACTTCCTGCTGCCAGTGATCCAGACTTTCGCCCTGCCACACCGGTTGCCCCGGTGCTGTGACCACGTCGCGATAGAAGACCGGATTATTGCCCAGCAACAGCGTATAGCCGCCGTGAGTCGTCGCGGGAATAAAATGACCAAACTGCACGGCATTGCGAACAATCCAGGGCAACACCACCACGCCAGCAATGATGGCGGGCAAAACAGCCAGAAATGCCGGACGAACAAACCTGGGACGGCGTTCCTTGTCATTTGGTTTGGTGTCAGGCCGCTTCTGAGGGGGCCCGCCCCAACGCTGCGTGGCAGCCAGCAACAGAGTCAGAGTCATGACAACACACATCACGAGACCGACCGGCCGACAGAGTCCTGCCATACCGAAACACAAGCCCGCCACGATTGCTGTTTTCATTCGTGAGGTTGTGTTACAGCAGTTTACAAATTGACGGAATCGGTTCTGGCTCGTGGGGGCAGCCGTTCTGCTGTTAATACACGTCCACCGCAGCCATGAGTCAGCGAAATTCGCTGTGGCAGCGGACTGTTTGCTGAACAACTTGAGAATCTGAAGCATGGCGACCGTTAACAGTCCGGCGCTGATGCTCTCTGTCATCGGTAACACTGAGTATCTGAGCAGCAGCGGATCAAATGCCGCAGCTGCAGCCGCTATCACCGACCATCTGCCGGGAAGACCGACCACCCGTGCCATCCACCAAACGCCAATGATCACCACTGCGCCGGACACCAGATTGATCAGTCCGGCAGCGTACGTCAGCTTCAGGCCTGTCAGGTGTAATCCCGCCAGCAACAGCGGATACAACGGCGGACGAAAGGCCGTTGGTCGATCACTTCCAGGCACGCAGATGCCGTTGCCGTCGACGATCGTCTGAGCGATGCCGACGTACACGTCCGGGTCAGTATTCAAATCGTCCCCGCGCAGCAAAAGCACCAGCAATCGCAGCGTGATGCCGATCAACACCAGCGCAATCAACCACCGGGACTCCACTGCACCTGGAACCCCCGCCCGGCGTTCTGCGGTTGTGTCAGGCTGATCCATCGCTGTCATGGACCAGCTCGTCGTCAAAGTAGTTGGTGCCCATTCCGGCATCGATCACGATGCCCTGAGAATTGATGCCTGAAGACCTGGGACTCAGCATGAACGCGACCGCAGAGGCCACTTCGTGCGTCTGTACGGCCTTCTTTCGCAGAGTGGCCTTTTCCGCGAACAGAAAGCTGTCAACGTAACCTGGAATCCCGGCCGAGGCGGATGTCTTCAGCAGTCCCGGGCAAACCGCGTTGAAGCGGATGTTGGAGAACTTCGAAAACGACTTTGCCAGAAAGCAGATCGAAGAATCCATCGCGGCTTTCACTGGCGCCATGTAGCCGTAGTTTTCGGCGGCCATCCGCGTGGTGGAGATTGAAATCGATACCACGCTGCCCGTTTCCGGATCCAGCAGATCCTTGAACGCGTTTGCCAGCGCGACCAGCGAGTAACACGAAATGTCCAGCGCCTGCAGGAAGGCTGCTCGCGGAGTTTCGTGAAACGGCAGCCAGCCCGCAGAATAATCTGCGTACGCTACAGAATGAACGATGCCGTGCAGCGTCGAAACCTGCGCGGCCACCTGTTGTCCCAGATTGTCAATCTGGTCCTGATGTTCGACGTCGCAGATGAAGATCGAAGCCTCCGGCGCCAGTTTTCGGACGGTGGCAGCGCGTTCTTCGGAGCGGACGGAGAACAGTACATTTGCTCCCGCTTCTCGTAGCAGTTTTGCGGTGAGCCACGCCACACTTTTGCGATTGGCGACTCCCACAACCAGAATGTTTTTTCCGGCCAGTTGCAGGAAATCCATGAGTTCAGTTTCAGACGAGGGAACGAAAAATCACTACCAAACATGGATTGTAGTGCATCTACCAGGTTCTGAAACCGTATTGGATCGAGTGGTGTCAAATGGGTGCAGCTGAGAATCGCCGTGACTGTCCGATGGGTGGCCGGGGCTGGACTGAGCTTGCGCAGGAAGCCCCGGTGGTTCCCCCGCACAGGGCTCCACCTGTGACCGCGCAACTTCGAGATTCGCGGACAACGAAACGCGCCGCCCCGCTCTTCAATGGAATTATTTGCCTGGCTTCGCACCGAAGACTTTGATTTCATCAAAGTTTCCGGTGTCGTCAAAGGAACCCACGCCAATTCGGCCTGTGCCGAAGGTTGTGTCGGTGGCTGTCATGACAGGCGTTTGCATGTCATCGTAGAACACTTGAATCGAGCCGGTCTTAGCGTCCCGCACAATTCTGGCGTGATGCCAGTCGTCGTTCCACGGAATACCAGCCGTGGTTTTTGTGGATATCTTTGTTCTGGGTTCGTCATTCACGATGAAGATCTGGTTGGCATGGTCGTCCGTGCGTTTGCCCAGGTGCACGTAATACAGATGAGCATCGTCCTGGTACCCGAAGAACATGCAGAGGTCGCGATGGTTGTAATCCGGAATCGTGGACTGCAGCCTTACATCCAAAACGAAACTGTCGACCTTCAAATCCTTAATCAGTGTTCTGTTGTAGGGAGATCGAACGGGTGGAGTGTATTTGCTGCGCTTCTTCGTCAGCGAAATAAAGTGGTTGCCATCCTGTTCGGATAACTTCCAGGCCGTGGCATCTGTTGGTTCGAAGCGGTTGATGCTCTGGTCCTCAAAGTCGGTGTAAAACAGCAGGCTGCGGCCGGAGAGAGCTTCGTCGACGACGATGGTCGGCGGTGGAAGCAGTTCTGCGACGACAGCCGTCCACATCGCGTAGCCTTTATCGCTCAGATGCAGTCCGTCCTTAATGAATAGATCCGCCATCGGTTTGCCGTCCTGTCCCAGCATCGGGGTCCAGATGTCGACGTACACCAATTGATCATCCGCCGCACAGTCGTGTGCGATCAACGCATTGGCCCTGGCCATCTCGTCAGACAAGGACCATCGTTTGATGCTGGGCTTGATGGCAATGAAGGCAAGTTTGGTTCCCGGAGCCAGGTCTGTCCTGACCCGTTTGGCAAAACTCTGAAAGTCAGCGTGGACGATTTCGGCCGTCTTGCCCTTGCCGATATCATTGTCCCCGGCATACATCAGAATCATGGACGGCTGGAGCGGCTTTACGATGCGGTCAAACAACTGCAGTGAGTCCGCAACTTCCGACCCACCAAAGCCGTGATTGATCGTGGCGTGTCCGGGAAACCACTTCGGCAAATCCCACTTCCGAATGCTGGAACTGCCAATAAACAGCACGGAACCGGATTTGGAGTCGCCGTCCTTCATCTGTCTTTCAAACTGCTGGACGCTCTTTTCCCAACGGCCTTCTTTCTGTGGGGCCGCCCATGTCGTTGAGATGAGGAGTGGCAGAATAAGCAGAATACGGTGCATCGATGTTCTCTTTTCACGGAATGTGGCGTCGGCTCGACTATGACGCACCTACTGTGAGCGATTGGAACGGCGACGTCAAGAAACCACTCAGGTCCATATGGTTACCTGATGGGACATGGCCATTGGATTGAACAAATGGACGTTTGCAGCGACCATTACGTCGTGAGCCGTTTCACTTCTGTCCTGCAAAGGCAATCTTAATATGACATGTGTTTCGTTACCGGTCCCGTTGGGTCGCCTGTGGGCTGCGTGTTGTCTGGTTACTGTGCTGTGTGCCAATCATGCTGCGGCGCAGGATATGCCGTTGACGCAGGTCCTGCTTGACGATTCGCCGTGGCGTTTAGTCGCGGAAGGATTCAAGTTTACGGAAGCCCCCGCCGTCGACCGGAACGGCCGACTTTATTTCTCCGATGTGCCCAGCGGCACGGTCTATCGGCTGAACGAAGACGGAAAAGCGGAAGTGTTTGCGGAAAATGCGGGGGGCACCAGCGGATTGATGTTCGGCCCCAACGGAGTACTGTTTGGCTGTCTGAACAAAGCCAAACAAGTGGTCGCGTATGAGCCTGATGGGTCCTTTGAGGTCCTGGCGGATCTGCCATCGGCCAACGACCTTGTGGTCAGTCGCCAAGGGCACATCTATGTCACGTCTCCGAAATCAAACTCGGTCTGGTTGGTGAAGTGTGGATCCACCGACAAGCCGCAGAAAGTTGCGGAAGGATTTCGCCCCAATGGAATCATTCTTTGGCAGGACGAAGCAACACTTGTCGTGACGGATGGGAATTCACCGGTGCTGCGGACGTTCCGCGTTGAAACGGATGGCGGTCTGAAGTTCGGTGCTGCTTATTACTCGCCGTTGCAGACGACTTTTGGGGAGACTGAACCCAGGTCAGATGGTATGACCGTGGATGACGCCGGTCGACTGTATGTCGCGACTTCCGTCGGCGTGCAGATGTTTGACCCTACCGGACGCCTGGGCGGTTCGATCAGCAAACCGCAGACAGCGTTTCTGTCGAACGTAGTGTTCGGCGGCCCTGACTTTCGTACTCTGTATGCCACATCGGCCGACAAGGTATTCGCTCGGCGAGTCAAGCCTTCCGGCACGCCGTCCATCGCAGATCGGACGATCGGCAAATGAACGGTGAATCACATGTCACGCAACTGACGGCTCCCGGCCGTGGTGCTGTCGCAGTGACCAGGGTCAGAATTGCGGGGCCGGAGACGTCCGACCGATTCGATTCCTGCTTTCGGGCAGCCAACGGCATGCTGCCGTCGCAAGCGGCCATTGGACGCATTCTGTACGGGATGTGGGACGGCGAAGACGTTGTGGTCGTGCGGGTCAGTGACAACGACTGGGAGATCCATTGTCACGGCGGCGACGCTGCCGTTGAGCGTATTTCACGGCAGCTGACTTCGACCGACCGTCCGACGAATTCAACCTTAAGTCAGTGCCCCGATAAGGCCACTGAAGGACGTCTTGAGCGAGCCATTCTGGAGCAGCTGTTGAAGTGTCGAACCCGCAGTACGGCCTCATTTCTGTTGACGCAGTATAATGGTGTGCTACGTCAATACCTGACGACACTGTCCGCACAGGTAGATGCGGATGCGGCTCTTCGGAATGACTTTCTGCGATGGAGGGCCTTTGCTACTCATCTGACGACGCCCTGGCGTGTGGCCGTCATCGGCCAACCGAATGCGGGCAAGTCAAGTCTGCTGAACTCAATCATCGGGTACGAACGGTCAATTGTCTTTGACCAGCCAGGCACGACGCGTGACCTTGTCGAAGTCGAAGTGATTTTGGGCGGCTGGCCTTTCCTGCTGGTCGACACGGCCGGCATTCGCGACGACACCAACAATGATATTGAAGCGGTCGGCGTCGAGTCAGCTCTCAATTGCGTGGCCAACTGCGACGCCTGCCTGCTGGTGGTCGATTCACAGAACGGGTGGACTGATGCCGATGCACAGTTGTTGAGTGCTGTTCCGTCTACCTGTCCGACTACGATTCTGTGGAACAAAACGGATCTGTCACACCGACATCCGGCGCTGTCACCAGAGGTGACGGCGTCCGCCAGAATCGTCGAAACGTCAGCGATCGATGGCGACGGAATCGCAGATGTCGTCACCTGGTTGCCGGCAGCGGTGGTGCCCACCACACCTGAGGGAACCGCAGCGTTGCCCGTCGTGGACGTGCTGGTTGCGCAGCTGGCTGAGTTTGCTGACAATCCATCTGGCGTGTCCCTGCAAGAGATTCTCGACAAGTGGCTGTAACCTTCTGGTGCGATCGCCGTGCAGGCCGTCGGCCATGTTGAAATCACAGGAGATGCGAATGGCATCACGATTGAAATTGAATGTTCGTGGCGGCTACCAATTTCTTCAGGGGATTGAACCCTATTCGTCCGGCGTGATTACCGTTTCGGACCGCGAAATTATTCATGCGACTCTCAGTCGGCCGGTGGCGTGGCGGCAGGGACTGATTGGCGTTAGAAAATATATTGAGCAACGGGGACTGGAGCATTTTTGTCTGTGCGGTGTGGAACTGAGATGTCCCGAACCCCATCCGATGAGCGGATTCATCGAATTCAACAAGCAGTATCGGGCATTGCTCGAAGAGTGGGACATGCTGGTGGAAGGCGAGAATCCGGTGGCTCGCACAAACGTCGCACCAGTTGTCGATCCGCCGAACGAAACACTGCTGTACGGTTTTTCATACGTGGAACCGAGTGAATCGTCTGCCCCGACGTTCGTCGTTGCCGGCGGCGGCGAACTGCCCCATCGTGAATTAGCCGATCAGCACATTGTGCGATTTGGCGAAACCAGCGAAGCCGCGCTGCTGGACAAAGCACGATGTGTGGTGGACATTATGCGGACGCGTCTGAGTCGATTGGAGGCCAACGAACAACTTCTGTCCAGCATCCGCGTGTATTGTGCACACCCGGTACACCATGCTTTGAAAGATGTAATTATCCCGGGGATCCCGGACGCCGCCCGAGTTGGCATTCAGTGGTTTTATTCACGTCCACCGATTCGGAATATTGAATTCGAAATGGACTTGCGGGGAGTTCGTCGCGATATCATTGTTGCGGAGTTGTGATAATTCGCTGGACGTAATCGCTCGTACCGTCGCACAACGTGTGACCCTGAATCCGGATTCAGCCATGCACCATTGGAATTTCCCCCAGAGTGTCACGGACAAATTGAGTCGGCGGGACTTCCTTCGCCATGGCGGTATCGCATTAGCGGGGGCAACGGTCACGGCGACTCCGTCGACCGTGACAGCGGCGGGTCAGGCGAAAGGACCGTCAGATCTTGAGGATGCCATTGGAATCGTGTCCGCGTCCGCCGCGGCTCAGTTGACCACTTCGCGTAGAGAAGGAAAATTCACGTTGCTGGAGCTGCCGCAGATCATGCGCGAAGAGCTTGATCTTCGTGTGATCGATCTGAACACTTCGTCGTTTCCCGACTTCTCGTCGGTGGACGAAAAGTATCTGGAGCGGCTGCGGGCGGGGGCTGACAAATATGGCTGCGTGCTCACGAATCTGAAAATGAATCAGCGTGGCATCGACATGAACAGTCCTCAGAAGGACGTCCGCCAACAGGCGCTGGACGAGTACAAACGTTCGATCGACATTGCCTCACGTCTGGGCTGTCGCTGGGCACGACCGCTGCCGCAGGCACAGAAGCCCGACATGGCCATCCATGTGGCCAGCTACCGCGAGTTGTGCGACTACGCGGCTGACCGTGATGTCACGATGCTGGTCGAGAACTTTGGCTGGATGCAGAGTGATCCCGCTGCCGTGCCGCTGCTGCTGAAGGCAATCGGACACAACATTTCCGCGGGCGTGGACACCGGAAACTGGTCCGGCAATGACGTTCGATACACCGCTCTGGCACGTGCCTTTCCAGTGGCCGTCACCTGCGATTTTAAAGCCAGGAAACTCGGGCCCGACGGCGAACACAAAGAATACGATCTGAAACGTTGCTTCGACATTGCCTGGAACGCCGGCTTCCGCGGTCCGTGGGCGCTGGAACACGGCAACGCGGATGCACAGACGTTTTTTTCAGAAATAAAACTTCTGCGGGACATGCTGCGCAAGTGGACGTCCGATGCACGTGCTCGCTGATCACGAAGCACGTGCATCGCCCCCAGTTGCACACGGCCGTGTTTTCGTGCAGACCATGTTTCAACCCGATCGCTTCCGGCAGTTACACGCTGCTATGAACAACCGGGAACGGTGTTCTGTGCGGCTGGCTCGGCAGTGGCCGGGACCGACTCAGCCGGAGCGGCGAAGTTGTTCACCTCAGCACTTTTGCGAAACATGGTGGTGAAGGGGTGAGGTGCTCCGCTGTGTACGGCATGACAGCCGCTGATCAGCGTTGCCATGGCTATTGAAGCGAAGATTCCAGTGATTCGTTTCCATCCTTGTGTTTTCATGACTCCGTCCTTCTACGTCATCAAGCCTCCGAAATTGCAGTGAGTGCTTTCCATGCGACTGCTGAATAACCGCGTTCCTGCGATTTACACTTTGGGCAGGTCCAAAGTCGTTTGTCTTTGGACCTGCCATAACAATAAGACGCAGAACCCGGCAGTTTGTCGATGAAAATCTGCATCGATTGACGGCCAATTGGCTGCGTGGTTCCGTGCAATTGACGTGCGCTGGCAGTAATTGCCGACACGGGCTGCCAAGCGTCGCGAGTTTGGGGCGCATTCATCCGCCATCCCGCTTGTCGAGGTGTTTCTCGGGTTTTGCACTACCCTGCGTCCACGCTGGCAGTCGTAGTGCAGAAGCCTGAACACCACCGGGGCAAGCCCGAATGGCGTGGACTTAAGGGTTTTGAGCAGTGATTTGCGGAGGGGTTTTGTCTTTATCGTGATGGTGGCATCGATGACTTTGTCTGGGTTGCGTGAGCTTCGGAT
>JBDONA010000597.1:0-2637 GCA_039831575.1 Fuerstiella sp. | reverse complement strand
TCGCGAACTGTTGCCACAGTTGGCTCACCTTGTCGTGTATAACTCGGGATCCGTGCTGAACCCTCGTGAGCTTGCGCCCGAGTTCCTGCTGGACATCTGCGACCAAGCTGACGCAATGCCCAATCTGTTGGTCCTGTCGCTCGACACCAGAGAGGCTTATTTAAATACGGACCGTCTGGTGCAGCTTGCGGAGCGATTGCCCAGACGGGTTTGCGTCCGGCCAATCCTGGGCCTGGAATCGGCGGATGATGAGGTTCGCGATGGATTTCTGGAAAAGAGGATGCCCCGCAGCGCGATATGCCGCGGGCTCGACGCGGTGGCTGACGCGGCTCGGCAGGCCTTATCTGACAATATCGGACTCGATGCCAATGTCCTTGTCGGCGGCCCTGGCGTGGCAGCAGATCGGGTGGCAATGGATGCCGTCGAAACCACGCGATGGCTGCTTCATGAATGTGGCCAACGATCGCTGTCGCTGGATCTAAATCTGCATCCCTATTATCCCAGCCGTCGAGGACTGGCCCGCTTTCCCTCTCATCCGCGTTGTTCGTGGCGATCCGTGCAACAGAGCGTCAGAATGATTGTCGAGCTTGAAGAGTTCAGGAACAGCCGTCCCGGTTTGTTCATCGGCTGGCAGGACGAACAGCACGATCAGCAGCAGCCGTTGCGCCAGAGCGAGTTTGAGCAGACGCAGATCAGGATGAACCGATTCAATCGAACGCAGAATCCCGACGATCTTGAGTAGTTGGATAACGCTACAGCAGTTTTCAATATCACGCGGTCGTTCTGTAGCGGAATTCGCCAAGAATTTCGGCAGAGACAGGTCGAAAGCCTTGGCGGCTTCCGCTACGACAAGAAGTAACCTGCTCTGGTTTCTTCTGAATTTCGACCCGAGGAGACAAGTCGCGGCGATCGCCTCGCTTACGCTTCGGGTCACGAAAAACACTGAACAAAAGAAGAAAGTAAGTAGGCCGGACCGAGCGAAGCGCTGTTCCGGCATCGTCAGCCCGCTTCTCTGGTCATCCCATTGCCGGGGCGGCGTCGCTGCGTTCCTGGACGGGCCTGCTTTACAGGTAGCTCCAGAAGAACTGTTGGCCGCGCTTTTTTCTTTGGCCGTACCAGCTGCACAGCGGCCACAGAATCAGCAGCATCACCAGCCACGCCGGATAAACGACCCACAACGGAAACCCGTACTGCTCGGGGAACTCTGTCTGATTCATAAAACATCGAAATGCCGTCGCGACGGGAGACATGGGTTCGCCGCGAACCACCCAGTAAAGCAGCCGGGACGACAAATGAATCAGATAAAGATGTGCGACATAGAAGAACAGCGGCACCCGACCATACGCCAGCAGAGCAGTCCACAATTTTTCTGCGGCAAAGGTTTTCGGACGCGTCTGGTCGAACGCACCCAGAACAATCAGTGCCGGTCCCAGGGTCATCAACAGGTACAGCAGTGACGGCGGGTACTTGGTACACATCAGAAATGACATGATGCTGATCTGCCAGCCGGCGTCAACAACTCGGGGCGACGGTTCACCGTACAGATCGACCGTGCGCAGAATCAGAAACAGCATCACACACAATGAGCCGATTCGAAAGCAGGTGCGCCGACGTTGTTCCCGATCCTGTTCAAGGACGGCTCCGAAACAGTAACCGCAGACGATCGCGCCAATCCACGCCAGAATGGGGTAGCCCACATCCATATTCAGCAGGTTGATGTGGCCGCCGTCATGCAACAGCTGCCACAACCCCGAGCACACCCCAAAGTCACCTGGCACGACTGAATCCAGCGTGTTGTGCAGGACAACGATCAGCAGGCCCACAGCGCACAAAAGCCTGTAGGGAAGAAAAATCAAAACGGACAGCACGATCATGCAGGAGCCAATGGCCGCAATTACGATGAACATCAAGGGAAACGGACCGACGCTGAAAAACCAGCCAAAGTAGAAGACCGAAAATTCCAGCAGTATCAGCCAGAGTCCTCGCGTGCACAGGAAACGCGCCAGCTGCCGTGTGTCGCCTGTTTTTTGCCGATACAGCCAAGCCGATGTGCCTGCCAGAAAGATAAATGTGGGAGCGCAGAAGTGCGTCACCCATCGAGTCGCGAACAGCAGCGGCGTGGTGGTCTCCAGATCCTCCGGCTGCACGCGCAGGTCTCCGAAAAACTCACGGCTGTGATCCAGGCACATGAAGACCATCACCAGTCCGCGCAGCGCGTCAATGCAGTCAAGTCGTTGTCTGCTCTGTGGCGGGCTGCCTGAGTCCATCAAAATGATTGCCTTACACGCTTTGCGGCTTCGTTATCACTGACAATATCGCCTGCCTCATACATTGTAAGCCAGTGCAGAAAAATCAATCTGGCCAATGACGCAATCCCTGGATCATCGAGAATCAAAGGGGCTCGTCAACCACGGCTGTCGGCCCGTCCGAGATCACCGGCGCAGAGCGAAGACGTGAAGCAGGAAATCGCGTCATTCAAACTCTGAATACGTCACGTCGAAGCTTGGCTCGGTTGATGCCGACAAGCGACCTTCGTCGTGGCTGGTTGTTGCCGAGGGAGCAGTGCGCACAAGCCCCGGATGCCCTTCTGCGCGACAACTGCCTCAAAAACACTGTCCTGTGCACGGAGGACAGCTG
>JBDONA010000449.1:0-11647 GCA_039831575.1 Fuerstiella sp. | reverse complement strand
TTGTGCCAGGCTCACAGCTGGTTCGCGAACAGGCAATGCAGGAAGGACTGCACGAAGTCTTCGAAGCCGCAGGTTTTGAATGGCGTGAAGCCGGGTGCAGCATGTGCCTGGCAATGAATCCGGACAAGCTTCAGGGCCGCGAAGTGTGCGCATCGTCCAGCAACCGAAACTTCAAAGGCCGCCAGGGAAGTCCCACGGGCCGAACGTTGCTGATGAGTCCCGCCATGGTTGCGGCAGCAGCGATCGAAGGACAGGTGGCAGACATCCGCGAGTTCGCCGGAGCTGCCGTGTAGGCCTCGCCCCATTCTCTGAAAACGCAGTCTAACGCCTCGCCACCTTTGAGGCTGATGGAATTACCAGAAGAACGAATCTCGCCTTGACGAACAACTTCCAGGCAAACCTTCAGGTTGCCGTACACAGTGCTGCATCCACATTAAGTTTACTAATGCTGACGGTAGCGGAAGTCGCCAGGACTTTCGGCGTTTCCCCTCGTTTGCCGAAACTCTTGGCGAGTTCCGCTACTACTAAACTTAACATGGACAGAACTCCAGTCGCTGAAAGAACATAACGATGACCAACGAAGTCAAGTCCGTGAGCGGAACCGGCATTCCTCTGATGCTGGACGACATCGACACCGACCGCATCATCCCCGCTCGCTACCTGCGGTGTGTGACGTTTGATGGGCTGGGTGAGCACGCCTTCGAAGACGATCGAAAGCAGGACCCCAACCACCCTTTCAACCACGCAAAGTTCAGCGGAGCCAGCATTCTGGTGGCCGGTCGGAATTTCGGCTGCGGATCATCTCGCGAACACGCACCTCAATCGCTCATGCGGTGGGGCATCAACGCCGTGCTCGCCGAATCATTCGCAGAAATCTTCTTCGGCAACTGTTGTTCGCTGGGTGTCGCAGCAGTCACTGCATCTCGAGACGACCTTGACCGGTTGGCAGCAGCCATCGAAGCGGATCCAACCCTGAAAGTCGTCGTGAGTCTTGAAGACCTGAAAGCAACGGCGGGCGACCTGAGCATTCCCATAGAAATGCCCGACAGTGCTCGCGAGGCTCTGCTCACCGGCGAATGGGACTACCTGGGTCAACTGCTATCCGCTGCCAGTGCCGTCAAAGAGCATGCCGCAACGGTGCCGTATCTGAACTCTTTCTCTGCATAACTTCGCCTGCAACGATACCGCTGGAGGAGAGAACTGCGGCACGAACGGCGTTCACAAACCGAACAGGGTGTAGCCATGAATGTTCGTGAAGTTGGGCAGTTATGTAGCATGGGACCATTGTCCCGAGGTGAATCAGATTACTGGACGGGACGATGGTCCCATCCTACGGTCGAAAACCAATATCCGTGACTGCACCCACCAAACACATGCCCGGCGGCCACAGTTGCTGAAGCTTCCAGCGGCAGCGTCGAAGGTTGGAAGCCTGATTATTCACCGGAGTTCTGTATTCTATTGGCGACCGGATGACTGCACGAACGGAAACTTCAGGCGACGAACGCGACGAAGTCAGCGTCCGTGACGAGCGGCTTGCCGAAGTGCTGGATCGTCTAATCAACGATTCGCAGAGCGGTTCGTCGGCAGAGTTACTGGATAACGCGGTCCGCGACAATCCCGATCTGGAATCCGACATCCGGGAACTCTACGCCACAGCGATGATCGCGGCCGATGTCGCTCTGCTGCAGTCCGATGAGGTCAGTCGCATCATCGCAGGCGAGACACTGGTCAACAATTCGGCACTGGCATCGACATCACCCGTGGGTTCAAAAATCGGCGAGTACGAGCTGCGCGAAGAGATCGGGCGCGGTGGCATGGGTGTCGTGTATCGAGCTTATCAGCAGTCACTCGATCGCACGGTGGCCCTCAAGATGATCCCGAACGCTGCGTTCGCGGCATCCCAGGATCTCGCCCGCCTGCGCGCAGAAGCACTGGCCGCCGCTCGGCTTAACCATCCCAATATTGTGCCCGTCTATGAGGTCGGTGAGCACGACGGACAGCCGTGGTTCAGTATGCAGTTTGTTGAGGGCACGACGTTGTCCATGCGACTGGCAAATGGGCCGATGACGGCCGAAGATGCCGTTCGCATGCTGCTTCCTGTCGTCAGAGCCATTGACTCCGCGCATCAGGCCGGCGTTCTGCACCGAGACCTTAAGCCGTCCAACATTCTTATTTCGAAAGCGGGCGAGCCGTTTGTGACGGACTTCGGACTGGCCAAACGTGTCCCTGCGGCGGATGACTCACTGGTGATTGCGGGCGGCAGCGACGAAGCGAATCTCACGCAAAGCGGAGCCATCCTTGGCACACCGTCATGGATGTCTCCGGAACAGGCAGCCGGGCAAACGGACGCCATCGACGTGACCTCCGACGTCTACAGCCTGGGTGCCATTCTGTTTGCCATGCTGACCGGCCGACCACCGTTTCAGGCGGCATCGCCGTTCGACACGTTATTGATGGTGATGGAACAGGACCCGCCGGCCATTCGCGTTTTAAATTCGAAGGTGGATATCGATCTGGAAATGGTGGTTCTGAAGTGTCTGCAGAAACCTCGAGACCTGCGCTATTCGTCGGCCCATGAACTCGCTGAGGATCTGACGGCGTGGCTGAACAGAGAACCCGTCAGCGCTCGTCGCTCCACGATCATGAACGTGATGTCACGGTTGTTTCGTGAATCACATCATGTCACGGTTTTGCGGAACTGGGGACTGTTGTGGATGCTGCACAGCATGGTTCTGCTGATGCTGTGTCTGCTGACGAATGCGTGCCAGTTTGCCGGCATTACGTCTCGGTTGCCGTACATTGGACTGTGGGTCATCGGTCTGGGTTTATGGGCCGCAGTATTCTGGAATCTGCGCAGCCGATCCGGCCCGATTACGTCTATCGAACGACAGATCGCTCATGTCTGGGGCGGCAGTATGGTTGCATCGTCGATGTTATTTGCGGTGGAGTCCGTGATGAACGAGCCCGTGCTGAAATTCTCACCAGTGTTGGGTTGCATCGCTGGAATTGTTTTCCTTGCCAAGGCGGGCATGCTGTCCGGCCGGTTCTACATCCATTCCGTTGCGTTATTTGGCACATCAATCGTGATGGCCGCCATGCAGCGTCAGGGAACGCCGAACTTCAGTATCACATTGTTTGGCGTCGTCTCCGGGCTGGCGTTCTTTCTGCCCGGCCTGAAGTATTATCGGCAGCAGAGAAAAGCATGACAGGTCCCACGTCCCGTCAGTTTTCCGAGACACGTTGTTCTGTACCACCTTGACGATTGTACTGCGGATCCACTATCGACGGAGGACGCGATGGCGGTAGCTGACGGCTGCCGTCGCAATCGAAACCGTAGATAACACGAAAATAACAATCGCGACGAAACGCCGGTCATGCGTCTTGTGGGCTGCGGCAGTAGTACGCGTACGGCAAATTGTTGAGCTCGACGTGTTGGGGGACAGGTCATGAATCGTGGTGTTCGCGGTGTCCTCAAATCGTGTCAGGCGACTGAATTCCGCTTGTGGAATCGGTTTTCTGACAGTCTGTAGTTGCAGGGTGAAGCTTTCCTTATCCACGGCCTTTCCCTGCAATTCGCCTTCTCGCATCGTGCCCAACCATCTTTTCCTGAAACTGCCCAACGTCGGTAGAACGGGTACGACCGATTGGTCCGTGCAGCCGATCGCCTGGGTTACGAATTCGTGCTGATTACCCCGAACGTCAGCGTGAATGTGCGATTCTCGCACCACCAGATCATGGTCGATCAACAGTCGGCAATGACTTTCATCGTCGGCCCACATTCGAATGGTACCGTGTACGATCGTGTTTCCTGCTGCCTGGGTCGATACAGAATCAATGCTCAACAGCCGTGTTCCAAACCCGTAACCCAGAGCCAACTGAACTGCAAGTCGCTGCTGATCAATAACCGCCAACACCCGTGCGCCTTTCGAAATCACGAGACTCTGAGGTTCCCTGTTGTATGCGGCCCGGACGTATCCGCCGGCATTGCTCCACCGCGCCGGTTGGTAAACGGATAACAGTCCCCGCGCCTCATTCTCAAAACCACCGGCGCCTTCGGGGAACAACAGAATGGTCTCGGCACGCTCAATTACGAAAATCCCATCGCGTACCGCGACCTTCTGCATCGACGTGTACACAGCTGGAAAAGGCGGCGGCAAGTCTCTCAGTTTCCCAAGCAGTCCGAATGAAACATGCTCCCCGCCGCCGGGGAATCTTCGACGATTGAAAGATTCACGCAAAACCACTCTGGCGAGATCAACCGACTCGCTGCGGCGCTTTATGAATTCCACAAGCATGCCATCAAATTGCTCGTCTCGATCCCGCAAGCGTTGCAGCAACTTCGCAGAATCCTGCCCGGGCTGATCACCATCGCGATCACCCACGGCAGGCACTACAACGCCTTTCCGCTGCGCAGACACTGGCCCGCAATCCAACAGGATAAACACGCCAATCAGAACCAGCCACGACTGTCGAGTTTTCATCTGACGATCCTCCTGTCACAGTCGGCCTGCAGCGTACGACGCTGACTTGCGGCCGTGGAGAACGTCTTTCCGCTGGCGAGAGCCGTTGTCAACGAGCCGCACGACCGCATCTTCTTGAAGACTGCTCTACCGAGCCTCATCCTGCAGCGAGTGTTCCTCGATCTTCTTGTGCAGCGTGTTGCGATTGATGCCCAGCCGTGTCGCCGTGCGAGTCTGCACTCCCTGACACTGTCGCAGAACCTGCAGAATCACTTCCCGTTCGACACGACTGACGACAGTCGCGTAGACGTCGTTCGAATCACTGCCGATCTTCGAGATTCCAAGACTGACCAACGACGTACACAACGAATCGATGTTGTTGACGTCCTTTCGGCCAATTCGCACGGGCGCCAGGCCGCGAACATGCTGCGGCAGATCTTCAACATCAAGCTCGTCGGATGAAGACAGTACCAGAGCTCGTTCGATGTAGTTCTGCAGTTCGCGAACATTGCCCGGCCAATCGTACTGTGTCAGGAAACTTAGCGCGGCCGTGGTGATTCTGTTAATGGACAGATTGTTCTGTTCGACATACCGCGTCATAAAGAACTTGACCAGCGCCGGTACGTCGTCGGGACGTTCTCTCAACGCTGGAAGATAGATCGGAATGACGTTCAGGCGATAGTATAAGTCATCCCGAAACCGGCCTCCTTCGATCTCATCCATAAGGTTAACATTCGTGGCCGCAATCACGCGGCAGTCGACCTTGATCGTTTTCGTGTCGCCGACACGTTCAAATTCCTGCTCCTGCAACACTCGCAGCAGTTTGACCTGCAGCTGGTAACTGACGGAATTAATTTCATCCAGAAAAACGGTTCCGCCATGAGCCGCCTCAAATCGCCCGGTACGAGTCTCGTGCGCACTGGTGAACGCGCCTTTAACGTGCCCGAACAGTTCACTTTCCAGCAGACTTTCGGAAAGGGCTCCGCAGTTGACTCGAACGAACGGCCCTGTCGACCGCGAACTCAGTTCGTGCAATGCACGGGCCACCAGTTCCTTGCCGGTGCCTGTTTCCCCGGTCAGCAGCACGGTGGCGGACGTCGGGGCCACTTTTCGGGTCACCCGATACACTTCCTGCATCAGAGGGCTTTGACCAATGATTCCATTCATTCCATCACTGCTGGACATCAGAAGCTCGCTGAGGCAGTCGCAATCCTGCCCCTCCCTGAATGCTTTGTATAAAACAACAGCCGAAATTCCACACAGTGCTTAATCAGCAGGCAGGCAGTCTGCATTGGCCGTCAGGTGACTGCCACCACAGGACTTATAATCGACGGAGTGTCTCATCTGAAGGTGCTGAGGTCGGAATGCGGGCAAGTACTGCCAAAATACTGTGCTGCTGTCCGTTTTGCCGCGATCAGACCGCGGCTGCATTCCGTCCGCCATGCCTCCTGGCTATGATCGGCAACTGCTCAACTCAATGAATTTGTCGCACAAACGGTACATTCCGCATGATCGATCAGGAAACAAAACACAGCATCGCGCCGATTCTGGGACGTGTTCCCAGCGGCGTGTTCATTCTCGTTGCCGGGGATGGCGACGATCAAAAGACCGGCCTGTTGGCCAGTTGGATTCAGCAAGCTTCCTTTGAACCTCCTCAGGTCACCGTCGCGGTCAACAAATCACGTTACCTGAACGACTGGCTTTCTAACGGATGTTCGGTCACCATCAATCAGGTCGCAAAAGGCGATGGCGTTCTGTTCAAACACTTTGGCAAGGGCTTCGAGCCTGATGTCGATGCCTTCGACGGTGTTGAGGTCGTTGACGGGAAAAACGGACTACCTTTGCTGCAGGCAGCCATGGCGTCGATGGAGGGAAGTGTTCTTTCCCGGATGGAAGCCGGCGATCACATCATCTACCTGGTTGCCATCACCGCAGCGACTGCCCATCAGGATGAGTCGGACTTCGATCCATTTGTTCACGTGCGGAAGAACGGTTTCAGTTATTGAGGTTGCCAGGTTGGCTGGTTGATGCAGGCCGGTGCTGAACGCTGCACTGGTCGGCCCCGGTTTTCTGACCGCCTGTACTGGCTTCCGCTTCTTTCGGCTTACCAAATCACACATGACGTCTGCCGAAATCGCCAACACCAATTGCGATATCACTGCTGAGTTTCTTAAGGAACTGGCAGTGGCCGTCGGGCCTGCGCGTTTACTTAGTTCGCAGGACGAACTACTCGTCTACGAATGCGACGGCTATGTTGTCGAAAAGAGCGTTCCCGACGTTGTCGTTTTTCCCGAGAACGCAGACGAAGTGGTCGCGATCATCGCTGCCTGCGTAAGACATGAGATTCCGTTTGTGCCGCGGGGGGCCGGCACCAGTCTGGCGGGCGGATGTCTGCCCGTGGGTGGCGGAGTCATGATCGCATTGACAAAGATGCGGCAGATTGTCGACATCAATCTGCGCGACCGTTATGCCGTTGTGGAACCAGGCGTCGTGAACGTCAATCTGACACGGGCTCTGGCCGGAACGGGTTTCCACTATGCCCCCGATCCATCCAGTCAGGGTGCGTGTACGATTGGCGGCAATGTGGCTACAAACAGTGGCGGGCCGCACACGCTGAAATATGGCGTCACGGTGAATCACGTGATCGGAGTGGAATTTGTTTCGCCGCAGGGGGAGCTGATTCAGATTGGCGGGCCGTGCGGCAGAGGCAACGGGTTCGATCTGCCAGGCCTGTTTGTCGGCAGCGAGGGTACGTTCGGCGTTGTGACAAAAATCTGGGTCCGAATCACTCGCAACCCTGCCGCCTACCGCACGATGCTGGCAATTTTTGATTCGGTGGCTGACACGACGCAGGCCATCAGCAATATCATCGGGGCGGGCATCGTCCCCGCCGCGCTGGAGATGATGGACAAGGGGATCGTCGGTGCATTGGAGCAGGCATTCCATTTCGGATTCCCGCTGGATGCCGAAGCAGTGCTCTTGATTGAAGTGGACGGACTGGAAGTGGCCGTCGATGCAGAAGCCGAGACAATCACCAGACTCTGCAAAGACTCGGGCGCACGCGAAGTGCGTCTGTCTCAGACCGAGGAAGAACGGGCGTTGCTGTGGAAGTGCCGTAAGCAGGCCTTCGGTGCAATTGGCCGGTTGAGTCCCAGTTACTGCACTCAGGACGGTGTTGTTCCGCGAACCAAAGTGCCGGAGATCCTTCGGTTTATCGCAGAAGTCAGCAAGAGACACGACATCCGTATTGTTAACGTTTTTCACGCCGGCGACGGTAACCTGCATCCCATTTTGCTGTTTGACGAACGCAATGCCGAACAGGTGAAGCGGGTGATGCTGGCCAGCGACGAGATTCTTGGGAAATGCATCGACCTTGGTGGCAGCGTGACGGGCGAACACGGCATCGGCGTCGAAAAGATCAGTTTCATGAATCGTCTGTTCACCAACGAAGATCTGGCTGTAATGGAAGACGTGCGCAAAGCCTTCAATCCGGACGGACGCTGCAGTCCCGGTAAACTACTCCCAACCGCCGGCGCCTGCGGCATGGAACACATCGAAAAGAAACACCCCGGACGAAAAGCAGCCATGTAGCCGGGACGCCCCGGCAGGCCATGGCGTGGCGAGCGGGCGGACATGGGACGTTGTGGCCGCCGAGGATGACGAATGAGAAAGCCGACAAATAACTAATGACAAATAGTTCGACTGACCATTCCTGTGAACAAGTGCTGACACCAGCTTCCACAGAGGAAGTGGTGGAGATGTTGCGCGCAGCGGTCGCCGGCGATGGCAGACTCACCACGAATCGTGTCACCGCTGACGGAACGAAATCTTCGGCCGACTCGGTCAGACGTGTTGATCTGCAGAAGATGAATGCGGTTGTTGATTACCCGGCGCGAGACATGACCGTTACGGTACAGGCCGGCATGGCTGTGTCGGAGCTAAAGAAGATTCTCGCTGAAGAACAGCAGCAACTGCCAATTGACGAATTTGATCCGTCGATCACTGTTGGAGCTCTGGTAGCAAGCGACATTGCGGGACCGCGTCAGTACGGCTACGGCACGCTGCGTGATTACGTGATTGGCATTGAAGCGGTGGATGGACAGGGCCGTATTTTTCACGCGGGCGGACGAGTTGTCAAAAACGTCGCCGGCTATGATCTGTGCCGTCTGATGGTGGGTTCGCGAGGTTCGCTGGGAATTCTGACTCAGTTGACGTTCAAGCTGAAACCCATTCCGGAACATTCCATGCTGCGGAGTTTTCGCTTTGATCACGTGACTGACTTTGAAAGTGCGCTCTCCAAATTGAACGTTTCAGCGGCGAACCCGGTGTTGCTGGACTTCAAGTTCACGTCCGCGACAGCTGCACAGCAGCCGACGGACGACTCGGATTGCGTTCCGAAGAATATTCCATACGCGCTGCGTATTGGCGTTGAAGGTACGCCGGCGGCCTGCAGTTGGCAGGTCGAACAACTCCGCAACGACTGCACAGGCGGAGAAGAGATTTCGTCTGATGAATCATTGGCCGTGTCCGTTGATCACCACTGTCGCAATGCCGGATATGGCTGGCAGGACGATGGAGTTCGTATTCGTACGTTTCCGTCAAAACTGGTCGCTGTGGCTGCGGAACTTGGCGACAGCGGATACTCTTCTCAGGGGCACGCTGGCAACGGGATTCTGTTTGTTCAGGACGAAACTGGCGACAAAGATGTCCGGACTGTTTGCCAGGACACCGTGTCTCGCCACGGCGGCACTGTGTCGGAATGGGCAGTCGACCATCCGGCGAAGAACGCGGATCCGCTGTCGGCGAAACTTCGCTGCACGTTTGACCCACACTGTATTTTTACCGCGTAAGTTACCGTTTGGAATTGTCGTCACCACACTATGTCGGAACCTGAAGCACATCCCAAACCGGCCACCATCGGCCAGTCAATACCGTACGAGCGGTTCCTGGATTGCGTGCATTGCGGACTCTGTACGTCTGCCTGTCCGACTTACGTCGAAACCGGCGACGAGAACGACAGCCCACGCGGACGCATTTATCTGATGCGGTCCGTCGTTGATGGACGACTGGACCTGACCGACAAGGTGCAGGGACACCTGGATCTGTGTCTCGACTGCCGCAGTTGCGAAACCGCCTGCCCGTCCGGAGTTCAGTATGGACGACTGATTGAACCGTTTCGTGTCGAAATGCACCAGCAGAAGGCAGCGGACTCAACGGCAACCGACACGCCGTCGCCGCCGTCGAAGCCAGACTGGTTTCATCGTTGGATCATGTATGGTCTGTTTCCCTACCGCAAGCGCATGGCGTGGGCCCTTGCCCCGGCTCGCTGGATGCAACAGCTGAAACTGGATCGTCTCGTACAGGCCGTGGGCCTGCCCCGGCTGCTGCCGGAGCGTCTGCGGCGGATGCAGGAGCAACTACCGTCACTTGGCAAGTCACTGCCACGGCTGCCGGAATCCCTTCCTGCTAAGGGGGAACGTCGCGCGCGGGTCGGACTGTTCATCGGCTGCGTTGCCGATGCGATGTTTCGTCGAGTGCACTGGGCGACGGCTCGTGTGCTGCAGGAAAACGGCTGTGACGTGGTCATTCCCGCGTCTCAGGCATGCTGTGGTGCCATTCACTATCACAGCGGTGCTTCGGGGCCGGCGATCGATTTGATCAAACAGAATTCTGCTGCTTTCGACGATGACAGCCTTGATGCGATCATCGTCAACGTCGCCGGATGCGGGTCAATGCTGAAAGACTACAGCCATATTGCGGAAGAAATCGCCGCGGATTCGGAACTTGATCCGGCGAAGTTTGTTTCCAGGGTGAAGGACGTATCCGAATTTCTTGCCGAACTTGAACCCCGCGCACCCACTGGCCCCATCGATGCCGTGGTGGCTTACCAGGATGCCTGCCACCTGCAGCACGCTCAACGAATTCGTGAGCAACCACGCCAACTGCTTTCTTTGATCCCGGGCATCACCCTGCAGCCCGTTGCCGAAGAGGAACTTTGCTGCGGAGCTGCCGGAAGCTACAACCTGACTCAGCCGGATATGGCGGATCGTCTGGGTCAACGCAAGGTCGCGGAACTGATCAAGGTCCAGCCTGACATTATCGTCACCGGCAACGCCGGCTGTTCTCTGCAACTTCAGGTTCAGCTAAAAAAGGCGGGCCACGCGGTCCCTGTTTTACATCCAATGGAATTGCTCGATCTGAGCTACCGAAACGCACCGCTGACTGAACTGGTTTAATGTTTACCGATTTGCCCCGAATTAAGGCCGTCGTCTTTGATCTGGACGGCCTGATGCTGAACACCGAAGACGTATTCGACCTGGCCGGAAACGAGCTTATGTTGCGTCGTGGGCTGCAAATGACGGACGTCATTCGTCACCGCATGCTGGGTCGTCGACCGGATGAAGCGTTTCAGGCCCTGAAGGATCTGTCGGGCATCACCGACGACATCGAAGACCTGAAGCAGGAAACACGCGAGCTGTTCGAGTCCATCGCGGAAGATTTTTTGAAAATCATGCCCGGTCTGCTGCCGTTGCTGGCAGAGATCGAACAGCGGAAACTTCCCAAAGCTGTGGCCACATCTTCGCCCCGAGACTACATGACTCACCTGCTGAACAGGTTCGGTCTGCTGCACCGATTCGACATCACACTGGCAGCCGAAGACGTCACCGAAGGGAAACCTCACCCGGAAATCTATCTGACGGCGGCAGGCCTGCTGGACGTCGTTCCTGAGAATACCCTTGTGCTGGAAGACAGTGAAACAGGCATGCGTGCGGCTGCCGCGGCCGGGACATTTGTCATTGCCGTACCCAATCGACACACGCAGCACGGAGACTTTTCGAAGGCTTCGCGAGTTGTGTCGAGTCTTGCGGACACAAGCATCGTCGCCCGACTTGATGCGAATGGTGCGGCTGGGGCAGTGGACTGAAGTGCCACAGCAGCCTGTCCGGATGTCAATAACACTCAGCCGCAAGGCAATAGTGCTTTGTCACAGCCTGATTTCAGGGTAGACGGACTTGAGTTTTGAGCGTGCATCATCGATTTTCATGTGCCAGTCCACGCCGCGTTGAGTGTCGTTCACATCGTCGCTCCATGCGATGATTTCCTTCTGGAGAGTTTCGATGTCGCCGATGCGACGCTTGGCCACGCATTGGCGAGTCAGGGAACTGAGTTCGTTTTCTGCGATGTTC
>JBDONA010000837.1:0-11668 GCA_039831575.1 Fuerstiella sp. | reverse complement strand
CTGCGTGATCGTCATCAGCAACCACGTCAGTTCGGTGACCTCCGGCACGTCAGACTGGCGAAACAACGTGGCCTTTTCAGGCTGTAGTCCCAGTGCCAGCAGGTCCAAAGCGGAATCCTGAACGTTCGGTCGTAATACCTGCGGGTCGCGCACCGTTGTCAGTGCATGCAGATCCGCGATGAAGTAAAACGACTGTTCGTTGTCCTGCAGTTCAATGTACTGCCGAATTGCACCGAAGTAATTGCCCCAGTGAAATCGACCCGTTGGCTGAATGCCGGAAAGAACCTTCATAATTGGACGCCTATTGTCGCGCGGGAATCTGCAATGTACCGACGAGGTCTGTGATGGATTCGACCTTTTCCTGTGCGACCACTTCTGTCAGTTCGTCGACCAGTTTGTTCGCCAGACCAGGATTGTAAAAGTTGGCTGTGCCTACCTGAATGGCGGCTGCTCCGGCGACGATAAATTCCATCACATCATCAATGCACTGAATTCCGCCCACACCGATAATGGGGATCTGCACCGCCTGAGCCACCTGCCAGACAATTCGCAGTGCCAGCGGCTTGATCGCCGGGCCACTTAATCCGCCCAGGACATTGCCCAGAATTGGTTGCCGTTTCTTCCAGTCGATCGCCATGCCCTGAAACGTGTTGATCAGTGAAACCGCGTCAGCACCGGCATCGGCCACTGCCTGTGCGATGGGGACCACGCTGGTGACGTTGGGCGTCAGCTTTGCGATCACCGGAAGGTCTCCGGCTGCACAAACTGTTCGCACAACATCCGCGGCCAGGTCGGGGTTCGTGCCAAAGTCCACTCCACCGGACACGTTGGGACAGGAAATGTTCAGTTCCACGGCTGCGACACCGTCTACGGCGTTCAGTACATCGGCCATGCGCTGGAACTCGTCGTTTGTCTTTGCCGCGATATTTACAATGACCGGCGTGCCCAGACCGGCAAGGTACGGCAGCTTTTCGGCGATGAACTGATCAAACCCGTCGTTGTCCAGGCCAATGGAATTCAGCATCCCGCTGGCGGTTTCAACCGTGCGTGGTGGCGGGTTACCCGACCGCATCTGCGGCGTCACGGTTTTCGGAATGATTCCGCCCAGCTTTGCAAAATCGACGTACGCCGTCATTTCCTTCGCGTAACCGAAGGTCCCGGACGCGACAAGAATCGGATTTGGCAGAGTCAGGCGATTGAGTTGAACGGCCAGCGGATTCATGTGAGTCCTACAGTTCGTCCGGGGCACACATCCAGCTGCCCAGCGTGACGTCGTAGTCACAGATTTCGTTCGCAGCGAAGTAGATGTCAATTTCCCGAGTCGCTGATTCCACGCTGTCGCTGCCGTGAATCATGTTCATCTGCCGGCTGCAGCCATAGTCGCCTCGAATGGTCCCGGGCGCGGCTTCACGACCGTTGGTCGCTCCGATCAGAGTTCGCATGACGGAGACGGCTTCCGGTCCCTGCAAAATCATGGCCACGACCGGTGCGGACGTAATGAAGCCTTCCAGGTCAGGGTAGAAAGGTTTTTCAACGTGCTCCGCATAGTGCTGCTTGCTGAGTTCCGGTGTGACCGTCAGCATTTTCATGGCCACGATGTTCAGGCCTTTGTTTTCGATGCGGCCAATGATCGTGCCGATCAGTTTTCGTTGAACACCATCGGGTTTAACAAGGATCAGCGTTTTTTCGGATGCCATTTGCGGAAAGACCTTGGTGATTGAATGTGTGTTCTGCGTTCAGCAGAAAAAGGTTCTTGTGATTGAGTGATGGAAAGATCGGGCCTCTACCGTGTCTGTGGGGGCCGTCACGTGACCATCATGTCGACGAACTCGCGAAACAGATAATGACTGTCGTGCGGACCGGCGGATGCTTCGGGGTGATACTGCACGCCGAAAGCCGCATGTTCTTTGTGTCGAATGCCTTCCACGGTATCGTCATTCAGGTTGACGTGCGTGACCTCGATATTGTCCGGCAGGGAATCGCTGTCCAGAGCGAAGCCGTGGTTCTGCGATGTTACCTCCACGTGACCGGTCGCTCTGTTCAGCACCGGCTGGTTGGCTCCACGGTGTCCGAAGCGAAGCTTGAACGTCTTCGCACCACAGGCCAGCCCCAGTAACTGCAGCCCCAGACAGATTCCGAACACGGGCTTTTTGCCGATCAGTTGCCGAATCGTATCGATCGCGTATTCCAGAGGTTCCGGATCCCCCGGGCCATTCGACAGGAAGACGCCGTCGGGATTGAGAGCGAGAATCTCTTTTGCCGATGTCTTACCGGGAACAATCGTCACTCGGCAGCCAGCGTCCGTCAGATAACGCGGTATGTTCCACTTCATGCCGTAGTCAATCGCCACCACGTGCGGGCCATTTTGGTTGTCTGCGGCAGAGACAAAGTCAGCCGGGCGGCCCAGAGAATCCAGCGGCGAATCCCAATCGGCGGATTCTTCGGGCATCACTGAGGACACCAGGTCCGCACCGACAAGACTGGGGCCGTCTTTCGCTTTCTGCACCAGAGATGCGTCGTCCATGCCGACCGAGGAGATAATTCCCTTCATCGCTCCTTCGATGCGAATCTGCCGCACCAACGCGCGAGTATCGATACCCTGCAGGCCGATAATGTTGTTGCGTTTCAGATAGCTGTCCAGCGATTCGTTGGATCGGTAATTACTGGGCAGGTCGCACAGTTCCTTGACGACAAATCCTCGCAGAAACAATCCGCGGCTTTCCACGTCGTCGGCATTGACGCCGTAGTTACCAATCAACGGATAGGTCATCGTGACGATCTGTCCGTTGTAAGACGGATCGGTCAGGATTTCCTGATAGCCGGTCATGCTGGTGTTGAACACCACCTCGCCGTGAACTTCGCCTGCTGCACCAAAGTTCCAGCCGGGGAATACCGACCCGTTGGCCAATGCCAGTTTCGCCGGATGTGCTGTCATGTTCCTTCTTTCCAGGCCTGCGCGCAAAATTTCCGCAGCCAGAGCGAGCGGATTTGCGAACTTTTACCACGCCGGAGGCCTGGGACAAAGCAGATCGTTGTCCGGGGACAGAGATTCGCCGAATTAGATGAATGCGGTCAAAGACAGGAAAATTCAGCTCATTTTTCCGGCCGCCCGTTTTCTGTCCATCCGCCCTGGTTGGTCCTGTTTGTTACCCCAGAATCTTTGTCCGCACTTCTGTCAGCAGGTTGACTGCTTTGCCGATGTCAGCCTTTTGCTGAGTTGGATCCTCGGGAATCTCACGTTCGATCGTCAACGGACCGTCGTAGCCCAGCTCATTGAGCGTTTGCAGGTAATTCTCCATACCGACATCGCCGTCTCCCAATGCGACTTCGCAGCCCCAGTCCAGCCCTCGTCGGCCTTCTGTTGCCCATGTTGCGTCTTTGCAGTGAATGCTGCGAACGAACTTGCCAACCTTCTTCAGTGCCTCGATCGGTTCGCCCGTGCCGTACAAAATCATGTTGGCCGGATCGAAGTTGATGAACAGATTGTCGCGGGCCACATCGTTGATGAAGTGCAGTAAGTGGTCCGCCGTTTCCTGTCCGGTTTCCAGGTGCAGGTTCTGGTCGTTGCCTTTGACGTGATCCAGCAGATCGCGCGTGGTGATCAGCAGGTCTTTGTAGCTGTCGGAGTTCGTGTCTTCCGGGACAAAGCCAATATGCAGGCCCACTGTGTCGACGCCCAGCAGTCTCGCAAAATCACTGATTTCCTTCATTTCCTGCACGCGCGCAGCTCTGGTGTCTTCCGGAACCAGGCCCACCGTGCGTGCCGTTGTTTCAATATCGGCGTAGCTTTCGCCTTCGAATCCGCCAAAGACGCACGTGATGGTCACGCCGGCGTCAGCGCACTTGGCAAGGAATGCATCGGCAGTTTCCTGAGTTCGAGTGCTTTGATGCGGTGCGTGCAGCTGAATGGACGGAATCCCCAATTCCTTTACGACGTCGAAGTTCACACCCAGCCCGGCATCAACAGACGCAAAAACTCCAATTGGCCACTTGCTCATGACAGTCCTCATTTGGCGACAAAGATAACTCAACGACAGAATAGGCATCGTTGCCGACGAATGGTTGAAAATCAATCCAATCGCAGAACATGGCCACGGCGACTCAGTTTTTGAAGTTACGTAGCTCTCGGCGTGAGCGGCCAGCGGCCAGCCACCAGCCGCCGGTTTTTCCTGAACGAACCCGCGGCAAGCGCCTTGCGGCTCACATCCCGTTATGAAGAACTGAGTTACTGCAAACACAGGGCCGTGGCCGCGCAGTAATGGAATGTTGTGAAATGGAGAAGGTGGCCGGTGGATGGGGCGAGGAACGAGCGAAACGCCGGGGCTTCCTTCGCAAGCTCATTCCAGCCGCCGGCCACCCGGGCGACTGGACAATATGTCGCGACGGAACCCGGTTCCTGGCACGTCGTACGGGTCGATTGTCGGCCCGGACGATGGCCTGTGGCTGATTTTCGGGATCAAATGGGGCTGGACTCGTGCCTGAATACTCGGGAGGATATGCACACTCTGGTTCACCCACATTTGATTTCCTGATCGATATCCCCTCCCTGAGTTGTTCGCATGCATCGATTCGTAATCTGTATTTTCACAGGTCTGTTGTTCTTAACCCAGTCATCACTGTTGCTGCCGGCGCAGGAAACGGCAGACGCGACTGCTCAGGCAGCGGACAGCGATTCCAAGCCGGAGTATGTCCGAATTCGCCGCAACGAGCGTCGGCTGGCGACTGCTTTGGAAACGTCAGTTATCCTGTTCGGAAACTCAAAACGATATCCGCAGACAACCGTCGAACTGATCGGGGCCATTCACCTGGGCGAGGCCCGGTACTACGACCAGCTGAATTCCATGTTCAGAAAATATGATGTCCTGCTGTTTGAAGCGGTCATGCCAGAGGAAGCTGTGCGGCAGGGGTTTCGGCCTGGAATTGGCGGTGGCGGAAGAAGGCTGACCGACGAAGACCAGTGGACAGAAGCCAAAGTTGGGTTGCAGGCGATTTCTGTGCTGCAGTTGGGCGCAAAAGACGCCCTGGGCCTGGAATTTCAACTGGCCGGAGTCGATTACACATCGCGCAATTTTGTGCATGCGGACATGACCCAGGAAGAATTCGAAGCGTCGATGGCCAAACGAGGAGAATCGTTTTCGCAAATGCTGGCGCGTGAAATGGGGAAAGCGGCGTTGAAGCAACAGAACGTCAATCCGCTGGCCCAGTCACTTGACCTGGCGTTGTCGTTGCTGTCTTCGGATCGTAAGTACCGTGTGCGTCGAATTGCCGCCGTGGAACTGACCAGAGCCAACGCAGGCGACGCCTTCGCCGGCGCTGACGGAACGTCGACGATTATCACAGAACGCAACATCAAAGCATTACAGGTCCTGAAGGCTCAGCTGAAAAAAGGCCGAAAACGAATCGGCCTGTTCTACGGTGCCGGCCATTTTCCAGACATGGAAAAACGAGTGCTGGACGAATTCGGTTACGAACGACTGTCTGAAAAATGGGTCACCGCCTGGGAACTGCGACCTCCCGCTGCCAAGTAGTGCGGGGCGGCCTGCCGGCTGATGCTGGTCAGCACTCATGAGCCTTTCCGTTGTTAATACAAGCTCGCAGCGCAAGCAAGTGTGTTTCTCGATCGCACGAGACCCACTCGCTGGCGCTGCGAGCTTGTATTGTGATGCGTTCAAAGCGGATCGCCGTCTTTTCGAAAGGCTCTCATGTTCTGGTTCGGCTGGATTCTGTTCGCCGCAATCGCCTGCTGGGTTGTGCCGCCCGCACTGTGGTTTGTCTGTCGACAGTTGCGACCAGTCCCCGCCAGCGATGCGGACAGCAGTGAATGGCCGAGCGTCAGCGTCATCGTCCCGGCTAAAAACGAAGCGGCTGCCATCGAACAGTCGTTGCGTTCACTGTTGAAATCGGACTATCCGAACGTGCAGCTGCTGGTGGTCAACGATCGCAGTACGGACGACACCGGGGCCATCATGAATCACGTGGCCGACGACGATCCCCGCTGCCACGTGACTCATATTGAAGCCCTGCCGGCCGGCTGGCTGGGAAAAAACCACGCGATGCACGTTGCCGCCAGTATGGCTACGGGCGAATATCTGCTGTTCACGGACGGCGACGTCATTCATGATCCGGCGGCCTTGCGGTCCGCGATGACATATCTGCAGCGGAAGCAGCTGCACCACCTGTGTCTGCTGCCCCGGATGATTCCCGGCGGCTTCTTCGAAAACTGCATGGTTGCATTCTTTGGCTTCGGATTCGCAGTTGGTCAGCAGGTGCATCTCCTTCGAACTCGGTGGCCTTTGGCGTACGTTGGTATTGGCGCCTTCAATTTAGTCGAAGCGGAATTCTACCGCAGCTTCGGTGGTCACACGGCGATTGCCATGGATGTCCTTGACGACGTCAAACTTGGCAAGATGGTGAAACGGCACGGCGGCGCTCAGGACTTCATCGGTGCTCCGGCGCTGCTGTCGATCCGCTGGTACGATTCGCTGTGGGGCGTCATCACGGGGCTGGAGAAGAACGGTTTTGCCGCGTTGAATTATTCGCTGCCATTCGTCCTGCTGTATACGGTGGTCTTTGCCGTCACGATGACGTTGCCCTATTTTCCACCGCTGTTCCTGCCACTCAGCGAAGCGGGCGGCTTTCTGGCCACTGTTCTGCTGTGGCACGTGATGTATGGGGTCGTGGCCGTCGGTTTTGGCGGCAGCATTCTTCTGGTGCCGTTTTTTCCAGTTGCGTCGTGGCTGATGTCGTTTGCGTTCTGGCGTTCCGCATGGGTGACGCTGCGGCAGGGCGGTGTTCGGTGGCGAAACAGCTTCTATTCGTTGGACGAGTTGCGGAAGGGACTGTATCGTTGATGGATTGACGGGATGACAACGACGGCCGCTGAATTGTCTGGCTGGGCAATCTGCTCGTCACTCGTAGACTGGGTCGAGACCCAGCAATCTTCTTTCTCTGCAGAGTTCCGCGTCTCGACCCAGCCTGGACGATGTTCTGTATACTGAAAAGCCGTGGGACCGCAGCAGGGAAGTGTTGCAATATGGCCAACGAGTACGAAGACGATCCGGAACTTTTAAAGGGGATCAGCGAAGGCAACGTTGATGCGCTGGCTGGTTTTCTGGACGTGAACCGCAGGCAGTTGATGGCCTTTATCAGCCGACGACTGGGAGACGCACTGCGTACGAAAGTCGAAGTGGAAGACATCTTTCAGGATGTCAGCGCAGAAGCCATTCGGACGCTCACGCCGGAGTGGCCGGGCGAGCGGGAACCGTTCTCGTGGCTGTGTCATCTCTCAGAACGTAAGATTGTGGACGCCCATCGACATCACTTTGACGCTCAGAAACGAGACGCCGGTAAGGAGCGCGCCCTTGATGCAAGGTCTTCCGGAGGCGGCGAGATTGGTCTGGTGAACATGTTGGTCAAAAGCATGACCACGCCCAGCGCTGCGTTTTCTCGCAATGCCCGGGAAGGTCGACTGCAGGCCGCGATCGCAGAACTCAAGGAAGATCAGCGAGAAGCCATTCGACTGAAGTACATCGAAAATAAACCGTCAAAAGAGATCGCTGAGGCCCTGGGGAAATCCGACGCAGCCGTGCGTGTCATGCTGACTCGCACCATGAAGCAGTTGCACGAGTTGCTGGCTGAGGACTAAAGCGTGTTTCACCGAAACGTAGACAGCGCTTTCCGAAATTGCCGGCCCTGCGGCTGGCCATGGCCAGTCTGATTTTGGCCACTGCCAGCCTGATTTTGGCGATTAACAGAATCGTTGGTATTCAGGCGAGAACTCTATTCTCCGCCGGACACAAGAGAGACCAGCGATTCCGCGTCTTCATCTTCGTCGGCGGTTTCGTCAAAGGATTCCAGCACGGCCAATGGGTCAAAGGCCTGCCACGCGGACAGTGATGACAGAAAGGTTGTGAGCAGCGAACCGCCACGCAGCAGCCACATCACATACCCTACGGAAACCCCTGTCGAAACCACGGCCGAAGTTCCCACGACGACGTTTTCGACGGTCTGCTGCTGCTGGTTGCGAAGATCCTGCTGCTGTTGGTAGTCACTTTCAACCGTATTGCCGCGATTCAATTGCAGGAAGGCCAGCACGGGGCTGTCGGTAAATCTTTGATGGAACAGGAAATGTCCGGAACTGCCAGTATTCCCCAAGACCGATTCACCGGAACTGTTCAGCAGTGTCCGTGAGTCTCTGTTCAGGAGTCCGGATTCCGGGACGTCTGTCAGATTAACGGAAACAAATATCTCCGCAGCGGTCTGGCTGAGCATCTCAGCTGCTACATCGGTGGCGGTGGACGTACTGCCGTCCTGTCCTGTTGTCGCATCTGAGATAGTTGCAGCTGTCGTCGCCTTCGAATCATTGTCCGTCGACTCATCTGAAGTTTCGCTGTCGGTGGCGTCCGCTGGTTCCGATTCGGTGATGGGATCCGGTGTTTCTGGCGCGGTCTCAATTTCCGCAGGGGGTGTCGTGTCGACAACGACAATGGTCATCGCAACGTCGATTTCTACTGTGTCCACGGCGCTGTTCAGTGTGCCATCGGTGACGTAGTAGGTGAACTGATCCAGACCGCTGAACGAACCGACGGACGTGTAGGTATCTGATGGGAATAGTTCAGTTTCATCCGCGGTTCTCGGCCACGAATTCAAATTAGGACACTACCCGCCCGACGGGAAACCTAATTGCCGCTAAACAAAGTCCTGTCAGCATGGGATAATCCGCCGGATAACGAAACAAGAACCTGATAGAATCCATAAAACCGGCTGAATGAGGCATTCGAGGCTGTATGCAGTCATGCGTACTTGTTGCAAACAGACATTGGATTTGAATGGGAAAGTCGCGGGTACGTCCGCCGATTTTGCAAGTCCGTGCCCAAGGCCAATGCCTGCAAGAGTGAGCGGGTTTGAATATGTCGCGGCTACGCGGTCGCGATTCATCACTCACACAGTTGATCCTCGCGTTGCAAACTATTCCTCAAACGTCAGTTGAGAGTGGATTCAATGAGTAACCGAAAAACCACTTCGAGTAGAGCGAAGACGCGTGACGCCAAGTTTAACCAATTGCAAGTAGAGCGACTCCGGTCTGATCCGGCGCTTGCGATGGGACATTCGAACTCTCGAAACACACGTGTTGGAGAAGTCTTGTGCTACGTCAGTCTGCTGCGAAGCGTCGGGACACTTCCCTCGAACGCAGTGGTAACATGTACAGCAGCAAAGCGTCAGCATTTTAGTTCGTCGGACGGTTACCAGGCAGCACATTATCTGCCCGGTCAGATCATGATAGATCAACAATTCCCATGGACGTTTATCGATGACCGAAGGACACGAAACAGCTTCGAATGCCTGTTCGCCGACGTTGAGCACCTGCCTGCTAATTTTAACAAGGCCGACAGCGCCGCCGAAGACAAAGGGCTGAAGGAATCGCTTCGAGTCGTATGTGAACTTGTGATTGGCGACGCGCACCCGATACCAGACGGGAAGATCAATCGTTCGTTGCTGAAAAATGCCTATCAGCGGTCGTGGCGTCTGCAGGCGGAGCGAGCCTTTCAACTGGCTGTCGAACAAAAAGAAAAACGCCCCCGTATTCCATCGCTGAGGAAAGACGCATATGGCAACATCTTGAATCTCGATGAGCGTGCGGGAACGGAGGCTAAGTGGAATATTGAAGAACAAATTCGAATCCTGCAACGATACATTGAGTCACTGCACACGTGGCCAGTCTCACTTCAGGAACGGCGAATGAACCAGATCGAGTCAAGCTTTCGTCCATGATCACATCGCATCGTCGCGTGGCACCGCCGACGCATTGGGCCGAGCCCCAAGATGTGTTATCCAGCAGATCGAATGGAA
Organism: Fuerstiella sp.; assembly: GCA_039831575.1. GTDB lineage: Bacteria > Planctomycetota > Planctomycetia > Planctomycetales > Planctomycetaceae > Fuerstiella. The sequence continues at coordinate 1,819 of JBDONA010000837.1, read as the reverse complement.
TTCAGTAAGGGAGATACCGAGATGTCGATCGGGCAACTCACCGCCCGCGGCATCATGGAGGCATCGGCACTGTACGAGGCACCATTCAGCAGCCGGCACGCCGGTGGCCCGGAGGATCTGTTCGCAGGAAAAGAAAACGTGATCGATGCAATTTTTCAGAGGCTGAAGTCCCTCGAACCTCACAGTCGCACCGTAACGGGATGCTGCCCAGGCCACGACGACAACAATCCGAGTTTCGAGATGAGAATCGGTACGCACCGTTTCTGGGTGAAGTGCTATGCCGGCTGTTCACAAGAAGAGATCGCCACCGCTTTGGGATTGCCGCCAGCCGGAGATCCAAAGCGGCAACGCAGCTCGAAGACGGACACAAGCGAGAAGCCCACGGGGGACAATGCCATGGCAACATCCTTGCCCTCCGACGTGAAGAAGACCCCGGCATCCGTTCCAGCAAAGCCGAAGCCGAAGAAAGGCACGAAGAATCGCAGAGCACCGACGGTCCATAAAAACGCCACAGATGCGATGTTTGCTGTTGCCTACGGACTCAATCAAAAGGACACCGATTGTGGCCGGATGAGATTCCTGGTCAACCAAAGACCTGCGAGCCATGAATTCAGATACTACCTGACCTGTGACCGTTCGTAATTTGCCGCTGGAATCTGAACAAGATCGAACAGAAAGCAACGGGCGACACCAAGGTTATTCGGCCAATCCACAAGGTTGACGGCGGATGGCAGACGGGCAACCAAATGGATAAGGACCGGCCACTGTATGGTCTGTTCCCGAGGTTGCTGAAGAGCGTGCAAAGATGCGGGGAAGAAACAACATCTACTGGCACGCCATGCGTTCTCTATAAGACGCTGACCTTCGAGACCGTCCCTGATGTGACCGATTCTGAAACGGTCTACATCGTTGAAGGCGAGCCGAAGGTTGACGTTCTCCTGGCACTCGGATTGAACGCCGTATCACCTGCGCACGGTGCTCAATCTCCTCACCAGACCGACTGGTCGTCCCTCCGTAACGCGAAGACGATCATTCTGATTCCCGATAACGACGAAGCCGGATTTGAATTTGTTTGCAAAGTACGTGGCCTTCTGGCGATTCATGCGCCTAACGCGACGATTGTAGTGAAGGATCTCGCTGATGACTGTGGGTTATGAGCTGAAGAACAAAGATGACATTAAGGATGTGATAGGTCACTACGTCAAGACTTTTGAACCACCGGAGATCGAAAGGGCGCTCGCCATGTTGGAAGCGTTACCCGATCGTAGTGACGATCCACGATTTGCCGCCGAAGCTCCATCACTCAGCCCGGTGGTCGAAGCGAAAGAGAAATCGTCTTTCTCGCTTCCCGCCAATGCTGTCGAGCTGACTCACGACGAAATGGATGTTAACGATGAGGTTCTTCGGCGACTGTCGAAACTCAACATTCTCTACACATATCAATCTTCGCTAGTGCAGATTGAGGACGGGAGAGTCATGCGGTACGGCCTCGCTACGATCCGTGAGCTGATCGCAAATAATGTGTTCTTCGTGTGTGAGCTAACGGAAGAAATACAAGCTGTCCTGGAATCAGGTAAAGCCAGTATCGAAGACTTTAGGAAACGCCCTCCTAAATGGTGCTACGAGCCGAATGGCACTGAAACTGTCGTAAGTCTTTTGATCCCGTAGTGATATGGACTCAGAGGGGCCTCCCTGCGAGAAATGCACGAAGGATAAAGAACCGTACTTTCAGGCAAGGAGGCCGTGAGATGGATCTTCGTTTTCGTGCGGCGGTTGAGCAAGCTCGCAAGAGTCACGCGTTGTACTTTTCGGGCCTGAT
>JBDONA010000882.1:0-11673 GCA_039831575.1 Fuerstiella sp. | reverse complement strand
AGAACCCTGTATTTCATCGAGTGGGCGGAGGGGGAATCGAACCCCCGACACCAGGATTTTCAGTCCTGTGCTCTACCAACTGAGCTATCCGCCCCAATTTGCGAGGGAGTCTAGTGACGGACCCCAAATGTTACAAGCCAAGCAATCCATGTTTAAAACGGCATTCAGAACGCCGTGACGAATGAAATGATTACAGCGACTCCTCCCGCGAAGGCCTGTCATCCGGCAGGGTCAGTCCGAATGTCCCATGCGTTCCAACACCGCCTTGATCAACAGCGGCAGAATGACAGTTGCGTCGGCATAGACTTCGGCAAACTGGCCACCATCGGCCGGGCTGAAGAATTTCCCCCAGCTGACACCCTCTGAATAGGTGCAGCCTGACAGACCACCCCAGTGAACCGGTTCCGGGCAGATGCGAACGCCGTAGCGGAAACGTGGCGGTTGATACGATGTTCCGCAGCGGTCGTTGGTGATGTCGATAAACGGACCCACCTGCTGCGCCCAGTTGCGGGGCACACCTCCGCCGATCGTGAAAATGCCCAGGCTGTCGTGGCGTTTGACTCGCTGAGCATACTCGAACAAATCCAGAAACGGATTGAACTGCGGAGCGTTCTTCAATGCATCCGCCAACGACATATCTGCCCGCTGCTGGTCAGTCATGCCCTTGAGCGTTGCGCTGATCGCCCAGGTCGAAAAATCAAGGCCCAGTTCGCTGTCGGTGAATGCAGGAATAAAAACCGGAACATCCTTTTCATAGGCGCTGCGCAGTATTCCCGTGCCAAGATCACCTTCACTTAATCGTTTGCCGATGGCTTTGCAGAACGTGTGAGACGACCAGACGCCACCATCCGGCTGCTCTTCCAGCAACACATTTTCGATCATGGTCGACAGATCATTCAGGTTGGCTTCCATTTCCAGAGTATCGTAGATTCGGTTGTACCCTTTTTCGAACAGTTCTTCGTCAGACTGGTTGGGGTCGGCTCGATAGTGCGTCAGTCCGATCGATTCGGTCAGCCCGTGAGCGATCAGGGCTCCCGTAGCGACGATCGCCTGCACACAGCCGTGGTCGATCAGATCGCAGATAATCTTTCCCTGCTTGGCAACGGTCATGGCCCCGGAAATCGTCATCACCACGCCGCAGGCCTGGTCACGAAACATGTCGGTCAGGATCCGCCCCGCTTCGCCGGCAGAGCGACCTGAAAACGCTGTGTCCGACATCGCGTCCAGCAGGTCCGAAAATGACTTGACCCGATCCAGGTCCAGGCTGACCAGTGGCCTCAAACCGTCTGCACGACCATCGTGAAGTTCTCTGTGCTGCATGATTGAAAGCTGACGTCGGTTCGAATCTGGAAGGACCGTTCGAGTTGCGTGCGGATGCAGGATCTACAGCGGAACTCACGGTCCGAAGTCTAGAGCCGCTTACCGATTGTTGTACACCGTTCTGGCTCGCAGGCACGCCGTTTTCCGGACTGCAAGAGCAATCGATTTCGGCTTAACCCTCCCGCGGGAGGGTCGGACGCAGTAGCGCCCGGGGAGGGAAGTGGCTACGAGCCGGCGTAAAGACATCATTGATGGGCTCTCACCTCTCCGGGCCTGAGAGCCCGACTCTCCCGCGGGAGAGTAAATCACTCACGCAGTTTTCGCAAAATCTGTCATTCAAGGCGGCAACACCGTGCCCCTCCAGCTAGCAGGATGCACCCGTTCATCAGCCGTCCGTTGACGATTTCATGAAGCATTCCACCGTCGCAGGCATGGCGTCCCGAAAATCTGCCGCTGGTTCATAGCCGAGTTGCAGGTTGGCCTTTTCAATGCAGAAATCCAGGTTTCGACCCAGGAATTTGATTCTGGCGCTATTCACAAGGGGAGCCTCTTTCCTGCCGAGAAGTTTCCACAGCGTTTCCATGTGCCACGACAGAATCCTTGCGATATGCAGAGGGACGACCTTGGTGGGGATTGAGTAGCCAGCCGTCTGACAGATTGTGTCCATGAATTCTTTCTTGGTGACGGCTCGTGGATCACGAATATTGAACACCTTGCCGACAACATCGTCGTTTTCGATGGCCAGCCAGACAGCTTCGCAAAGGTTGCCGACAAACGTATTGTTCATCAGTTTGTCGTGATTGCCGAGGTACGCAAATTTCTTATCGCGGAGCTTTCCCATGAGTCGGGGCATGACCGTGCGGTCTCGCGGCCCGTAGATGAAACCCGGTCTCAGCACGACGGCCGGAAGTTCCTGCTGTGAAATGTAGTCACAAACAAGCTGTTCAGATTCTACTTTCGTCAGCGTATAGCCGTCGATGCCGTCGGTGTTCGGGGCAGTCGTTTCATCCGTGCCGTAGTGGTCCCCGCCGGAATAGACACCCAGCGAACTGATCTGAACCCAGCGTTTTAGCACTCCTGTTGCCAGAGCTGCATCAAGCAACGTCCTTGTGCCGTCGACGTTGATGCGCCGGTATTCGTCTGTCGGCCCCCAGTCTCCCACTTTGGCCGCACAGTGCACGATAACCGTGATCCCGGCACAGGCCGCCTGCAGCGATGCCACGTTGTCCAGATCACCTGTCACGATCTCAACGCCCCAGTCCCGCAGCAGCGTCGTGTCGGCCGTGGCCCGGCACAGAGCTCGGACACGTAGTCCTCGCTGTCGTGCCTGTTCCACGACATGGCTGCCCACCAGGCCGGTGGCTCCCGTTACGAGTATCTGGTTGGAATCAGTCAGCTGCATGTTGTTGATCTTCGAGTTTTTGGCGGTGTTCATTTTCAGACAAAATGGCAGTCTGCGCGGATAAAAACGACTTTAAGGATTCCACGTGTCGTGCTGCCTGAGCAAATTTCACCAAATTTTCTGCGACAACGGGAGGCTGCACAGGGGAAAAGGGATAGCAGGGCGAAAGTATCAGTCCGTTGTGTTCTGGAATCAGCATTTCCCGATCGCTGGAAGGTCCACAACTTGAAAGGGTGCGTCTTACCGGTACTGTGGATTGATGATTGTGAAAAACCCGCAGTCGAAGTGGCTGGCGGTGACGGACCCACACTAACCACAGAAACCGACCCCGTGAATCCAGGCTGGCGTTTTAGTCGAGTGAGTCCTCGGTTCAAGAACCGGGAAGCAACCCAGGGCGAGTTCTTCGCCGCTGACACGGAGCTTCGTGCGCTGATCCGCGAGTCTGTGCAGAATTCCCTGGACGCCAAGCGACCGGACTGTACCGGGCCGGTTGTGGTGCGAGTTTTTCTTTCCGGCGAAACGCACGCGCTGCCCCGAGCGACGGCCAAATCGTATTTCAAAGGCGGCTGGCCTCACTTTCAGGCCGACAACAACGGACTACGTGACGTTCCACAGAAAGATGAACCTGTCCGCTACCTGGTCATCGAAGACAGTGGGACCACCGGCCTGACCGGTGACGTCGATCAGTATCACGAAGTGACAAATGTCCGAAATCCGTTTTACTACTTTTTCCGCGCCGAAGGCCAGTCAGACAAATCAGAAGCGGACCGAGGACGGTGGGGACTGGGAAAATTCGTCTTTCCGCGTTGCAGTCGCATTCGATCGTTCTTCGCGATCACAGTGCGTCACGACGACAACCGGCGGCTGTTGGTGGGGCAGTCGATTCTGCGTTCGCATTCCGTGCACGGGAACAACTACACACCGGACGGCTGGTTCGGTCAGAAGACCGGTCGCAGCGGCGTGCAACAACCGGTGGAAGACGATGCTTTCATCGACCGCTTTGAGTACGATTTCTGCCTGGAGCGTAATCGTGAGCCCGGACTGTCCGTGGTGGTACCGTTTTGCGATCCCGACTGGACGGCCGACCAGGTCGCTCACGCCGTCGCTGAAGACTATTTCCACCCGATTCTGAATCACGAGCTTGTGGTCACGGTGGAAGGACCGAACAGTCAACTTGTGATTAGTGCCGATTCCATTGTGGACGTGGTCAAAACGTTTTCTCCGGCACAGCAGTACATTGTCAATCCACTGCTGGAACTTGCGTCGTGGGGCATGGATTGCAAACTCAACGGGATTCTGCGGCTGAATCTCCCGGACCGAATGGCACCGCCCCGCTGGTCGAAAAAGCTGGTCCCGGAGGATGTCTTTGACGAAATTCGCAAACTGTATTCAGGCTATCAAAAAGTAGCGCTGCGGGTGCCGTTGCTGGTCCGCCAGAAGGGTATCGAAGATCAGGTGTCACACTTCGACATCTTTATGGAGAAAGCCGAGGGATCTCACCACAAACGACCGTTGTTCATTCGCGAGGGCATTCTGGTGTCGGAGGTGCGCAGCAAGCTGACACGTGAATTGCGAGCCATCGTCTGTATCGACGACGCACCTCTGGCGCGGTTGCTGGGTGACGCCGAGAATCCGGCGCACACCGACTGGAACGATTCGTCGTCGCACTTCAAAGGCAAATACACCAATGGACCGGCAACACTGCGTTTCGTGAAGAACTCCGTAGCCGAGATCTGTCAAATGCTGGCTCGCGATCCCAGCGAAGAAGATCCGCGGCTGCTGCTGGATGTGTTTTCCATCGCCACAAACGACAGTCGTCAGGGATTTCTGGTCGACTACGAAATGCTGAAGTCCGCCGCAGAAAAAGCCCGGACCGGAAACCCCCGCGAACTTGCCGGACCGTCGCGGCCGAAACCATTTCGGGTCAGTCGGCGTAAGGGTGGCTTTCGCATCTTTTTCGGAGACCGACGTTCGGAACGGCCGGAGAGTATCGAGGTCAAAGTTGCCTATGACCGACGCAATGGAAGCCCACTGCGAAAATACTCGGCTCAGGATTTTCATCTGGAGAAGCCGCCAATCCGAATCGCGACGGCCGGGGCCAACGTCGAAGTCCTGACCGGTAATCACATGCTGATCGAAGTCGTGGACAAAGCGTTTGACGTGGCCGTCACCGGCTTCGACGCGAACCGTGATCTGTACCTGGATGTGAAGATTAAAGAGCGCGAGAATTCCAACCCTCAGACCGGTGCCAGCGGCACCGTCGATCGAAAGGGATAATCCGCATGCCACGACTCAATTTTACCGGTCGCCGCCGGATTGCTCAGGACCACGTCAAAATCAGCGTTGCCGCAGAAAGCGAACAGCAAACATTCTCAGCTCGAGTGAATCTGGAAAGCTACGGATTCCCGGAAACCGCCGCTGTCATTGTGGAAGCTTATCGCCAGCTTGAGCTGGCACGCTATGAATTCGGCACTGTGACGCGGCCGCTGCCGCCGCCCAACACCCGGCTGACGGAATTCGGAACGTTGGACGGCGTCCGGTTTCGTCTGAAGGTGATCTCGATCGACGCACCCCACGGCCGTTTGCTGGGCGTGGCCGACCGGATCACGCCCACGAATGAAGCATTGGACCGCACAAGACGTATTCCCCTGATTACTGTCAAGGGGCAGGATCTGGGCCGCGAGATCTGGAAGGTGGACTTCAGCGACGAACCGATTCTGCTGGTGAACTACCGACTGGCAAACAAACACTCGTTGGCGCGTTCGCCCGTATTTCAGTCGCTGGTGTTGCCGGAGGTGTTGCGGGCGATCCTGACGCGCGTGCTGCTGATCGAACAGTACCGGTACTTTGAAGACGAAGACGACTGGGCCGCACGTTGGTTGCAATTTGCGGCATCGTTTCCCGGTGTGGGTGAAGTTCCGGAAGACGAAGATTCAGAGCTGGACAACGAATGGATCGATTCAGCGGTTTCGGCCTTTTGCCAGTGGCGAGGAACGGATCGACTGTTTCGGGACTTCTGGCGTGAAGCCGAACAGGATTCTTAGAGCAGTGTACTTATTGTCGTAGACGATACTGGCTCGGGGGAGTAACGAAACTGCTATGGAAAATCGTTGTTCGCGGCCACAAGTCAGCGTGAAACGCTGTAGTTCGGACCGCAGATCGGAGAGAAGACCATGTTGGCCCGCAGACTGACAAAAGCCGGAATCGAACGTTTCGAGGATTTCCTTGAACGTCTGAAAGAGAATCCGAATTCTCGAGTGCCAACTTATGCGCTGACCGACAAACGGCTGTCAGAAGCCGTCGACCTGAAGATCCACGTTGAGCCGATTCAGGTGAGCACTCGCATGGAAGTGGCAGAGCACGTGTTTCGTTTGTTGCGGCGCGACCCGGAGACACTTCGAATCGACAAAGGCTTCTGGTGCTGGCTGAGTCTGTTCTGGTTCACTGAATTGTGCCCGGTTGTTCACGGCGAACGTTCGCCCGGTGACCGTTATCGCTGGATCGCGGAACTCGACAGTACTCGCCGAGCCTACCGCCACCTGCTGGCTGGTCCGTACCAGATCTACCGCGCCCATCGCGACGATCCCGATCGCGCCAAAGCCCTGTTATGCGGACCGGTACATCAGCAGGGCGAGTTGCTTGCCCAGATCGCTTCGCGTCCATCTTTGGTCACGTGCAAAGCCGTCGTCGGGGTTGCCACTCAGCTGTACTTCAACGCAGAAACAGACCGCATCGTGCGAGGCTGCAGCGGCAAGGGGCCCGGCAGCGCCAAACGTTTTGCAGATATTCTCAGTCAGCTGGACCTGACATGGGATCTGCATTCGCTGACCACGGACGAATTGATGAAGCTGCTGCCAGCCGAATTTGACCGCTTTCTGAACCGTCGGCCAAAGCAACGCCAGCTGCTGCTGATTGAGTGACGCTTAGTCACTACGTCACTTGGCGTCTTGCTCCCGGAACTCGGCGTCTGGCCGGAAATCGCAAATATCGCTCTCACTCCGGGAGAGTCGGGCTATCAGGCCCGGAGAGGGTCTGCACTAACCGCAACCATACATTCGCACCTCGACGTTCAATGACCCTCCCGTAAAGACGGGAGGGTAAAGTTTTTTTCGGTCCCAAACTCCGGTTTGGGACCGCATATCCCCGAAGCTCTGCTTCGACGAATGACATTTGAACGTCGACGTCGCGCGGCGAAGCGGAGCTTCGAGGATAGGAGTTACCCGGCTGGAGCTTGGGAACAAGACAAAACGTTCTTCTAATAGGTTCTTCGAGAAATGTGGTGGGCAGGGTCAATGCGACTTGCGATCAGCTGCGAAGCAGCGACAGCACTTAGCTGCGGGCGTGAGCCCGCAGATTAGTCCCCCCAACATCATTTAGCCGCGAAGCGGCGACAGAAAGACCCGTTAAATAATCAATTGCTGTCGCCTCTTCGAGGCTCGTCCATGATGAATAATCCAAATCCCCCAGCTGGCGCTGGGGGCTGTATGCTGCCGCCGCTTCGCGGCTAATCGCACCAATCAACTCCTCGATGAACCTTCCAAAAAGTGTGGTCCCTGGGATTAGACCTGCGGAAGCGATATCGCTTCCGCTTCTGGGCACCGGCCACCCTTTCTCTACGAACAACTAACGGCGCAGCTGCACAAATTTTTCAACCTGAGCAGTCATAGCAATCTCCGTCGGAAGTCGTTCCATGGAACTGGCTCCGTAGAAACCGTCGATCGTATCCAGTTGATCAAGCATGAACTTCGCGTCATCGGGCATGGCGATGGGGCCACCGTGGCATAACACCATCACGTCTTCTCTCACGCTCCGGGCGGCTTCGGCAATCGCACCGACCTTGGGCACGCAGTCATCCAGTGACAACGCCGTGTTTGCGCCGATCGTCCCACTGGTGGTGAGTCCCAAATGAGCGACGATGATGTCCGCTCCGGCTGCCGTGAGTTCGCGGGCCTGTTCTGCATCGAATGCGTACGGCGTGGTCAGCAGGTCGAGTTCGTGGGCCGCCGCGATGCAGTCCACTTCCAGCGCAAAACCCATCCCCGTCTCCTCAAGATTCGCGCGGAACGTTCCGTCAATCAGACCGACCGTGGGAAAGTTCTGGATGCCGGAAAATCCCATGTCACGCAGCTCACGCAGGAAAGAGTCACGAAGCATAAACGGATCGGTCGCGCAGACTCCGGCCAGAACGGGTGTGTGACTGACGGCCGTCAGAACTTCATGCGCCATCTGTTTCACAATTTCGTTGGCATTGCCGTAGGGCATTAAACCGGCCAGAGAACCGCGGCCAGCCATGCGGTACCGACCTGAATTGTAAATAACAATCAGATCGATGCCGCCGGCTTCTTCGCACTTTGCACTGATACCGGTTCCCGCCCCGCCGCCGATGATCGGCAGACCATCCGCGATCTTGCTGCGAAACCGCTTCAGAATGGAGTCTCTCAATTCAGCCATCGAATAAGTGATTCTTTCCGGAGAGTGCGGGGCGGCAGTTCAAGGCGTCCTGGAAGTGGTGAGACTTCATTGAGTGTCGGCCGAACATAGTATTTCAAATTGCTTCACCAGCGCCTCGGCAAACTCGGGGTCGTTGATGTGATGCGGCAGACGAATCACCTGTCGTTCGCTGGTCTGCTGGATTTCCTGTTCCAGTTCTTCAAAGAGTACCGCATTTACGTCGGGGTCGTGTAACGGCTGCTCAGGTGCGTCCAGCATGGACACGCCCCCCTCGGGTATCAGCAGTGTCAGCGGTGCCGTGGACTGATTGAGTTTTTCCGCGATCCAGTGAGCGATCGCACGGTTTTCCAATTCATTGGTTCGCATCAGGGTGACTTGAGCATTATGCACGTGCAGCAATCGTTTGCGGAATTGCTCCGGCACTGTCTCGATGGCGCCAAAGTTGACCATGTCCAGAGCGCCGACACTCAGCACCAGAGGGACACCGCTGGTCAGCAGTTTCTCAAAGCGATCAGGTCCGGCCGGCAGCACTCCTCCCACAACTTCATCTGCGACTTCCGTCGTCGTGACGTCCAGTACGCCGCAGATGAACCCGGAGTGCACCAACTGCTCCATCGCTCGTCCTCCACTGCCTGTGGCATGGAACACCAGACAGTCGTAGCCTTTGGCCTCCAGCGTTGTACGAACGGTCGTGACGCAGGGCGTTGTTACGCCGAACATGGTCATGCCGAGGGCCGGCCGCGTTTCCGCAGCAGCGAGATTGTGCGACACCATTCCCGCCATCGCGTGGGCGGCGTTGCTGAAAATCTTTTCCGAAACCACATTCAGCCCCGCGACGTCCACCACGGAATACATCATCGTGATGTCGCTGCAATCGACATACGGAGCCATGTTGCCGCTGGCCATCGTCGAAACCATCAGCTTGGGAAGACCGATCGGCAAGGTACGCATGGCAGCTGTCACCAAAGCAGTGCCGCCACTGCCTCCAAGCCCAATCACGCCGGCAACTCGATGTGCCAAACATTCATTCTGCAGCCATGTCGCTAACCCTTCGCCCATCGCCGTGACGCATGCACCTCGATCATTGCCAGAAGGTAAAGTTCCGTCACCCAACACACGTTCGCGCGAGACGTCGGGGATGACTGTGGGGTCGGAATGCGTACCCACATCGACCGTTTTCACCGGCACGCCGGCGTGCCTCAGGCACTCCGCGACGAACGCCAACTCGTCCCCTTTTGTGTCCATCGTTGCGACGGCATACACGACAGGATTCATTGCAGCAACCTCAGTCCATCGTTGGCGCGTGAATGATTTTGGGTGGCTGGTAGCCAACCGTCCATGCACCCTCAGTTTCGACCTGTCCATAAAACCCGGACTCTCCGAGTTCGTAGTCCCGTTCTTTCTCCCACACGTCGGCGCACTCGATGGAAAGTGACTCAGCGATCAAAAGTGCCGCCTTGCTCATCGAGCGCCTCGTATTGTGAGTGCTTCTGTCAGTACCCGTCCATCGCTGTCCATTTTCAGACCCAGTAAAAGGGCAATCGTGGGGGCGACGTCAACATTCCTGATGAATTCAAGCTTCGTTCCAGGTTTTATGCCGTTGCCGACAGCGACAAATGTTGCATGCATATAATCCGGTCGTGGATCGTGACCATGTGATCCTTTGTGTCTACCAGCGTCGACAACGGAATCGCCTTTCACGCTGTTGTCGAAAGAGTATCCCGGTCCGGTCGTCAACACAAGGTGCGGAGCTTCCGGATTCGTGGCGGGATCAGGAACACCAAGCGGTGTGAATTCGGCCGGACGCATCACCGACAGTACTCCTTCGACGCCCGCGAGCTCCTGGATCAGCGTGGCAGTAATCTCGGCACGCCGTTCATCGTCCAGAACGTAAATAAATGCCGAACCTCCCTGCGCCACACACCATGCACTGCGTTCTGTGACCTTGTTTTGTTCATCTGTGCCGATCAGGCCCAGCGATTTCAGAACGACGTTCGGCCGGATCAGTTTCTCATACGGCGCAAATCCGTGATCGGAGACGATAAACATGGTTGAGTTCCCCGCAAACGGTGGCTGTTGCAGTGCGTCCCAGATCTCACCCAGACGTTCATCACTTTCCCCCACGGCTTGATAGGCGGCCGGTGTGTTGGGACCGTAACCGTGCTCCACGCCATCGGGCGTGATCAGGTGCAGCAGAATCAATTCAACCTTGTGCTGCGACAACAGGTGCTTTGTGACCTGCGTGTACACAATGTCTCTGTTGGTGGACTGCTGTTTTCCCCAGCCCCATTCGCCAAGTTTGGAAATATCGATTCCCGCGTCTGCCAGTTCGTCAACGAACCCAGGTGTTGTATAGCGAGCATGGATTTCCGCCCTGTTCGAATCGGGAATGATCCAGTTCAGCGTCTTCGCTCCGTTCGAACATGGCCAGATGACGCTGGCCGTTGACAGGCCGGCAGCGTGAGCGACGTCGTACAGTGTGGGCACGCGGATAGCTTCGTCCCTGGTCAACACCGGGTCACCGATGTACTTCACCTCCTGATGAGTTTCGCGATTCCAAACGGCATTCCCAATAACGCCGTGTCGGGCCGGGACCGTACCCGTGATCAGCGATGTATGCGACGGCCACGTAACACTGGGAAAGCTGGTGACCATGCCTTCCGCAGATACACCCTGCTTCGCCATCGATCGAAGATTCGGCATGTTCGCCCGCTGGTCCGTCAGATAACTGGCAGACAATCCGTCGACACTCACCAGAACGACGTGGCGGACTTGCCGTTCAACACCACGCACCGACGGAGCAGAGATGAACAATAACAGGGCCGGAACAATCGTTAGTCGCCACATGTGTTCGATCGTTTCCAGAGGAAGGAGATGAGACGTAGGGGCAGGTTGCAACGGTGTCCTCTTGTAGGTCACGACATCGGTGAGTGTGACCAGTATTCACCTCGTCGAATGAAGCGACCAGCGTTTCAATTGTGTTTCGCCAACAGTTTTTCGCAACGACGCGCGGCGACCGGATGCTCTGAGGTCGGGTGCAGTAACGCATGGTTGTAAAGTTGGAGACTTTGGCCGGGATTGGCCCAGGGTATGAGTGCCCCCCCGGGGCTTACTTCGCAAACTCAGTCCAGCCCCACGTACGCACCAGACGGAAACCACAAACCGCGACGCGCCGAAGCAGTGCACGGCGATGTCGCGGAATCCTGTGGGCATTTGACAGGCAAACGGCATTCATGCAGGTCGTCAGTGGTGTTGCACAACGCACGTCCAATAGCGAAGTGTCCAGGGTGTGCCCGCCCCGTTTGGGGGATTTATCAGTCGACGGATCTGCTTCTGCTGCAAGGCTTTGCGTTCGTAACTTGAGCGAAATATCAAAGATTTGTGTTTTTGCTCAAGTTCGCGTACCGGTCATGACGATCAGGGTAGAAAGGTAACCTTCACACATGAAATCCGCGACGGGCCAATATGCATGCCTGTTCAGGGATGAGGATCTTAGATTC
>JBDONA010000354.1:0-2643 GCA_039831575.1 Fuerstiella sp. | reverse complement strand
CCGTTCTTGAACCCACCACCGGCCACCATGATCGGCAGATTCCGACTGGAATGTGCGCTGGCATTGCCCATGCCGCTGCCAAACATCACGATGGTGGAATCCAGCAGGGACTGGCCGTCCGAATCGGGCGTGTCTTTCAGCTTCGTCAGAAATCGTGAGAACTGTGCTGCGTAGAACGATTCGATAATGGATAGCTCATTCAGCAATTCGGGTCGCTTTCCATGGTGCGTCAGCGAGTGATACCCTAACGTGATTCCGTCGAATGGAAACATGCGATTGCCACCCGGATGTCCGTAGCAGATCACGTTTGTGGAATTCATCTGCAGAGCCAGAACCATCAGGTCGTACATCACCGAGGTGTTGTAGGGGTACTCAAGATCGACGATTGTTTCGTCATCGTCGCCGCCGCGGATGACATCTTCCGAAGCATTGGGTTTGGCAATATTGATCCACTCCGCCTGCCGTGCCAGCTTGATTTCGACTTCGCGAATGGACGTGAGATATTGATCCAGCTTGGCCTGATCCGCTTTGGCAAGTCGAGAATTCAAACGTTTCGCATCCTGCCGCACGACATCCAGAATGCTGGCATCTTCATCAAGAAACCTCTTTGTTTGCTGCTTCACTTTCGAGTTATCATCCACAAACAAGCGGGAAAACACCTGTGTCGGATTGCCGTCAGTCGGCAACGTGATCCCAGCGCGAGACCATGAGAAACCGCCAGAGCCGAGCCGTAGAGACGGAAACCGCGTGTTCTGGCCAAGGTGTTCAGCCAGAACCTGGTCCAGCGAATGTAAACGCTGCGGACGGTCTTTGACGTCTTTCAGTTCGACGCCGTTGAGCAACGTATTGGAACACCCATGACCGCCACCGACTCCGGGATGATCCAGATTGGTAAAGATCGTCAGGTCTCGCCGATGCGGTTCCAGCGACTTCAGCAGTCGCGGCATCTCGTAGTTCGCGCCCGTTTCTGTGGGAAAGAACCCGGCCGGATTCATGCCGTAGTTGGGAGCGACGCAGACGAAGCGTTTGACAGCACCGCCTGTCGGCCCGATGGGTGAGGCCCTCAGAGACGCGAAGGACGGAAGGGCAATGGAAACGCCGAGCCCCTTCAGGATTTGCCGCCTGGTTACGTTGGTCATGATTCCTTTTCCATTCTGTGTCGTCAGAGTTTCTTGTAATTTTGCGACTCTTGGCCGGAGCGTGGGAACAAGACGAAAATGAACTACGAATTGTCACTCTCCCGGAGGGAGAGTGAATCATGCTGGTCGACTTTGACTCACGGCATGTCTTCACTTCGTCCGGTGCGCATCAATTCAGAGCGACAACAGACCGTTTCCGAGCGTTAGTTCAATTTCGGTCGAGGCAACGCCTCAAATGGTTCACTGTTATTCTGATTACCCCTGCGATTCACGTGGCTGTACCCTCGATTTCGCAAACAGCCAGTCCCAGATATCCTCTGTCCTGTCACATTGATCGCTGCCGTACTTCGTGACATACCCTTTGGCTGGATCGTCGCCCGTGAAATTAAGCCCAATGCTGTTAGCCCCGTGGCCAACTGCATTCAATTCGGTGTACTTGATGTTGCCCTGGACAGCTTTCAATCGTTCAAAGGCTTCTCGTGTCAGATCAGGTGAAACAGTCGTGTCGGCGGATCCGTGAAACGTCCAGATCGGCACATGCGAAAATGTCTTCACATCGTAGACCGGCTTCAAGCCTCCGGCTGTCGGTATTGCCGCCGCAAAGCGACTCGGTGCTTCGCCGAGAGCAGTCCAGGTACCGAAGCCACCCATCGAATGCCCCAGTACGTAGATACGATCCGGATCGATGTTGAATTCCTCAGTCAATGAGTCGAGCAGCTTGAAGACTTTGCCGAGGTTTCCCGCTGTCGGCTGTGCGTTGCCTTTCCGCTTGCGAGCGACCAGCTTGCGCCAGGCCGGTGACAAGCCTTTGATGTGATCTTCTGATAAATGATCGCCGCTGCCCTGTACACGCCACGACCCGGCCGATTGCGGGGCCACAACAAAACAGGGATGTTTCCGCCGCAGTTGTTCGTCGGCAAGATATCCATTCCAGTTTCGCAGATTCCGAATATTGTCCTTTCCCTTTCCACCAGCGCCGTGCAGAGAGAGGATCAATGGATATGCCTTGTCCGCATTGTTCCCAAGGTCAATGGGTTTCATGAGACGATAGGACACACCCTCGAAGGAATGCGCTTCATAGACGTCGAGAACATCCTGACTAACAGCTGGCCGCTTCTTCTTCTGGGCCATCGCCGGCACGCTGAAGACCATGGCCACAACGAAGAGGATTATTAAACGGTAGATCATTGTGTGTTCCTGAAAACTGGATCGAATCGACGACTATTTCATGTTGGTTGCGAATTTTTTCAGCAGCGGGGCAAGGTGCGTTTGCTTGCTGGCCGGAACAGCATCGCCACCGGGAACAAATTCACCAAACGGGCGATCGAACTTCGTAAGCTCCTGCATCAGGAAACGCTTCATCTCCGACAGTTGGTCGCTGTTTTTTCGTTTCGACGCTACGTTTTTGCGTTCTTCCGGATCGGCGGGCAGATCGTAAAGCTGATCCGAATCGAACGCGTCCGGCTGCAGTCGTGTCCGTGACACACCGCCGCTGAGTCCCATG
>JBDONA010000373.1:0-11687 GCA_039831575.1 Fuerstiella sp. | reverse complement strand
TCAGGAGGGGCGGAAACAGCTGACGGGTTGTCAATGGCGCCACCGGGGCCAGCAGCCATGACCATCTCATGGCCTTCAGCCAATAGAAGCCAAACAACATCGCCAGCATTAACGGCAGCGTCAAATAATTGGCCTGCAGAAAACCAGCCTGCAGGTCATCCGCCGATGTGCCTTGCATGGAATACGCAAAGCAAACCACTGAGACGACGATACCAATGATCAGTCCAATCGCGCGTTTCATGAACTTCTGCACCAGTGGCGGAAAGAGGATTCTGTTTGTTGTCGCGACCCTGGCCAGCACGCGCCCCGCGGGCGGCATTCAGAACGCGTCATTTGTATATTCGACATTTTCGGACTCTGCCCTGCAACACGGATCATGAGGCCAGTTCAACGGAACTCCCGTGGCAACGTGAATCACACACGAACGGCGCTGGCCACCAGGAAGAATGGCAGTCGCCTTGTTCCGTTGCACAAATTCCGTATACCGGATTCCGCGTTCCCCAATCTACCTCGTAATCTTTGACAGGGAGCTTCGAAACACATGAAACCAGGCCAGCAAAGCAAGCCAGGAAAGTGCTCTATACTGTATTACCCTGATACGCAGCATCGAAAGACATGTTCGGGCCTGAGAACAGGAATACTCACAAGCCGGAACGGCTTACGAGAATAACTACGCTGCTCTAGTCCCCGATAATCTTCACGAGTATGCGTTTCCGACGCCGACCGTCGAATTCATAATAGAAAATATGCTCCCACGGGCCGAGGTGGAGTTTGCCGTCGGTAATGGCAACAACGACTTCGCGACCCATCACCTGACGTTTGTGATGAGCATCAGCGTTGTCTTCGCCGGTCCGGTTGTGCAGGTAACCGCCGCTGGCGGGGTCGCTGCCGGCGTCAAAGGGTACGAGTTCTTCCAGCCAACGTTCATAGTCGGCGTGCAGTCCGGACTCGTTGTCATTGATAAAAACACTGGCGGTAATATGCATCGCGTTGACGAGTACCAGTCCCTCCTGGACGCCGCTCTCGTGAACAAGCTGTTCGACGTCGTCATGAATCGACAGGATTGCTCGTCGCTGAGGAAGTTCCACCCACAACTCTTTGGTCAAAAACTTCACGTGTTGGTTTCCTGTTCTTTTGGAATCTTTGCTGCTGTCAACGGATTGCTGCATGTTATCATGCCGGCCTGTTTGAACTGTCCCTGTGTGTCTGGGAAAATCGTCGATGTCTGTTGTTCTGGGTTCTCGTTCACCCCGCCGTTGTGAGCTGCTGCAGTCGGTTCTGGGCGACGTTGATTTCAACGTCGTGCCACCGGCGTCTGACGATGAACCGGGGTTTGACGGGTTGCACTCGGCGGAGCAATTTGAGGCCAAATTGCGAGAAATCGTGGAACTTAAGCACGCAGATGTCTGTGAACAGTTATCCGCCTCTCAGACAACCAACGTCGTCGTCTGCGCCGACACCATTGTCGTGGCCTGGAATGCGGATCAAAAATCCACCGTGTTAGGAAAACCTCCCGTTGATTCATGGCAGCAAACGGTGCGACACTGGTTTGCCGAGTACTATTCCGGCCGGTATCACGAAGTCTGGACGTGTTTTCGAATTACAAAGAGCGATCAATTCCGCGAATCGATCGTCAAGACAAAGGTTCTGTTCTGCACTCTGGATGACTGGCTTATAGACTGGTACGTCTCAACCGACGAATCCGTTGGAAAAGCCGGTGGCTATGGAATTCAGGGACGCGC
Organism: Fuerstiella sp.; assembly: GCA_039831575.1. Taxonomy (GTDB): domain Bacteria; phylum Planctomycetota; class Planctomycetia; order Planctomycetales; family Planctomycetaceae; genus Fuerstiella. The sequence goes on along the minus strand of JBDONA010000373.1, from coordinate 9,945 downwards.
TTCGATGTTAGTTGAAGCGGTCGAAGGCAGCTTCACCAACGTGATCGGCCTGCCCATGATGGAAGTCACTCGCACACTGCGGGACTTTGGCGTGCTGGAGAAATGAAAGAACAAACAACGATCTCTGACAAGACATCCGCAACATCGTGTGAAGTCACGATTGGCTCCAGAAAACTCAGCAGCCGTTTTTTTCTGGCGCCATTGGCTGGATATACCCATCTTGCGTTTCGAGTCATGCTCCGCCGGCTGGGCGGATTGGGAATGGCGACCACGGACCTGGTTCAGGCACAGATGCTGGTCTCACAGACGCGCAAGTCTATGGAGCTGGTCGAAACTTCGCCTGAGGACCGGCCGCTGTCAGTGCAGATTTTCAGCGGAGTCATCGAGCATCTGGTTGCCGCCGCCCGCTGGCTGGAAGACCATGATTACAAAGGCATCGACATCAACATGGGTTGCCCCATGGCCAAGGTCAACGGAGCCGGCGGCGGAGCACGCCTGATGTGCGACACATCCGGTGCCACGGAGATGGTGGGGCGAGTCATCGATGCAGTCAAACTGCCAGTCACCGTAAAAATACGACTTGGCTGGGACAGCGACAACCTCACAGCACCGGAACTCGCTGCCGCCTTTGAACGGATTGGCGTGGCGGCCGTAACCGTGCATGGACGAACTCGACATCAGGGATTTCAAGGGTCAGTCAACCGGGGCGGTATCGCGGAAACAGTAGCGGCTGTTAAGTCGATGCCGGTGATCGCAAACGGCGACGTGTGTACGCCCGCAGAAGCGTTTTCGATGCTGGAAGAAACCGGCTGCGCTGCCGTCGCCATCGGACGTGGGGCCATGCTTGATCCGTGGCTTTTTCGTAAGCTGAACGATATGGAAATCGGTCAGCAACCCCGGGAACCTACGACGGACGAGCAGATCGCGTTTCTGTCCGACCATTTTGAGCTCATGACCCAGCAGCACGGAGACTACAGCTGTCAGCTGTTTCGCAAATTCGCTGCGTGGTATGGAGCTCGACTGGGCATTCCGGAAGACCTGGAAGATCGGTTACGGCGTTTCGAATCTACGGCAGAATTCGCCCGGATCGTGGACGAAATTCGCCTGCGCCATGGTGAGCGAGAATCGACAGTCCCTACAGCACTGGTGAAGGTACCGAACGGCCCCGTGGAACGCTGGTGATGTGAGAAGGCCCCCTGGACGGGGCCGCTATACAAGCTCGAAACGCCAGCGAGTGAGTCTCCTGCGCTTGTAAAACCCACTTGCTTGCGCTGCGTGCTGGTATCAGGAACGGCAGAGCAGGGCGGCCGTTATTCCGGCAATTGCATGTCGAGATTCTTCACCAGAAACGCCCAACGATCGGCGACTTCTTCGATGACCTTGGCGGTAGGTTTGCCGGAACCGTGGCCCGCTCGTGTTTCAATGCGGATCAGCGTGGGATTCGTGCCTGACTGGCACGCCTGCAACTGGGCCGCGAACTTGAAACTGTGACCAGGGACAACTCGATCGTCCGTGTCAGCGGTGGTGATCAGAGTGGCCGGGTACTGAACACCGCCTTCCAGATTGTGATACGGTGAATAGGCCAGCAGCGCTTTGAATTCCTCCGGGTTGTCGGCACTGCCGTAATCATCCACCCAGAAGCGACCAGCCGTAAACCGATGAAACCTGAGCATGTCCATGACACCCACGGCAGGCAGACAGGCCGCGTAAAGGTCCGGACGCTGAGTCATGCAGGCACCAACCAGAAGACCGCCATTGCTGCCTCCCTGAATGGCCAGTTTCTTTGATGACGTGTACTTGTTTTCGATCAGCCATTCCGCTGCCGCGATGAAGTCGTCAAAGACGTTTTGCTTCTGAAGTTTCGTCCCGGCTTTGTGCCAGGGCTCTCCATATTCGCCACCGCCGCGCAGATTGGGCATCGCAAAGACCCCGCCCATTTCCATCCATGCCAGGCGACTGACGCTGAACGTTGGCGGCAACGAAATATTGAACCCGCCGTAGCCGTACAACAGAACCGGGTTGGTGCCGTTCAGTTCAAGTCCCTTGCGGTGGCAAATGAACATCGGCACTTTGGTGCCGTCTTTGCTGCTGAAAAAGATTTGTTTGGTGTCATAATCTTCCGGATCGAATTTCACGTCGGCTCGACGCAACAACGTGCTTTCGCCGGTTTCGATGTCGTAACGATACGTGCTGGGTGGAGTTGCAAAACTGCTGAAGCTGTAGAAGGTTTCTTTGTGGTCTTTCTTTCCGCCGAAGCCGGACGCTGCACCGATGCCCGGAAAGTCGACGTCGCGAACGAACCTGCCGTCCATGCCGTACCATCGCACCTGAGTTCTGGCGTCCTTCAGGTAGCGCCCGACGATCATATCACCGACGATGCTGGCACTGGTGAGCGTATTTTCGGTTTCCGCCACCACTTCCGTCCAGTTGTCCATCTGCGGTTTATGCAGATCGATGGCGATAACACGTCGCAGAGGAGCATTCAGGTTGGTCTGGAACAGCAGCGTTGATTCTTCGTTACCAAGAAAGCTGTATTCGTAATCGAAGTTGTCGATCAGCATGAAGGGTTTTGCACCCGGCGTCTGCAGGTCTTTGACGACAACGCGATAGCGATCATCGGTGCCCTTCCAGACCGTCAGCACCAGATACCTGCCGTCTTCGGACACGTCAGCCCCAAAGCCCCATTCCGGATTGTCGGGCCGCTCATAAACAAGCTCATCCGCTGATTGAGACGTTCCGACGCGGTGGTAGAACACCCTTTGGTTGAGGTTGAGGGATTGAAACTCGGCCCCTTCCTCTGGTTCGTCGTAGCGAGAGTAGAAGAACCCCTTGCTGTCCGGAGTCCATGCGATGCTGCTGAACTTGATCCACTTCAGTTCATCATCCAGCAGTTTGCCGGATTCGACTTCCATAATCCGCCACGTGCGCCAGTCTGAACCGCCGTCCTGAATGCCGTACGCACCATATATGCCGTCGTCGCTGAATTCTGAACCCGACAACGCCACGGTACCGTCTTTGGACCACGTGTTCGGGTCGATCAGAATTCGCGGTTCGTCGTCCAGCGTTTTCTGCACGTACAGAACGCTTTGATTCTGCAGTCCATCGTTGCGGAAGAAATAGTACCGCCCCCCTTCCATCGACGGGGCACTGATTTTTTCGTAGTTCCAGAGTTCCGTGATCCGTTCTTCAATGTTGTCCCGACCAGGAATCGTTTTCAGATAGTCGAAGGTCAGTTTGTTCTGAGCCTCCACCCATGCGGCGACGTCTTCGGATTCACGGACATCGTCTTCCAGCCAGCGATACACGTCATCGACTTTGGTGCCGTGAAAGTCGTCGACCTGTGACACGGTTTTTGTCTGGGGATACACGAGGTTGATGTCCTGAGCGAGTGAGGTTGAGGCGGCAAGGAGGCTCAGCGACAGGATCAATGCTTTTGTTTTCATGATTACTTGGCCTTCGTCTCTTCAAAATCACCAGCCATCACGATGTACAGGCGGTCCGGCTTGATGTGCTTCCGCAAAGCGGCGTTGACATCGTCCACGGTCAGCCCGCCGAGCTTCTTTTCAAAGTCGTCGGTGAACTGCATCGTGCGACCGGTTTGAGTGTGCGTTCCCATCAGTGACGCCAGCGAACCGTCGCTGGTACGGGAAAGTTCCTGCCCCTGCAGAAGACCGACCTTCTGTTCACTGAGTTCGTCTTCGGTAATGCCGTCCTTCAACAGCTTATCCAGTTCTTCGCGGATGACGCGGTGAAGTTTGTCGGCATTGACCGGGTTGACGATCGCAAAAACGTAGAACACGCTGCGTTCATCGATGGCGGACGCCTGAAACGCGGACTGAATCGTATACGACAGGCCTTCGTCCTGGCGAACGCGGTTACCCAGCCGTGACGACAGTGCTCCACCGCCAAGAATGTAGTTGCCCAGCGTCAATGCTGCGTAGTCCGGGTGATCGTTGCCGATGGGCAACGTCATGGCGGCAAAGTAAGTTGCCTGTGCCTTGCCCGGCGTGTTGACTCTCTGAAGATCGCCTTTTTCGTTGTTCACAGGAGTCTTCGGAATACGCTCAAAATCAGCCCCTGACTGCCAACCATCGGTGATTGCGTCAATCACAGAAACGGCATCTGCCGGGTCAAAATCTCCCACGATTGACAGTTCGCCATGCTGGCCGGAAAGCAGTGTTGAATACAGGTCTTTAACCTGCTCGATCGTCACACTTTTAATCCGTTCGACTTCTTCCGGCAGACTTGCGATAAAACGGGGGTCGTCTGCTTCGTAGACGCTGATTTTTTTCTGAACCGTATTCGATGCGATCGCGGTTGGATCGACCAGTCGTTGTTCGGCAGAAGAGAGTCGCGCCTCCTTGATCAGCTCCAGTTCTTCTGCGGGGAATACAGGTTTTCGCAACACTTCGCTAATAACCTCCAGTACCGGCAGCAGGTTGCTGCGCAGAGTCTGCAGCGAGACTCGGACTTCGCCTGGACTACCGGAAACCTGTAGCCGAGCACGGTATTTATCCAGTGCATCCTTGATGTCCTGTCGCGACATATTTTCGGTGCCTTTGGTCAGCATGGCGGGCATCAGCTCGGCGACCGGCCCCTTGCCCTTCAATGCTTCCAGGTTGCCATACCGCAGTACCAGTCGCAGGTTGACAGTTTCTCCGCGGGTTTTCTTTGGCAGCAGAGCAACTTTGATCCCGGAATTCAGCGTACTACGCAAAATGCGATTTTCGATCGCCATCGGCGCAACATCAAAATCCTCACCCTGCGCGATCTGTTCACGACCTTTGTACTCGCCAATCATTTCCGCCAGGTCAGGCGTAGCCGGAACAGTGGCGCGTTCCGGCCCTTCAGTTGGTTCAAACAGGCCGGCTGTGCGGTTACTCGGAATCAAATACGCGGCTGCGACTCGCCTCACGTCGTCCACAGTTACTTTCTCCAGACGGTCGCGGTACAGAAAAAACAAACGCCAATCGCCCTGAGCAGCCCATTCGCTCAGTTGAAGGGCAATGCCTCGTGAGTCGGCCACGCTCAGTTCTCGCTGCTTCAGCAGTTCCTGTCTGGCTCGTTCCACTTCCTGTTCGGTAAAGTCTGATTTGGCCGCGCCTTCCACGACGTCGATCATTCCCTGCAGCAGGTCGGCACCATCAATGCCCTGTGCTGCCTCACCCGCGAACAGCACAATCCCCGGATCGTGCAGGGCACGGGTGTATCCAAAGACGGAAGCCGCCTGTCGTTTTTTCACGAGAGTATCGTACAGCCGGCCCGACGGTTCCGTGGCCATGATCGTGGCAAGGACGTCGATGGCAGGATAATCAGGATGTCCGCCGGAAGGAATGTGATAGGTCACGCCTGCCGTTGGTACTTCGCCGACTCGACGCAGCGTCACCAGTCGTTCGCCGTCCTGAGCGGGTTCTTCCGTATAGGTTTTGTTGAGTTCTCGTTCCGGACGCGGCAGGGCGCCGAAGTACTGTTGAATCAGTCGCAGAGCTTTCTCTCGAGAGAATTTTCCAGCGACAACCAGCATCGCATTGTCCGGCTGGTAGAAACGTTTGTAGAACGCTTTCAGATTGGCAATGGGAACGCGTTCAATGTCAGCTCGGTTGCCGATTGTTGACTTGCCGTAATTATGCCATTCAAACGCAGCTCCCATCATCCGCTGCATCAAGACTCGCGTCGGACTGTTTTCGCCACGTTCAAATTCGTTGCGGACGACCGTCATTTCACTGGCGAGGTCTTCGGCCCTGATGAAGCTGTTAACCATGCGGTCGGATTCCAGATGAATGGCAAATTCCAGGTTCTCCTCGCTGGCTGGCAGAGTTTCATAGTAATTGGTGCGGTCTAACGATGTTGTTCCATTGAATCGCGCTCCGCGTTCCTTCATCACTTTCGGAATTTCGGGATGGTCCGGCGTGCCTTTGAAAACCATGTGCTCCAGCAAGTGAGCCATGCCGGCTTCACCATATCCTTCGTGCCGTGAACCGACAAACACAGTCAGATTCACTGTAACGGTCGGCCGCGAGGTGTCTGGAAGCAACAGCACCTGCAGTCCGTTGTCCAGTTCGTATTCGGTAATTCCTTCGATCGATCGAATATGTTTCGGCATAGCGTCTTCCGACAGGACAGGTCCGGAAATAACCGTACCGATCAGCAGCAATTGAGAAAGGGTGAGCAAGCGATTCATGGTGAACTTCCACTCAGGATCGGGGCGTTGAACGTCGTTTGGCGTCGCCGTCGACGAAGTCAATTCGTCCGGCGAGCCCATACCGCAGAATGCTAGCAGGTCTGCAGCGACGATTGAATGATCAGCGGCAACGAGTGCCGGTCCGGCGTGCACTGGACCGGGTTTCCGGCACACTGGCGAGCCGGCTACGTCAGTGCCCGGATGTTGGCTGCGCGGGTGCAGGCCAGCGCGCAAAAAAATGCCACCAGAAGCTCATTCCCGAAAGAACAAACTTCTTGATGGCATATTTCCAGGGTCAGCACCGCGAACGATGCCTTGCCTTATCAACTGGCTAGGCCAGCTGCTTTCTGCGGTTTACGAGCGTTCGAATTCGTTCGGCCAGCAACGCTGCGTCGAACGGTTTTCGGAACGTTTCGTTGAAGACGGTTCGGTCGAAACCGGACGCATTGTCTTCGTCACTCAGAAGTCCAATCAGAACGGTTTCTTCGTATTCACCGTTCTTCTTGAGATTCTGTGCGATCATCAAAGCTTCTTCGCGGCCCATAACAAAGTCGACCACCACGCAATCGGGGTGAACAGACTCGGCCTGGATTCCGGCTTCAAAGCCACTGGATGCAGCTTCGATCTTAAAGTCATCATTGGCCATCATTTCGTCAAGACTCGAACGAGTCGCGACGTCTGATCCAACCAACAATATTTTACCCATCGCTTCGTCTTCCAACTCACCAAGGGGCATTCCATGTTCCTTAAGGAAGCGAATCAAATGTTCGCGTGGAATACGCCTATCCTGTGAACCAGGAATTCGATAGCCGCGAAGTCGTCCGGAGTCGAACCACTTCGAGACCGTCCGCGGGGCAACTTTACAGATCTTAGCTACCTGTCCAGTAGTGAAGATCGTTTTCATGGGCGGGCTCTCCAATCAATTCTCACTTCACAACCCGGCTTCCCGTCCTGAGAAACCGAATCGTCACCCCCTACTGTCCAACCGCGGATGATTTGCCGGAACAAGTCCGATGAATCAGAACGTCGTGTGACCGCAATCAGATTACGGGTCGGGGAAGTGACAGGGGTCCAATTTGAGCTGCGTGCGGGCAACCCTGTGTCATCACATGACACATTGGGGCGGAAGGAAGATCAGAGATCGAGGACCACGCGACTTAATTAAAAGACGCGCAACCACACGGACAGAATCCATTCTGCACGGTCGAATCTGATTATCCCCCCTGGACGAACGAGCCGGTCATGTTCCTGGCCTCCCTACAATGAGCATCGGGTTGCTCACTGTCACAACAGGTGACATTCGCCTGAGAAGTTTTTCGTCAATCCGGTAGCGCCGACTTTAAGCTTCTTAACAGCGCTGCACAGGCTGCGGTCTGACCCACAAGCAACACCTGGAACAGAACCACCTGCTGTAAGACTTGCCTATCTTCTTCATAACTCGCATTCACGGAGTTGCAGGCACAATCTATCGCCATCCAGTCCCTGCCATCGTTCTCAGATGACCAGATCGGCAAGGTCACCGCAGTCTTCCTACCCGAAACCGACGCTGTATTCGGATGCAAACTTTTCTTTGGAATTTTGCCGGGCGGCACGCTGCGCGCTGCAATTTCGCAGGACACGAGGGTCGGGCCGCCGCCGCTCAGCTCGAAAACCGCTGGTCATTGGACACCAACGGCTGAGCGCCGGGAACGACATCAAACCGAAATTTGGTCACGCTGCGCGGTTGCGATCACTCCGACGCGGAACGAAATTGCCCTTTTCGTCGATCTCTTCAAATCGGACAACCAATCGTTTTGAGATCCCGGACTCCTCCATCGTCACACCATACAGAACATCGGTGACTGCCATGGTTGGCTTGCGATGGGTAATCATGATGAACTGCGTCTTCTGCTGGAAATCTTTCAGCAAACCGACAAAGCGCCCGATATTGGCGTCGTCCAGAGCGGCATCAACTTCGTCCAGTATGCAGAACGGACTCGGTCGGCTTTTGAAGATCGAAAGCAGCAGTGCGACTGCGGTCATTGTCTTTTCTCCACCGCTAAGCAGGGAAATGCTGCGTAATTCCTTCCCGGGGGGCCGTGCAACGACGTCAATGGCACATTCCAGCACGTCTTCGGGATCTTCCAGAATGACGTCCGCTTCGCCTCCGCCGAACAGTCGCCTGAACAGCTCACGAAAGTGCCCGCGGATACATTCAAAGGATTCCTTGAACATTCGGCGACTTTCGACATTGATCTGCCGCACCATTTCACGCAGGGTATCACGAGCGGCTTCAAGGTCCTTCAACTGGGAGTGCAGTCGGCCAAAGCGACTTTCCAGCTCGTTCAGGTTGTCCAGGCTTTCCGTACCGACGTTACCAATCTTCTTCAGTTGTCTTCGAAGCTGTCCGACGCGGTCATCCACAGAAGTGCGCAGGGTGTCGTACCGTTCGTCATCGCGCAGAATCTGCTGAACGGATGCGTCCTCAACGGTGATTTCGACCGGTTCGTCAAACCCATGGTCTTCAGTGTCTGTCTCCGCTGCGTCAGAGGCGTCGACATCGTCGGACGTCACATCCTCCTGTTCGTTGCCATTGCTCTTCGTCGCACGACCTGTTTGTGCACCACCTGCCGCGTGAGCCTGTTCGGTCAGCCAGACTGCGATGGCCGAACGTCCGGCTTGAACAGCCTCCTCAACTGAGATTTGAAACTCGTCGTGAATGCGTTCGGCCGAGGTCTGAAGTTGATGATTGATCGCATTGATCTTCATCTCTGCGTCATGAAACATCGTTTCGTGCTGACGGCAGGTCGTGCGAGCCTGCTGCTCAGTAGCTGTGGCATCCTGCCGATGTTGCCGCAGTAGTTGGCGGGCATCGCTGCGCTCCATGATCCGGTTTGTCAGCTGATCATCAGAAACCCGTAGCTCCGAAATCTCCGCATTGACGTTCAGCTGGCTCAGGTTTAGCTCGGCCAGCCGCTCTGTGCCCACCTTCAGACGCCGAGCGGCTTCCTGCTGCTGAAGCCTGCGTTGCTGCAGATCGTCTTCCAGTCGTTCCACCGCATCCCGAATCCCCAACAACCGCTCTTCTGAACGTGTGAGTTCCAGGTCTGCTTCGGTCCTGCCTTTCTCCAGAACGTCAACCTGCCGACGGTCTTCCGCCAGATCACGTTCTGCCGCCTCAATCCGTTCCTGCAGCTTATGGAACTGGTGTTCCGCGGCTTCCTGTTCGGTGCCGCCTTCGACAATCTGTTCCTCAATCGCAGCAATGGCTGCACTCAACGAACCCAGTTGATCCGTCAGCTTTCTGTCATTGGCCTGACCGGCGTTCAGAGACTGCTGCAATTCTGCCACAGACTGCTGGTGCGTCCTGAGTTCCGCAGCACAACGATTAACGTTATCCCGACCCGTCTGCAGTTCGTCGTCGGCCAATTCTATGAAAGTGACAAGCTTCTGTAACCGAATGTCTCGTTCGGAGACAAGGTGTTCAATGCGATGCAGTTCGTTCTTCAAACGCCGCAGTTCACTCTTGCGGGATACCACAGCAGATTCACTGCGCACACTGCCCGTGAACAACGTACTGTCTTTTTCAATCAATTCTCCCTGCAGCGTAATAAACCTGTAATGGTCTCCTGCTTCCTTCTGCAGACGAAGGGCATCATTGAGGGACTGGACGACCCATGTGTCCGCCAGCAACTGCGAAGCCAGTGTGGGAATATGTCTGGGCGATCGCGCCAAACTGTCGGCACGACCGATGACACCGGGCTTTCCGACAAGACTGACGATCC
>JBDONA010001000.1:0-11711 GCA_039831575.1 Fuerstiella sp. | reverse complement strand
TTCGCCGTGTCATTCCGCCGACTTCTCCGGCTCAGCGGTTGGCTTTGTCTTTTCTATCCGACCGAACATGTGGCCGCCGACGGGTCCATGCTGCCATGTGCCGGCATAGCGACCGTCGTGAAAGATGACTCGCGCGGAGAACCCGGCACCAAGTCCGGGCAATGTCGCGTCTGTCAATGACACCATCGGTGTGTCGCCCGCCCATTCCAACGGAACGGTGATCGGCACCTTAGTGTCGATCTTGCCATATTTCACACGGGTCAGAAACGTCCACAGGTTACCCCCGAGTTTGGTCACGCTCTTAATTTCATAGCGTTCAGATCGGGGAGGACCATCTGTCTTGCCATCGACAGTGAATGCCCCAACCAGAGTTACGTTGGACATCCGCTCCGAAAATGCTTTCTCACGCGGTTCAAGCTCGTCTGCCTGCAGGGATGTTGCCAGCAGCAGCACGAGCGCTGAGGTGGTTGTCACAAGGATTTGTTGCATTGAGGTATCTCCTGCCAAAGGAATGAGACTCACCAGAGATGTCCGCCGACTAATGATGCTATCCGCAGACATTCCCGTCGGCAATTATTTACGCCTGTTCACACCACAATATGTTGTTCAGTCAGGATGATCGGCCAGCGAGGCCGAAAACTCGACGCCGAGCGTATGCGTTGTCTGCGGCACCGGCCCTGTCTGATTGTATCCAAATATATTTGCGGTGCCGAACCACCGATTCGCGCGCAAGCCGGGTTTTACTACCATTCTGTCGCAAATGACCAGGATAGCGGCGTGGCGACTCCACGTTGGGTCACAGATCACCATTCAACGGGTCCGCGTCGTCCCATGGAAGAGGCCGCATGCAAATGTCGGGTAGACCCTTTCTTAAACAAAAAGCAACACCAACTGCGACTGCACGGTGGCTGACGTTTGTCGCCCTGTCAACAGTTGGCATTGTCCTTTTCAATGCTCCGTTCGCGGTCGCATTTCAGCCGGACGGACCGGCCAACGTCGTCGTCCAGCAAGCGGCCGGCAATGGACTCAGCCTCAATGACATGCTCCGTGCCGGTGGGTCGGTGGGTTACCTGATCGTTCTGTTAAGCCTTGTGATGGTGGCACTCATCGCCGACCACGTGATGAATATTCGTCACTCCACGCTGATCCCGCCGGGACTGGCCGAAGAAGTACATCGTTGCCTTTCCGAAGGAAAAATCGACGAAGCGAAACAACTCTGCCAGGAACACCCGGGCTTTCTGAGTCGGATGCTGCATGCGGGTCTGGAAGAGACAGGGCTCAGCTACACGGCTATAGAAAAAGCCATGGAAGATGCCGCAGCCGAGCAGTCGGCGCGACTGTTTCGACGCATTGAATACCTCTCCGTGATCGCTACCATCGCACCGATGCTGGGGCTGATGGGAACGGTCTGGGGCATGATTCAGGCGTTTCTGGAGTTCGAGCAAAAGGCGAATCCGCAGGTATCGGAACTGGCTCCGGGGATCTACCGAGCACTAATCACGACCTTGCTGGGACTTGGCGTCGCAGTGCCGTCATTAAGCGCCTTTGCCATTTTCCGCAACCGCATCGACGAACTGGCGGCCGAAGCAACGTTGCTGGCCGAACATGTTTTTGCCGACTACCGCCGTGCCCTGCAGACGCGACGAAAGAACCGAGAACGTTCTGCAACTGAATAAAGATGATGAAGAAGATCCTGATCCAATTTGATACTGACCTGGCCCCCAGCACGTTTGATCGCGTTGTCGCAGTCGACGCCGGAGTCGACGAACTTTTCAGCTACGGTGGCATCTCGCCCGACAACATCACTGGACTTGTCCACGGAGCAATCTTTACGCGCGGTCCCGCCGATTTAAAAAATACCGCCATCTTTGTCGGCGGCAGTAACGTGACAGAAGGCGAAGCGCTGATCAGCAGGATCGGCTCGACATTCTTCGGGCCGATGAGAGTCTCCGTGATGATGGATTCCAATGGCTGCAACACAACAGCGGCCGCAGCGGTCGTGGCGGCGAAGAAGCATCTGCAGCTGGGCGATACATCGGCCATTGTATTGGGTGGCACCGGGCCGGTCGGTCAACGAGTGGCTCAGTTGCTGGCGGCCGAAGGCAGCGCCGTGACATTGGTCTCACGGTCACAAGACCGAGCGGCAGCCGCGTGCGATGCCATCCGGGAAAAGACCGACACGGGAACATTGACGCCGGTCGGTGCTGCGACCGCGGAAGAGTTCCAGAGTCTGTCCGCCGGTCAACAACTGGTCGTGGCCGCCGGCGCCGCCGGAGTGTGCTTTCTTCCGGAGGGCTCGCTGGAAGCGACGGATGGATTATCCGTTGCCATCGACTTGAACGCCGTGCCTCCGACCGGCATCTCCGATATTAGCGTCACCGACAAGGGCACAGAAAAGCACGGCACGATTTGTTACGGAGCGATTGGGGTGGGCGGTACCAAGATGAAGGTCCACCGGAAAGCCGTCGCCAGCCTGTTTGAAGCCAATGATCGGGTGTTGGACACCGAGCAGATTTATGCTCTGGCTCTGGAGGTTGCAGGGCTGGCCTGATGCGGATCCAGCACGACAATACGAGTGGCCGAGTGCAGGCCTGAGCCTGCGAAGGAAGCCCCGGAATCGGGTTGACGCGGACTGCGAGAACGAAAGGCATTCGGATCGCAGCTGGCACATTGGACCAAGTTGCCCTGTGACTCATAACACCTGCGTGGTCACGCGTGCTGCGGCTGCAGCGGGGTTTACGTCGCTTCGCTCAGTCCAACCCCGGCCACCCTGCCGTGAGCGTACGTTCGCGCTGTCCTTCGTTCCATTAAGGGGCGTCGCTTTGCTGCTGGATCCGGCCTACCGCACCTACCACAGTCAACCTGTGACCATCATCCTGCAGGCGAACTCAGCCAGCGTCGTGTGTCGTGCGTCCCAGAGCGACATCAAAGTCGCTGACCGCGGGAACCAGCATCGCGATGGTCGCAAAACCGTAGGCGACGCAGATCCAGAAACACACGCCCAGAGTGCCACCCAGCAGAAAATCCGTGATGGCGTAGAATGTCAGAAACGGCAACATCACAGCGGCCATCGTCAGGGCACTGGATGGATTCTTGTGCGTCAGAGAACTGTACAGGCCGATACTGCCCAGTCCGATGAACACGATAAAACTCTGCATCTGAATGGCGAACGACGACCGTGCTTCCACCAGCAGTAACATGAAGACAAAGATGCCGATAAACAGAAAGAACATCGTGCCCAGGCTGTTACCGATAGCTGCGCGAGAATTGTCGTAGGTCAGTCCGGAATGCAGTCCGAGCATAATGGCGAACAGTGAGAGACAGAAATACGCCACAATAAGATAGATCAGGTTTTCGGGGGTCAACTGCTGCGAGACACCGTTGATCATCGTTCCGGCCATCAGGATTATCGGCACAGCAATCATCTCTCGTGTATTCCACAAGGCACCAAGAATCTTGCCGGTCATGAATTCACTGGCGTGCAGATCCGTCGCCAGCAGAATATCCAGAGTGTTGTCGTCGCGTTCGGTGGATATCGACGTCACGGCCTGAGCATTGATCAGCAGCAGGCTGATGACGCCAATGGCCAGGAATGCAGCTGCCGGAGGCGATATCATGCCAAGGACGAGTGACGCGCCGTCGGTCTGCGAGGTCATGACCGAATACCCGATCAATGCTGCCAGCAGGACATAAGCCAGTTTGATGACCACGATTTTTCGACCGTAACCGCGCGTGGCAATTTCTTTCCACGTGACGGGGTTGTTCCAGACCGCACGGTGATGCTTGCGTTTTTTGTCAGTGGACACAGTTGTCTCGACACTGTCAGACGCGACGGCACCTGGCTGCGACTCGTCCTCCAGTACGTTCTGCCTGAGTTGTTGTGAGGGGTTCCAAACGCGAAGCTTCGCAATGGTGTAGAGACTGAGGGCTGCGGCCAGACCAGTCAACAACGATACAGACTTCAACGCCGACACCTGGGCGACTCCGTGGTCCAGCCCGGTCAGCGGATTCAGAACGTTGAATAACGATCTGAATGGTGATAATTGTCCCAGCCAGAATCCAACAGTTGATTGACTGCCAAAAAGGGCGATGACGCCTTCGACAGACGCCACAAACAGGACCACGCCCAGTACGCTGATCGCCAGCGTTTGAAAAGTTTTTTCCCGCCAGTAGGCCACCATGCAGCCCCATGAGCCGCTGGCCAGAGTGGTCGCCGCAATAATTGCTTCGGCCCACAGGATCTGTGGCCAGCTGACTCCGCCCAGCAGTTGCAGCACACAGAATACAGGCAGTGAAGCGGCCAACAGCACACCGACGACCAACAGGCTGGCCAGCAGTTTTCCGAGCGCCAGTTCCCGACTGCGCATGTCGGTCATCAGCAACAGAATCAGTGTGCGACGATCTTTTTCCTGGGCGATGTTTGCGGCGGTAAACAACGTTGCAAAAAACATCCCCAGTGTCAGCTGCAGCAATGCAAAGACGCTGAACACAAGGCTGCTGTACGCAGCGATATCGCCGGAAAATTTTGTGTCCTGAAATCCGATCGTCGCCTGACGAATGGTGTACATCAGTACCAGCAGGCACGCGACATAGCCTGACCGCAGCAGATAGTGACTCAGTCGGCGCGGAGCAGTCAGGGCTTCTCGAGCAAAGATGGGGCCCGCAAACAAGAGAGTGACTCCGACAGGTCGTTTGGAAAGTTTGGTGTTGAATATCTGATTCGCAGCGGGCGATCATGCCACGCGACGGGACATTCCTTGACACCAATGAAGCTAAAAACTGCTGCGATTTTCAAGCATGAAGTCCCGCTCAATGTCGGGCTGGCGAGCCGCGTGCATTATTACAAACTGCTTCAGAGGGAAATCTTCCGGAGGCTGTTTGTTGTTATACTGTTGCACCGTTTTCCAGTAATGAGCGGCCAGTAGAATCTCGTCAATGTAAGCATCGTGGTAGGCAAGTGTCGGGTACTTCGCCAGAAGCTGAGCCATTTTATTCAGCCCGTCAGCAAATCGTAGTTCCGCCGGGGATGGCTGCAGGGTTCCCTGCCTGTCTTCTGCGTCGGAAATCTCTCCCCTTGAATACGCCACTTTGCCGTCTGCGATGGCTCTGTGTGCCGCAACGGCCAGAGAATCGCGTTCGCAGTCGGCAAGGTTCTGCCAAAAGCGATAATTGACCATCTTGACGTTTTGCTCCCACACCTTGCGTTGAACCGCGAGTGTGACTCCGTTTTCTCTGGCCAGCGCTGTCAGCTCGTCGGCTGAGCAGTTCAGCTTGTATTTGACGTCGTTCAGACCAAGAAAAATGTCGTTTCCGTACACGTCGGTCCATTCTGCGTAGGCATCGTCCCATCCGCTTCGGTTCTGTTGTTCCCAGATACGTCGGTCGTCATCTTCCCGTGCCTGTCGATCCTCTTCCGCCAGGCCACGTCGGTCCGGACCCTCACTCTTTTCCTTCATGTCGGCGGCATAGTCATGCTGCTTAGCCGAGACATAGTCAAACAACGCCCGTGAAGGTGCCTGCCGAAAGAACACGTGCGTCATTCCCTTGACGGGATAACCATTTGCATCCTTGTCGTTGGAAATGTCAAACCAATCCTTGGCAACCAGATAGTTATCTTTGCCCTGGGGGTTCAGTTCCGGGTCAGACGAACCATCAGGAAAGCGTTTGTTGTCCGGGTCATCGATGAAGAACCTGCGGAAGAATTTCTTCTCGTCAGAGTTGCCGAACTTGCGGCCCATGAAGTCGCCGACATTGTGGAACAGAATCGTCGTCGTCTGATTCCGGTTTGTTCCCAGCTGCAGAAACTTGATGCCTTCCTTCACCCAATAGAAACGGTCTGCCACCTTGTCCCACTCACGTGAAACGTTGAAGGCCAGATTCCAACCCTGAAACTTCCAGATCTCAACATAGTGAGGCTGCAGTTTGATGATGGAGTCAACGGTGGTCTTCAGTTTTCCCCAGTTTTTCTTTTCCTGGTATTCGAGGGCCTGCAGATGCAGGATGCAGGCAGCCGGACCTCTGAGACCCAGCAGGACGAGATTCATGGCAGCACTGGACGGATCAATTTCTCCGAGAGTACTTTCGCCCAGGTCGTGTTCGACGCGCATCTGAGCCAGCAGTCCGCCGGACACAGCCATCTTTGTTCCTGGCAGAACATCTTCGGACGTGGGTGCCCCAAGATAGACGATGGGGATCAGCAGAAAGACAATACACCCGGCATAAACCAGCTTTCGTTGTCTTGATGTAAGGTTGTTCATTTCGATTCCAACTCACGAAACTTGAGGCACGCCGCACCAATAATGATGCATGGAATAAGGAACCCGACGAACGTCAGAATAGCCGGCAACACGGACGAATTCCACGGGACGTCAAAGCCGTTTTCGATGTAGGCTGCCGAATCACTGAAAATGCTGAAGTCGGGAATGATGTTGCTTGCCAGGTCCAGAATACCGACGACGCCGCTGTCCAGTGTTGCGATCACTTGCTGAGTATTTTCGCTGGCATCAAGCCCCGTACTGGGGTTTCTGTGTTGATAGATCAACATGGCTGATTCAACCAGTCCTCCTCCTTCTTCCGCTCCACCGACAATACGGAGCATCAGGTCATGAAAGAACTGACCGATCACAAAAACGGCAAGGGTAAAGAAGAACGAAACTGGTCCCTTTACGACGCAGCTGGCGGTTACGCCCAGCACGATGACAAGAGAGAGCATCAGCCCGATATTCAGCAACGCTTTGCTGTATCCCTGCAGGAAGGAATTGTCCCTCAGTCGAATGAACAGATCCGGTCGAGCCATGCCAAGAAACATCTGGTGATTCAGGCAGGCGACATCAATACGAAGCATGCCATTGGACGCAAGATCGTCAAACAGATCGGCTTCCAGAACCCATCCTGCCGGATCACGAGAAATCAGTTTTTCCTCACGGACCAGCGTCATGAAATATTGCAGCCAGCGAGAATCATCGGCGATTGTCAGTTTGCCGTCAGTGATCGCCAGGCCCTCTGCATCAATTTGTTCCTGTAACACCTCGACGAACAGATCTGCATTATCTGCAGACATTCCGGCTGACTCAGCAAGGCCATCAGCCAGGTCAGGCGAAAGTTCTGCACCATCGACCAGCGTCCCCTGATCGTTCCATTCAGAGGTCACTTCTGCCAGAAAACGCGCGGTTGCTTCGTAGTCCGCTGCATAAGACAGTTTTCGCGGATAGGCATTAACGTTGTCGCCTTCGTGGAATTCCGAGACGCGGAACGATTCCAGCGGAACTTCTATCCGTGGCATGGACTCCATCAGGTCCTGGCCGCGTTTTCTCAGCACTTCAGCCAATGTTTCGCAGGCCGTTGACAGATTCTGATAGGACGCATCCTTGCCGGACTCGACTTCATTAGCCATCTGCCCAAAGGCCACAAAGGCATCAACAACGTCCTTGAATTCATCGCCCAGTTCCGTCAGGACATATTCAACCTGTTGGCATGCGAATGACACCTGGTGGCAGTCCACCGGTGGAAAGTCACTTTGCGATGAGCCCATTCGCGCGGCCGCGTCGCTCAGAAGGTCGGCGGCATTCTGAAAATTGCCCTCTCGCATGGATGCCGCGGCCGGACGGAAACTGGCACCTACGCCAAACGAAGCGAACGCATCCTCACGCATATTTCGGACCAGCGTGTACTGGGCCTCAATTCCTTCATTGATCGTGTCTTCGGACCCTTTAACTGTGCGAAATGCTTCGAATCGCGATTCCAGATTCAGCTGGTCGCCCATTCTTTCGGGCGTGACATTGCTGAAGACCCAAACGGCTCGAGCACGAGTGTTGCCCTC
This sequence comes from Fuerstiella sp., assembly GCA_039831575.1. Classification (GTDB taxonomy): domain Bacteria; phylum Planctomycetota; class Planctomycetia; order Planctomycetales; family Planctomycetaceae; genus Fuerstiella. Next base: position 3,892 of record JBDONA010001000.1, on the reverse strand, counting down.
GACGAATGATCGATACATCCACGGATCGCCAACATTAATGCCCACGTTCTTCGGCAGACTCTGGCGATCAAGAAAGAACAGGTGGCCATACGAGGGAACACGACATGTCAGGCGACCTGGGTCGTCTGAGTTTTCGGGCGGTGGCACCTGGCGCTGAATCCAGATGTACCCAACAACACCCATCAACAGCAGAATTGCTGACGCCATCGTGGAAAACCCAAGGATCCGCCCCATGACCACTTCGACTCGCCGTACGGGTTTTGTCACAACGGTGTGCAGCGAACGAATGCGAATGTCTTCCGGCAGGCTCCAGCAACTCAGAAACATCACCACCGGCAGAATGAGCCAGGAAATTGTCGTCAGCATGAACGTAATGTGAACGCTGACCTGCAGATCCTCTCGGTCGTTACTGTCTGTCAGAAACCATCCGCCGAACATCAACATGATTGCGAATACCACGAAAACCAGGAGAGCCTTTCGCCGCAGTGCTTCTATCAATGTCAGCCGAGCCAATGCGATGACTCGACGTGGAGACACAGCGAGCAAGTCCTTAACAAAGCTGACGAAGCCCGAAGCGAATGCCTTGCCTCCGCCTGCGCCGTTGCGAAGAAATGCAGCGATGACAGCAATGCCTATCGCAATCGCGCCGATGATCCCGACGAGTTTCAGCCAACTCGTCACGCCAAAAGCAATGCTGTATGTGGGTGGATCGAAATCCATGATTCAGTCCGCAAATATTGAAGTCAGAAAGCGAAAACAGGGAAGCAGGCGTTTCTCAGGAGTCGGCAGAATCTTTCGCAGACTCAGCAGTGGCCGGCTGGGTTGCCGCCATTTCTTCGGCCGTAAATCTTCGCCCTGGCCGTTCGCCACTTTCGCGTACAGTTTTCAGGAATAGCTCTTCCAGGTCCGCTCGAGGCCTCTGAATCACGCTCTCCTTCATGCCGTGTTTTTCCAGAACCTGCCGGACTTCCGCGATTGCTTCGTCGCTGAGGTTCCCCGTTCGGATTTCCGTTTCTTCGCGTAGTTCCAGTAACTGATCAACTTCTCCCAGGACCTTCAGTTCGCCCTGAAATAACACGGCAATTCGATCACTGACGTCCTGCACATCCGCCAACTGATGGCTGCACAAAACGACCGTCTTTCCTTCATCTTTCAGTCTCAGGATCAGATCCTTCATTTCCCGAGTACCAATGGGATCCAGACCACTTGTTGGTTCGTCCAGAATCACCAGATCCGGGTTGTTGATCAACGCCTGAGCCAATCCGATGCGGCGCGTCATGCCTTTGGAGTACTCTTTCAGTTGCCTGCGTCGAGCACCGTCGAGTCCAACCATCTTGATAAGTTCATCAGCGCGCTGAACGCGTTCAGCGGAGGTGATATTGAACAGCCGTCCGTAGAAGTCCATCGTCTCGTCCGCGTTCAGAAAGCGGTACAGATATGATTCTTCCGGCAGATATCCGATGCGTTCGTTCTTTTCGACGTCTGAGGCCTTCTTGCCCAGGATCTTCATTTCGCCCGACGTCGGGAACAGCAATCCCAGCAGCATTTTAATAGTCGTCGTCTTGCCTGAACCGTTTGGTCCCAATAAGCCGAAAACTTCGCCCCGTTTAACATCAAGGCTCAAGCTCTTTACGGCCTGAACCTTCTTTCTGCCCCAGAAATCGCGGTAAACCTTCGATAGGTTTCGGATTTCGATTACGTTGTCCTGAGTCTGCATGTTTTCGTTTTTCGTCAGCGAATCCGGGGTGGTTCTGGCAATACAAAGTGCAAAGTGGGCTGCGGGCCGGCACGACGCATCAAGTAAGGAAAAGTTGGCTGTCAGTCATGGAGTGGTAGCTCCGAACAAACTGCCGTGGGCGGTCTAAAGCCATCGAATAACCGTAAACGCAGCGAAACACGGGGCTGCCGCTGCATAACGGGGTTACGTCGAACCGCAGCGGAATGTTTGTGGAAACCCAAAAAACTAACCGCAGAGGAAAATAAACGGTGAACTACGCTGCCCCGGTTCCCCTGAATGACGAGTCCACGCAGGCTGAGGCCGGATCACGGACTGTCGGATTCGCTGCTGGAATTACAGAATGTTGCAAAACGGCATCACGGAGCACCCTCTCGTCCAGAGACTTCACTCGCGCCGCCAGAGTCACTCGGCCGGACGGACCGCGAAGAATTCGGAATACAGAAAACGAAGGGTTTTCCGGTTTATTCGAATCGACAACACAACGGGTTTCGAACGGCAGTAAGCCCCGCCCGGCGGGGAACGCGGCTGGACGAGTCCAGAAGTCCTGCACCGCGATGCCCGTCATGCCTGCTCGCCTTGACTCAAAACTCTCCGATAATGTTGCCGTCTGCCCGCTCACCAAGGTTGCGAAACAGGCCGTAGTCGATGTTCTGACTGAGAAACTGAACCGAGCCGTCACACAGCAGGAATTGCACGCCGCCTGTGTGCTGACTGCTGAAGTGGACGATGTGATTCGTTTGATTTGGCGTCGACTGCATGGCCATCATGCCCATCATCGCTGGCTGTCCGACGTGTCCAATCACCAGAGAGCCAGCCCCCTCAGTCATCGCCGGCATCATCATCATCCCGGCGTTTCGACGGACACCCGGAATGGCCGCGTACCAGGTGCTATGACTTGCGACGGCCGGCGCTGGGGCCGCGAAATTGTGTTCGTGTCGTCGTTCACCGACGCAGATCGTATTGGACGTTCCATCGGTGATGTCACGAAACTTGACACGGCTGTTGCGGAAAAAGACTCCCGTGCCGTCACCGGCGTTCAGCGTCACACTACCGTAGCCCAGAATACCTACATAATTGGAAGTTGGCAGGGTATACGTCGTGCCGGCGCCTTCAGTGACGTCAAAGACCGTCGGTGCCGGATCAGTGGGACACAGAAAAGCGTTCAGCGTTGTGCGGGACGCAATAGAAAGGTTATCTGGATCATGTGCGTTGAGGTTGGTATCGATCTGACCTGTCAGGTTGGACTGATCAATCTGCGGCAGGATGGCAAAGGACCACGCATATCCCTGTCCGGTTTCCGCCATCACCGGATCTGTCCGGCTTACGTTTCGAGCTGTGTAACCGGGAGGAAACGTGCTGTAGATGTCGTGGTAGTTGTGTAGCGCCAAGCCGATCTGCTTGAGATTGTTGCGGCATTGCGTGCGCCGAGCAGCTTCGCGTGCCTGCTGGACGGCGGGAAGAAGCAGGGCGACAAGGATGGCGATAATGGCAATTACCACCAATAGTTCAATCAGCGTAAAACCCTTGTTCAATCGAGACGGATATTTTGACATGAGAAGAAACTCCCTGCATGAAATACAGCTAATAAGAAAGCATCGCGACGCTGTGAGGCCACGCGTCCAGCCATAGCGGGCTGACGAATTGACCAAACAGACTCAGCAGTCGATTTGCGCGATCGCGGCTCATGCCGTGCGGAATGGACGGCAGCTCAGTTGCCAGCAGCACATGGTCTGCGCAACCTGTTTCTGCCGCTGAGTATCCCCACTGAGCGTGCGATGCTGAGAGAAAACCGAAGGCCAGCCGGAAGAACGAATCTGTCCAGGGCGCCTGTCTTGAACTGAATCTTCAGGAAGACGTCCGTCCTGCTCGCATCATCGAATGTTTTGATCTGCAGCGGGCATGTGTTTCACAGCGGCCGCCCCGCAGCTTAATTCACGGGGCGGCGTGATGGCTTCGCCCCTTCAACTCGAATCCCGACGTCTTAGCGGTTGTTTGAGCGTTTTTCACCGCGTGGCGGTGAGTCACAGCTGATGTCACAGCTGTTGTCACATTCATCCTGATAGTCCGTGAATCCGCTGCCAACCACATGCCCCTTCTCGCCGTTGGCAAGTGAGTAGCAGTAGGACTGGTTGATCGAACCGATCGCGGATCCCA
>JBDONA010001154.1:0-2650 GCA_039831575.1 Fuerstiella sp. | reverse complement strand
CCAGATACAGCGGTTCCGCCTTCGCGGACTCACCCTGAGACTTGTACAGCACGGCCAGGTTGTTGAGGCTCGTCGCGTAGGACGGATGCTCCACGCCCAGTACACTTTTCCTGATGTCTCGGGCTTCTAGGAACAGCGGTTCCGCCTTAGCGGACTCCCCTTGAGAATGGTACAGCACGGCCAGGCTGTTGAGGTTGTTCGCGTAGTGCGGGTGGTGCACGCCCAGCACGCGTTTTACGATGTCGAGGGCTTCCAGGTACATCGGTTCCGCCTTCGCGTACTCACCCTGTGACTTGTACAGCACGGCCAGGGTGTTGAGGCTCTTCGCGTAGTCCGGGTGGTCCACGCCCAGCACGCGTTTCTGGATGCTCAGAACGGTTTCTCCCAGTTCCGCCGCTTCGGCGAACTTCCCCTGCCGATACAGTTGGAAGCCCTGCCTTTGTTTTTTTACCACGTCTGCAGCAGACTTCTGCTGCGACTCGGTCAGCGGAGCAGGAGGGTTCAATCCGTCGACCGCCAGACGACGCAGGTCGATCTCAGACAGGGACGCAATCCAGTTGATGCCACCCACCGTTGCTGCGCCGTTCTCTATGTAGCCAGCCAGAACGATCTCGTTGGCCCGACTGATTCGCAAAAACCCGTGGTGGTAGTCGACCGACCACGCGGCCAACTCCAGTGGGCCATCAACAGCAAGACTCCGAACCACCTTCAACGTGGATTTGCCGTCTTTCGGCACGATGTCGAGGATGAAGAGTCGGCTGCTGGTCTTCCCCTCGTTTCGGGTTTGCTGCCAGGCGACAAAGCAGGGCGTCGCGCCGTTCAGTTCGATCCGCAGCATCGTCCGTGACTGCTCGCCGTCCTTTGTCAAAACGGGAAACTGCAACTCCGCCGTGACAACGACTCGCGATCCCAGTTCAACCGGTCGCGAAACGGAAGACCCTTCCGGCAGTCTCAGAAGCCCCGTTTCCCAGGCGGGTTCGCCTTTCGTCTGATAGTCAGACAGTGAGTCTTTGGAGAAGTCGTCCGAGAAAACCTGATGCAGCTTTGCCCTGGACTCTGTCTGTGCTGAACGGTCTTCACACCACGAAGCCTGAGGCCAGAGATACAGGCAGATCAGACACCAAACGGCGATTCGTGCGAAACTCATTAAGAGACTCCACAATTCCCCAAGAGACCGACAGTGAACGGTTTGATCGCGTCTTCTGCGTGGGAACTCCCGGCGCCCAGCATCTGTTCTACAGCGCTGACGGATCAGCGATTGCTCGTTGTACGAAACGATACACACTGACATGTCGCGTTGCCACCGCCACGACACAGATCACCATCCCCGACACGGAAAATTGAAAACGGTGGTGTTTTCCTGCTCGCGATGTCCGACGTTTACATTACCGGCATGTCACCCCGAAAGCATGCCACATGCCGCCGATTATCGCCCCCAGATCAATCAAGCAGGGTGGTGGGGCGATAATCAGTGGTCGTCAAAACAAACAACAGCAGCTTTGGAGATAATAATGAGCGACGAGAAAGTGCTGACCAAAGAGATCGCTGAGCAAATCTTGGTCTATATATCCGTGGAATCCAATGAATTCACGGCGATTGAGGATGATGCCGCCGAGACCCTCAGCAAGCACGAGGGATACCTCTCCCTCGACGGCCTAACGAGCCTGTCGGACGGAGCAAGCTATGCACGGTATCTATATTCGCGTCAGTACGTTCGGTCAAAACACTGCGGGTCAGAAGCGTGAAATTCAGAGTTGGCTAAACGGCAACGGCGGATCGGACGTCAAAGTCCGCTGGTACATCGACAAGGCATCCGGCAACGATTTGAATCGCCCTGAATTTGAACGGCTGCAGACGGACATCTTTGCCGGGAAGGTCAACACGGTCGTAGTCTGGAAGCTCGACCGACTTAGCCGAAATCTCCGTGACGGTATCAACACCCTGAGCGATTGGTGCGAACGCGGTCTTCGAGTCGTCTCCGTTACCCAGCAGATTGACTTCAACGGAGCCGTCGGCAGAATGCTGGCCGCCGTCCTACTCGGAATTGCCGAGATGGAGCAGGAGGTTCGAAAGGAACGCCAAGCCGCAGGCATTGCCGCTGCCAAAGAGCGAGGCATCTACGCAGGCCGCAAGCAGGGAACCACAAAAGCTAAACCAGAGCGAGCCAAAGCTCTGAGAGAAAAGGGCCTGAAGGTCAAAGAAATCGCCAGTGCCATGAACGTCGGTGAGGCAACCGTCTTTCGGTAGCCTTGTGGACCAATGGTTGGGACGGGGAGGGGCTGACAGTCTTGCTGATCGGCACAGGGTCTGCGTTGGTGCTGTACTGGAAGACAGGGGTCGATCCCCAAGGATTCGGGAAGCCGATATGGGGCAAGAAGAACACAGATTGAGGAGCCACCCCTCATCGCACCCTCACCGATATTCATCCCGTTCTTCCTTCGACAACTTCCGCCAGTCCCACGGTGCAATCGGCTTGTGACTGCCGCCCCATAGACCGAGCTTCTTCAACCGTGCTGCGTCTTCATCGTCTGCCAGTCGCTTGTCGTCGCTGTATTCTTTGTAATGCCAGGCCAGACCGCGTCTGACGAGTTCACGATTCAGAAACAAATCCGGCAGTTCAACCAGTGGATCGTCAACCGGCAGATAGATG
>JBDONA010000023.1:0-2653 GCA_039831575.1 Fuerstiella sp. | reverse complement strand
GCCACACACTTCGCTCAGGGATACCGCGTTCGGCCACGCTGGCGTAGAAATCGAAATCGATAATGTTTAGTCGACCCTGCGGTAAAATCAGAAAACGATCATAGGCGCCTCGCCAGGTGGGAGCGTCCATGCCGGTTCCGGGTGTATTGGTACTCACCAAAAACGGCATCCGATGACAGTTTCCACAGACATTGGGTCTGGCTTTGCTAGGGTCTAGGTCACCATCGATATGAAACAATTTGAATCCTTCTTCTGCCTGTCGCGAAACGACGTTGTCATACGCCCGCCTCTGAGCAGGTGGATAGGGTACGCTGAGCAGAAACATCGCCATGTCGTCGCGCTCCGCCGCCGACAACCTGCCTACTTGGCCTTCATCGTTGATCGTCGTCTCTCCCTCCAAGTGCATGGTGGTGGCAAGTCCACCGTCGATCAGATGCCGCGTTGTGCTAGCCGGGTCATCAACGCTGCTATTCGGCGACACCGAGTCAGCGATATGAGCACTGTTGTTGCCACCATACGGATCACCAGGGATACCGTCCCAGTGATACGGGGCCGTATCCCGCAGGCCGCGAATCGGCATCGTTGAGCGGGGCATGATCTGATTTCCGCCCGTGACGACTGGAGTCTTCAATACCCAAAGCAGTTGGTCTGTATGCCCGTCGGGGTGGCAGCTTGCACAGGAAAAGGTTCCCGTCGTCGATGCGTCGGCGTCGTTGAACCATGTGCGTCCCAGTTTGACCTGTGGATGTGTCGGATCCTCCAGGCGAACAAAATCCACAACCTCCAAGCTGGCTGGGTCGGTCACATCGACCACCGAAACGGTATTGGCCACCGCATTGAGTACCCAGGCTCGGTCCGCCTTACCATGCTCTGAGTTTTCGAGCGCGATTCCCCTCGGCACTGCGCCGACCGTGATGTCTCCCAGCACCGCGCCGCTGGCTGTGTCGACAGTAAAGAGCTTGTCCGATCCGGCCGCGGAGACAACCAACGTCGAGTCGTCTTCGCTGATCTGAATAGCGAAGGGCGTTGCTAAAGCCTGTCCTTGCTCCGGATGTTTGGGTGGCAATGGCTCGAGATCGAAAAACTTTGGTTCCTCCGCTTTTTCGTCCTTGAATCCAACGCTTGTGATCTGATTCAAAAAGGCGCGATTTTGCATTTCCGCCAAACCATGTTTCTTGCTACCGGCCCTACCGTTGATGTGATTACGGGCATCGGTTTGAGCGATAAACACGCGCCCCTTTGAATCGACGGTGAGTCCATACAGTAACGTGCCGAGCGTATCGACGACTTCGACCAGCTTGTCGGTCTTCGTATCAAAAATATAGAGATCCCGATCGGGGACATCGGGGTGCTTAACGATATCTGTAACGTGTCCCAGCGACAACACGTTGTTGTTGTAGATCGAGTGTTCCCATGCGTCAAACGTCACCAAGTCGCCATCGATTTGATCGGCGTTGCCTCCCGAAAGCTGGGTTTTGTTGTTGGACTCGAAGGGAAGCACGTACAACCGGTTGCCGCGGACCGCGATCGCTCGTGGGTCCTGTGCAGTGATGGGCAATCTGTTGCTTACTTTGCGCGTAGCAACATCGATGACGGCAATGGTATTTTCCGAAGACAATGCCACGTACGCTTTGTCATTGCTGGCGAAGGCAATCCCCACGGGCTCATCGAAGCGAGTTGCCCTGGTCTCCGGGTCGAGTTGCTGCACCGTGGCGAGGATCTGCAGGTATGTCGGACTCTCCGGATCAGAATCGATCACACTCACCGAATCCGAAACATGATTTGAGACCCAGACTTCTTTGCCGTCCGGTCGCACTGCAACGCTGACCGGATCGATACCAACAGGGATTCGCGCAAGGATCTTCCGATTTTCAACGTCGATGACATCCAGCGTGTCGGACGGCGTGTTTGCCACGAAGACCGTGCCGCGACTAATTGCAATCGGCGAGGCGTGCGGGCTGATAAAGGTCGGGTGACCGACGGCCAAAGGCGGTCGAACTGTATCGGTTCGCTTCGTGTCGTTGGTTATATGCGTCGAGTTGGTTCTGGATACCTCATTCTCGGCCAAGTTTACACCAAGCAAGGTGGTAAAAGCCAACAGTCCAACAATCGTTGCGAAGACAACTTTTTTCATCTCAACTTTCCTGGATGGGTCTCGAGGGCATGGGCAAATGCCCCGGCTCTCGATGGTTGGCATGGTAAACGCTTCGCGCAGCCATTTGGCGGCGCGAAAAAATATTCTCCGCTAAATTATCGACCCAATACGCGCCGGTGTCTAGCAATCACACTGGAATTTCCACGACCAAGACACTAGATACGAACCGCCGGCTGTTCCGTCGACCATCCACCCTTCTCTGATTGTTGCCCGTTTCAATTTATCTGGAAGAGTTCATCTATTTCACGGTCAAAAGGCATCTTCATCGCGAGTTTCCACTCTGAGGTTATGAGCCGCTAAAACAAGTTCATTGTATGGAAACGTGACAATTGTGCAAAAACATCGAAGGTGACCCGGCGAAGCCGGGCTCTGCGGCCACGATTTGTTGGCGGGGATTTGGTTCTGGTCAGTCATGTCGTGGCAGCCTCCTACCCTGTATGCGGCATGATGAGCAGCTTGCCATCGGTCATGTGATCGACGTATTGCCGCAACCCGGCG
>JBDONA010000427.1:0-2655 GCA_039831575.1 Fuerstiella sp. | reverse complement strand
ACACTGGCGTCGAGTTTTACGGAACGAAAGGCATGTTGTTCGTCAGCAAACGAGGCAAGCTGCAGATGTGGGACGACTCGAACCAACCCGTCTCAAATCCGCAACCGCAACATCCTGTGACCCTTCCCAAAAACCATCAGGTCGATTTTCTGCAGGCGATCATGGACGATCGAAAGCCAACCGCAGATATCGCCATCGGCCACGATTCCACTGCTTTGATTCATCTGGCGAACATCGCTGTTCGAACCGGTCGTTCTCTACAGGTCGACCCGGGCCAGGAAACGATTACGAACGACCAGGCCGCGAGCGGAATGCTGACACGAAACTATCGCGACGGTGGACATTGGTCCGTGCCAACGGGGGCAGGTTACAGCGTTTCACGCTGACTTGTGGCCGCGAAGAACGCTGCTTGATAGCAGTTTCGTTACTCCCACGAGCCAGTATCGTCTACGACACTAAGTAAACTGTTCTCGTTAGAACAAAAACGGCCCAATCAATTCCGGGCGTCAGCCCGCGTCGGCGGCGGGCCGTCCCGCATCAGGAAATCTTCATGAGATTACAGTCATGCACCTTTTTGTTGCTGACGGCGACGGCCGCCCTCTCAAACGCTCAACCTTCGGCAGACCGCGTCAGCTTTCACAACGGTCCCGGTACACTTGTTATCAAAGTGAAGGACACGCCGATTACGTCGTACGTCTATCACGATGATAAGATTCCGAGGCCCTATTTCGCGCATGTCACGGCGCCCGGTGGTACTCAGGTCAGTCGCAATCATCCGCCTGTTCCAGGACAGGACCGGACCGATCACGACACCATGCATCCCGGCATCTGGATGGCATTCGGCGACTTGGACGGTACTGACTTCTGGCGCAACAAAGCTCGAATCCGGCACGTGAAATTTGAGCAGCCACCAAAGGACGGAGCCGGGCTTGGTTCGTTTGTTGAACTCAAACACTACCTCCGACCGGACGATTCCGTGGTCTGTCGAGAATTGTTTCGCTGTTCCGTCAGCGTACAACCGGGCGGCTATCTGCTGATTTGGGACTCCACTTTCACTTCAGACGACGAATTCTATTTTGGTGATCAGGAAGAGATGGGAATCGGCATTCGCGTGGCGACTCCGGTCAGTGAGATACGGGGTGGAATGCTTCGCGATGCCAGGGGCCGCAGTGGTGCACAGAAGATCTGGAGTCAGTCTGCCGCATGGTGCGATTACAGTGGTGACATCGATGGCAAACAAATCGGCATGACGTTGATGTGCCATCCGGACAACTTCCGCGACAGCTGGATGCATGCGCGCGACTACGGCTTCGTTGCGGCGAATCCCTTTGGTCGCAAAGCTATGCACAAAGGTGAGACCAGCCGGGTTGTCGTCAAACCCGGCGAAAATCTGCGACTGAAATACGCGATCTGGATTCACTCCGGCAGCGCCGGTGAAAAATCAGCGATTGATGAGGCCTACAGGAATTACCTGAAAATGTCCGTTGAATTGGCTTTGCATGAAGACGACGAGGCTGCCGAAAATTCACCGTGACAGTCGCCCTCTCCGGCCGTTACCGCGTCCGACCCTCCCGTAAAGACGGGAGGGTAAGGATGTGCAACGACCAAATCGCTAAGGCAGCCGCACTTTGTGCGACAACTGCACGTCACCTTTGAGATCCCGGATCTCCAGCGTGACCTGCGGAGTCGGTTGTTCCCACGCGATGTTGATCACGCCAAAGTTCTCTTTGTGATATGTCTTTGGAAGTTTGCGAAAGCGATTTTCTGTGGGTGTGCCCCGAGAGTGAATCTGATTGAAGCTGCTGGACGTCAGGTCCAGCAGACGGTTTGGTGTGCCTTGATCCAGGGCCGACAATTCGGACCAGTGGCGATCGCCGCTGATGAAGATGACACCGTTGGCTTTAGTTTTGACAAGCAGGTCCAGCATTCTCTGGCGTTCATGAGGCAGATTCGACCACGTTTCCTGGCCGGCATCCTGTGCAATGAATTGAATGCTGCTGGCGATAATTCGCACGTCCGCCGGTTGTCGAAGTTGCGTCTCAAGCCATTTCCATTGTGCGTCGCCCAGCATCGTTTTTGACGGATCGTCATCGGGCATGTACGGCCCGCCGACACGTTTTTCGCCGCGCTTAAGCGGGGAACGAAAGTAGCGAGTGTCCAGCAGGATCACCTGCACTCGCTGACCCACTGGTCCGAAGACCTGCACGTCATAAACACCTGGACGTGAGCATGTATCGGCATCGGTTTCGCCCAGCCAGAAGTCTTCGAAGATCTGCTCTGATTGTTTCCGTTTCGGATAGTCGGCGCCACCATCGTTAACTCCAAAATCGTGATCGTCCCACGTTGCCAGTGTCGGGCATGCTGCGCGCAACCGTTGAAAACCGGTGTCGTTGCCCAGCTTTTCGTACTTGGCTTTCAGCACATCCATGTCTTCGGTGTCGCCGTAGATGTTGTCACCCAGGAAGATAAACACTTCGGGATTCTGGTCGGCGATCGTTTCAAGAATTGGCATCGGCCTGTCCTGCTTAATGCAGGAGCCGAACATGACGCGGCTGACCGCGGCAGATTTGTCCTGCTGCGGAAGAACGACGCGGATTTCAGCGGTAACCTGTTCTGCCAGCTGTTGATAGCCTGCTGGCTTGAAGTGAACGTCAC
>JBDONA010000041.1:0-2657 GCA_039831575.1 Fuerstiella sp. | reverse complement strand
ATGACTGAGCAGAGAGCCATAACAAATCGAGAACACCAATGCACCTACTTCTGTTGCCGCTTCTATTCGTTGTTATCGACACGGACACCTTCACAGGCAAAGTCGTTGCTGTCAAAGACGGTGATTCGATAGTCGTCTTGCGTGACAAAGAGGAAGTCGTGATTCGATTGCTCGACATCGATTGTCCCGAACTCTCTCAGGCATTCGGGCGACAGGCGAAGAAGCAGACATCTGACCTGTGCTTTGGCAAAACAGTAACCATCAAAGCCAACGGCAAAGACAGATACGACCGGACCCTGGCACATGTGATTCTGCCCGGCGGGAAAGAACTAAATCGTGAGTTGGTGGCGTCAGGGTTGGCTTGGTGGTATCGGAAGTATTCAGACGATGAGAGCCTTGGCAAACTCGAAGCAGCCGCCAAGAAGAGCAAGCGAGGATTGTGGAGCGATAAGAAGCCAGTCGCTCCCTGGGACTGGCGAGCCGCCAAGCGGGCAAAGTCCGACGTGCCGATCAGCGCTATCAAGGTCGTGGCAAACGGCGTTCGGATCATTGCGCTGCTGCCCAATCCCCAAGGTACGGATGCCGGAAACGAACAGGTTACTATCGCGAATTCGACGAATGAGCTGGTAAATCTGCAAGGCTGGAAGTTGATCGACAGGGCAGGCAATCAGTTCCCGCTTGCTGGCAAAGTAGATCCGGGGAAGTCGCTGGTCGTGACGATGACCGAAGCGACCATGCCGCTGAACAACAACGGTGACGAGGTGCTTCTGATTGACGCCGATGGTATCGGAAGGAGTCGAGTCACCTATTCCGAGAGTCAGGTGCGGACGGGCGTTACGCTGCGGTTTGCAAAATAGCCAAATTACCATGAGACGAACAATGGCGATTCTACAACGGCCAGAGGTCGCGGTTCGTCGGCGACCTCGAAGTGCGCACTGGCACCAAGTGATCCGTAGTTGTTGTCAGACGTTTTGCGGCTGACACCGCAGTTTAATTTGAGCATGTGAAATGCCTTTCTGGTAATCTGAGTTTGTGTTAGGGCCTCGCCTTTCCGTACGGCGGTATGCCATTTGCAACTGACTTGGCTGGTGTAGAAACGGGCGATTCTGGCAGTGGGGAGACGTCATGCGAACCTACTACTTCCGTCTCGGAGACGATATTCTCGGCCCAATGTCGCTTGACGATTTGCGAAATTTTATCAGTGTTGGAAATGTGAAGCCCGACACACTGCTTGGCTACACTCCCCAAGGAAAGTGGTTTCCCGCATCCACTTTGGCCGAACTACGCGACGAGTCGATATCCCACACCCCTGACGAGAGTGCGCCCAATCTCTCGGTACCATCTGGTGAAAAGGCAAAGTCGAAACGGTTTTTCTTTCAACACGCCGACGGTCGGGTCGTCGGACCATTGACTGGGCGCGAACTGCGAGGCGCGGCCGTTGCCGGTGATGTGCATCCCGAGACTTCGGTTTCAATGAACAGGGCAAAATCCTGGGTGCCAGCTTCGCGAGTAACGGGGTTGTTTGATGAAAGAGGCAGGGCCATCCCACATGACGAATACGAAGGATCACCCCAGAGTGAGCGTGGAGATCTAGGTAGCGAGGCAGTGCCTCCCGTCGTGGTTTCCACTTCATCGCGATGCGGCAGTCGATCAGCGAGGAGGCGAGCGTCTACAGCAGAGCGAATATCACTGCGTGTCGGTTTGGCGACAGTGGGGGTCTTTTTGGCGGGCCTAATCGCGTTTCAATTCAAGGACGAGTTGCGCGTCGTTCTTCAAAGCGACTCACCAAGAGCTGGCAGCGAATTTGACGATACGGACAACAAGGAACTTCAATCAGCAACAAGCGTCCAGCATGAAAGCGATGGCGGCGACATAGTTGAACAGGATCATGGACACCCAAAGACGGTCAAGGTTGGCAGTGGCTTGAAACGCGAAAGCGCTGATGCAAAAGCAATACAGCCACCTGCCAGGGATCGGGAATCAGTAGAGTCGCGCGAGCACGAAGGCAAAGAGCCAGCAAGGGATGAGGTTCATCTCGACAAAGCCAGTGACCCAATCGAATTCGCAATTCAGGGACTTCGGCTGGCGACATCGTGGAAGGATGACGGGATTGGAAAACACAATTTGGCGGAATTGATTAGGGACACTGCTCTGCTCAAAGTTCGCCTTCGAGACGAACCTGGTGCCTTCCTCTTGTTGGACCTGTTAGAGGAAGTTCCCGGAATACGAAGTTACCAACAAGAAGAATGGCGGCTGCGAGCTCATAGTGCGATTGCCGCGATGTACGCTGACGGAGATGATCCACAAAGAGCGAAGAAAATTATCTTGGACATCGGAAATGCGATTCGACTCCAGCCCTTGGCGAGATCGTACGTTGCCTATGTTCGAAATGACGATCCGTATCGCGCGAAGGAATCCCTTGCCGAAATGAGGCAGATTTTCGTAAAAATACAGCATCCAGACGATGCGGTTTTAGAATACTACCAACCCACGGAGGCCGCGCAGGACATAATAATCGCTCACATTGACGCTGGAGATGTCGATGCGGCATTACAGCTGGCAATGCAGATCGCTGAGATCCCTTGGCCAGATGTTGATGATTTCCGTGGCCGGGCCACAACACCGCGACTCACCCCAGCGACGGTGATAAAGTTCGC
>JBDONA010000204.1:0-2660 GCA_039831575.1 Fuerstiella sp. | reverse complement strand
TCTGCGGAAACTGAAGCCACCGGCAGCCAGCTTGTCCAGGTTTGGAGTTTGAATGTGCGGATTCCCATGAGCTCCAATCGTGTCGGCGCGTTGATCGTCCGCAAACAGAAAGATGATGTTTGGCCTGATATCCGTCGCGTTCACCGCGCTTCGCGATGCCAGAATGATTGTGGCGATGAGGAATAAGTTTTGTGTCATGGTCGGGAGTGTCTGCTCGAATGTGGCTTTGCCGTTTTTGATACAAGCTCGCAGCGCAAGCAAGTGAGTTTCTCAAACGCACCAGACCCACTCGCTGACGATTCGAGCTTATATTGCGGCCCCATTCAGGGGCTTGCTCATACCACCAGTCCTGCCAGTGGTTCTATGGCGACCGTTCGTCGGAGAAAACGTTTCCACTTGGTTTTGCAGGAAGAGTCGCCTTCCATTCAGACAGTTTTTCGAGCAATCGCCTAACAGTTTCTGGTTCATCTTCCCTTAAATCGCTGTTCTCGTAGGGATCAGCGGCGATGTCGAAGAGTTCCACGTAGCTGGCATCTGAGTTGGTCATCAGCTTCCGGTCTTGATCGACGATGGCCCAGGAAACCCAATGGTATGGCTGGTTTTTGTTGGGCCAGCGGGATTTCATTTTCCAGAAAAGTGGCTTCTGGCGTTCGGAGTTTCCCTCGCCCATCAGTGCGGCAACCTGGCTCAGTCCATCAGGTGCGTACGATTCCGGCAGCTTTACGCTGGCCACTTCGCAAAAGGTCGGAAGCAGATCCACTGCGGAAATCAGGGAAGTTTTGTCGACCTTGCCGGCTGGGATTTTTCCCGGCCAGCGAGCAATGAAGGGAACGCCGATGCCACCTTCAAACAACGCACTCTTGTAGCCCTTCCGACCTCCCGTGATTCCTCGTGCGGCGGCGATTCCGTAACCGGCACCTGTTGCGGTGTCGTGCGACAGCGTGAGTTCCGTTGGCCTGGCGGCTCGCGCCGGTCCATTATCCGAGCTGAAGATGACCAGCGTGTTGTCGGTCACTTTCAAACGATCCAGTGTGTCGAGAACTTCGCCGATTCGATCGTCAGCGTGGGACAACACCGACGCATAGATATTGTCGCGCTCTTCAAGTTCGCGAAAACGCCAGCGGTACTTTGGCACGGTGTGGAATGGCGTGTGAGGCTCGTGCAGCCACAGGTTGACGAAGAATGGTTTTCCGTCGCGATGACTTTTTTCAATGAAGGCGTTGGCATGCCGCGAGTCCTCGTGCACCGGCATCTGCTCTCCGGCGCAGTTGAAGGCACCATATGTGTCATAGCCATACTCACTCGGCAAAGGCGAGTCGGGGATCATGTTGTTGGACAAGTGCCACTTGCCAAAGTGAGCCGTGGCATATCCGCTGTGCTGAAGAAACCGCGGCAACAGCGGAGCTTTGGGACTCAGCCAGTCCGGCATATTGCGTTTCGCATTGCTGGGCACCCACGCAAAGTGTCCGTCAATGTTGTAGCGCGCCGGGAAGTGTCCCGTCATCACGGCTGTTCGACTGGGCGAACACACGCCGCTGGCGACCGTAAATCGATGGAAGTCGGTTCCTTCTCTGGCCAACCGATCGATGTTCGGTGTTTTCACATAAGGATGCCCATGACAACTGAGATCACCCCAGCCCCAGTCGTCGGCGAAGATGAAAACGATGTTGGGCGCTGTTGCCGCGGCAACGTGAGACGATGCCAGCAGGATGCCACAGATAATAAGGCCAAAGGATTTCATGTCTGATCATTCCACTCGTACGGATGTGTGCTGATAGTTTTGTCCATTATGCGCTCAGGATCCCGCAGGTTGTGAATACGCAGAGGGACCGGCTAACCGTTGATGTCCTGTTACCGGAGGTATTCCGGCTGCCAGGGAACCTGACCGGCTTTCTCCTGCAGGAACTTTGCGTCGACAGACTGATACCACGTATGCAGGCGATTACGCATCTGCTTGACTCGTTCCGGCATTGCTTCGGCAAGGTCGTTGCTCTCGCCGAGATCGGCTGCCAGATTGTAAAGGTGTACGCGACCGTCTTCGTAGCGTTCAATCAGCTTGAAATCACCTTCCCGAATGGCGCCGCCGGGGATGCCGCCCTGGTTGCTGTAATGCGGGTAGTGCCAAAACAGCGATTCGCGATTCAGTGTTTCGCCCCTGAGTGCCGGGCGGATGTCGATGCCGTCGATCTTATGATTGACCGAGATTCCGGCTGCCGCCGCGATTGTCGGGAACAGGTCGATCGAGCTGATCGGTTCGGCACATTCAGCGCCCGCCTTCGTGACGCCCGGATATCTCACGATCCATGGCTCGCGAATACCACCTTCGTAGACCCAGCCCTTACCGCCTCGCAGCGGCAGGTTGCTGGTGGGTGAGCCTTCGGAAGTGGAAAGTCCTCCATTGTCTGACGTCAGCAGCACAACGGTGTTATCTGCGACTCCCGAGTCCTCCAGTTGTTGCAGGACTTTGCCGACGGCCTGGTCCATGGCCTCAACCATCGCCGCATACACAGCGTGCTTCTGCAGAATCCGGACTCTGCGCGGCTTGTCGCCGAAGATCTGTTCTTCATCTGCAAACTCTTCGCCGGCAATGGCTGCGGCTTTCTTCTTGTATTTATCCACCAGATCAGGACGTCCCATCAGCGGCGTGTGGACCGAATAGA
>JBDONA010000349.1:0-2666 GCA_039831575.1 Fuerstiella sp. | reverse complement strand
AACCTGGGCGGCGCACTGGATATTTATGACAAGCTGGAGCTGCTGGACACCAGAAACATTAATCACATCGTGGTTGGTCCCTGGGCGCACGGGCAGTGGTCGCGGGGGCCGCGGGAGAATCTGGGCGCGTACCAATTCGGATCGGACACAGTCGCTCACTATCAGAGAAACATCGAAGCTCCATTCTTTGCATATCACCTGAAGGACGAGGGTGATTTAAATCTCGACGAAGCCACAATGTTTCAAACCGGATCAAACCAGTGGCAGACGTATTCGTCGTGGCCACCGGCCGATCAGGTGAGTTCCCGGGAGCTTTACCTGCAGGCTGACGGGACACTTTCATTTGATAAGGCGAAGGAATGCACAGCGGACTTTGTTGAGTACGTGTCTGATCCGAATAAGCCAGTCCCATACTCCAAACGACCAATCATGGGATTCTGGAGCGGCCTTAAAGGCAGCGATGAACCACGGTTTCAGCGCGCCGGAAAACTGTGGAAAGTTGAGGACCAGCGATTTGTGCACGGTCGTCCGGACGTGATTAGCTTTGTCACCGAACCGCTGAACGAAGATGTCGAACTGGTCGGAAGTGTTGTCGCCCACCTGTTTGCATCAACTTCAGGTACCGATTCGGACTGGGTGGTGAAGTTGATTGATGTCTATCCGGAAAGTTATCCGGACAGACCTGAAATGGGCGGCTATCAACTGATGATCGCGGACGATGTACTGCGAGGAAAATTCCACAACAGTTTTGCCAGTCCTGAGGCGTTGACGCCAAATGCGGTGAACCAGTTCACTGTCAACCTGCGGACTCGCAATCATCGATTTCGAAAAGGACATCGGATCATGGTGCAGGTGCAAAGCTCATGGTTTCCATTGATCGATCGAAATCCTCAAACCTTCACGAACATCATGTCAGCAACACCCGACGACTATCAGACTGCGACCCAGAGAATCTACTGTTCGAACAAGCACCATTCATTTATTGAACTGTCAATCAAACGGTGAAGGGCCCCTCGTGATTCCGGCCATCAGGCCCCAATACAAGCGATAAGCGCCAGCGAGTGAGTCTGCGATTCCCAACGAAGCAGCGCCCAGCTCTCGAAGAAGGCGTTAGGAAACTGTCCCCTCGTTTAACCGCGTTGCCCAGCGGGCCGCGCTTTTCCCTACACCAAACGCGGGGCGTTGCCCACGCGGTTAAACCAGCGAATGTCTGTCACGAATATGTGCTCGTACGTCCGGCCGCAAAACACGCTCGAACGGCAGCGCCAACTGCGTGCTCACCGGTGGATCCGGTCGCTTCCATGCCGCTTCCTCCGACGCGTTCATCAACCGGCTATCAACTGGTCAATGGTCCCGGTACTGTCCGCGAATCGCTCCATCGGCAGGCCCATCATGCGAGCCTGAGTCAGCCACAGGTTCGCCAGTGGAGTCCCTTCCGGCATGTTGATGTGCTGGCCCGATCGGACGCGTTCACCGCCACCGGCCACGACGATCGGCAGATCGTTGTATTGATGAGTGGAACCGTCACCCAGGCCGGATCCATAGGTGAACAATGTGTTGTCGAGCAGTGACGTTTCGTCGGACTCTTCGACCGCGTCCATCTTCTTTAACAGGTACACATACTGTTCCATATGAAAACGATCCACTTTCAGCAGATCGTCGATCATCTTCGTTTGATTATGCGACATCTGGTGATGGCTGCGTGGTTCATCAAACAGCCCTTCGAACCTGTAAGGCGTGTCCCAGCGTTCCGGACCGACCATGAATGTGGCAACGTTTGTCAGGCCGGTTTGCAACGCGACGACCATCAGATCGCCCATCAGACGTATGTATTCACCTCGTGGCAGATGGGCTTCAGGCGGCTCGTCAAAAGCGACCCTGGCAAGCTCAGCCTTCATTTTCTCCAGCCGATCCATCTGCGTTTCAATCGTGCGGATAGAATCAAAGTACTCAGCAAACTTCTGCCGATCGGTGTAGCCCAGGTCTTTCTTCAGTGAGTTCGCGTCTTCCAGGACCAGGTCAGTGATGTCTCGATAGCGTTCACTTTCCCGTGTCGAAAACAGCCGGTGATACATCTTGCGAGGATCGCGAATCGACGGCGCCAGATGCCCAGTGCCATACCATGAGATATTGTCAAAATAGATCGATTCTTTGTTGTCGCGGTGACTGTTGCAACTGAACTCCAACGACGCAAAAGGCGTCTTCGTTCCCACATGATCCGCGACCAGATGATCGAGTGTCCGATCCAGCGGCCAGGCTGTCCCTTCGATGGTGTAGGGTTTTGCACTACTCAGATAACACGAAGCACACTGCGCATGTACATCGGTCCCCTGTTGAAACGTCCGGTCCATGCCCGTGATGAGATTGATTTTGCTCTTGAATCCGGCCAGCGGCTGCATCGTGGGAGTCAGTTCGTCCAGCGGTTTGACGCTGAACAACGGATCCTGCTTGCCGAGAGATTTCATAACGTTGCCAAGATTCCCTTTCGGAATAATCTGATCCGCCTCGCCTGGAAAGAAACCACGTCGGACCACACCGATCGGCACGTAGAAATGAGCCATCCGCCGAGCCACCGTTTTTGCCGAAGCCGCAGTGGCGATGCTTTCCATCCACGGCAAAGCCAAAGCGGCACCGCCGACTCCGCGTAGAAATGTTCGTCGTGATGT
>JBDONA010000516.1:0-2669 GCA_039831575.1 Fuerstiella sp. | reverse complement strand
GGTGGATCTGCGTCGGGGCCGTGCGTAGGATGGGTCTCGCTACGGCTTCTGTGAAAATCGCGACGTTCCGCGAAGCAGGCTCTCAGCGATGAAGATGGCCTGACGGTCATCACTGGCATCACTGGCAGCCAACGATTGTGGTCGGAACAGACAAGTGATCGGCCGTGGCTCCGGTAGCAATGGCGATTGAAACCTATTCCTGCTTGTTGGTGTCCGGAGAAGCGTCGCCTGTCGTTGCCAACAACTTGATGAGTTCGGCCAAACGCTGGTCCAATCGCTGCCTGGAAATTTTCGCGTTGATCTTGTGACTCAAGGCGTGACACATCTGAATAAAGGAGTCTATCGCTCGGTCCTCATTCAGATCGCGGGCCGCAATCTCCTCAAGCGCTCCTTGTCTAAGAAAAGTCACTTCATCGAGCAGCTTTTGCAGAGCTTCCAGGTCATCCGTGTACGACTCGTTATCAAGGTCGATTTGGCGTCGCTCAATTCCCAGGAGCGAGCGCAAATGTCGGTCCAGTCTGTGCTCCTTTTTTCTTACGCGCCTTTTTCTGAACTCCTGGGCCAGCAGGAAGGTCGCGATCAGAACGGATGCGACCAGCGAGTAAATCGCATCCAGACTTTCAAATATGTGAATATCAAAATGGGGATCGTAGAAGCTGCGCGCACCTGAGTGCATGGCGAACGCAGGCTTCGCCTGAGCATAATTGGCGCCGGAAAGGTACAGCTCGCCGAGTTGATTCCGTTTCAAAAATTCATCATTCATGACGAGCCGCGTCACTTCCATTACAACTTCATCATTGACATCTTTGCGCGTCAAAAGTTGTGCGCCTACAGAAACGGTCGTAATGTCCCTGTCCGGCTCTGGACCAAGCTGTCTCGAATAGAGGCCCTTGGGAATTGTGTACGGTGACAGAGAGATTTGTTTCGTCATGAGCGCTTCTACATACGGAATACTGCGCAGCTCGCAATTTCCTGATGTGAAAAGATCGGAAAAGATCTTTGCGTGTACTCCGATCGTGATGAACGCAGCATCGAGCGATTCATCCGCGAATCCATCCTTAACCTGTTGATACGTAAGGTGTCTTGCTTCCACGTCTGTTTCATTGAGCTCGAAGTGCTCAAGGAGAATCCGACTCATTGCGTAGTCTCCTGAATTTTCCAATCCGAGCTGAACTCTCTTGCCTCGTAAGTCTGCAGGACTTTGTATGGAAGCGCCGCGGCGTACAATGAAGTGTGCTGGCTGCGAATACAGGTTCGCGACGAATCGTACGTTCGACGCAGTATCTGGTTCGAGAGTACCTGGCTGATACAGCGCAAAGTCAGCCTCCCCGTCCTGAAGAAGATACAGGTTTGAAAGTGAACCTTCAGATTCCCGGGGATAGACTTTCAGATCGAGCAACTCATCTTTTTTGATCGTGTCAATCAGATTCTGGCTGAGTGGTCGATAGAAACCATCTTCTGGCCCTTGGGCAATTTTGATCTCATCGGGGTAGTCACCTAGGCTCCGATTGATGTTCTGCCAGTTCACGCCGATTACGACCGGAAGAGTAATCAGGAAAACAATCACTACAGTCTTCACGCACTTCCGAACCATGTTCTACTTCCCCACACCTGCACAAGGGTAGATGACGATTCCACGGCGTGCACAACGTAACGAATTGCGAGCTATGTGGCGTCAAGGATTCCAGGCCGTGCGTTGAACGCTTCCTCGCCGATTGCGGATTCAAAGCATTTCAAGAAACGATATATGGCCGAGTGTATCCCATAGAACCATGACTGCCATGGTCCCTGATGTCGAGTTCGAATGGAAGCAATGATCGGAGGAGAAAGATCCCCCTCGTTCCGACCTTACATGAGCATTCATGCGAACGCTGACTGTCGAAAATCGATGGTTGCCGCACAGAGTGGCGAGAGTCACTTACCGTGTCCGTGCTGAAAAGGCATTCCATTGGCGCGAATTTGTTCGTTCCCCCGGTCTTTTGCGGAATCCCCGCACCGAGAGCTGGCCGCCGCGCGATGAGTATGACGAAACAATGGTGGTGGCCGGTTTTGACCACGGGCCTGAGAACCCGAACATGGCAGCGTCTCGACCATTCCAGGCCACGACGACACTTAGCGGGATAGATGTATCGATCGAGAGTCACCTAAACTGGTTGCGGCTCAGCGGTGGCAGCACGCCGAATTCAATTGGTCCACGTCGGTATCTGCGCGGATGAACTAACGTTTAATAGGGAGTTCCATGTCTGATCCATTGCTAACGATTCACAATCACCACACCGCTGGCAGCGGCGATCCTCCGATTGTTTCCCCACAAGATGGCGACACCTATGTCGGCTATTTTGAGAACCGGCACGGCGAGCAGTGGATTTTTGTCTGTGACCGAAAGACCGGAGAATCTTTTCTGCGTGGCGGTGACATTGGATGGAACACAAGACATCCGATCATTGCAGGCGAAGTAGGCGACTTGATTCTCAGCGATGATGAACGGTCATGGCTGAGTGCCTGCGTGAAGGCAACGCTGAGATGACAATTCGTCCTCAGGTCGCGGAACTTATCCAGAGCCTCCTGGGTCACTCGCCATTGCCGGTACCGCCCATCAGGCGCGGCGTCGTAGGCTTCGAGCTTGCCGGATTGAATCAGCGAAGTGATTGAGGATCGGGATCGCTGCA
>JBDONA010001066.1:0-11818 GCA_039831575.1 Fuerstiella sp. | reverse complement strand
CACGTCGACGCCGCCCGCCAGCGACTTTTCAACGACGTCCCGCCAATTCAGACGACAGTTAGCTTCGGTGATCAACACATAGAGTTGTGCAGACTCAAGTCGAGACGTCCGCTGCGCTCTTGCATCGACACCCCCGTGAGGACGGGCTGCTGTTGCGACGGTCAGACGCTGCTCAAGATCGTAACT
This sequence comes from Fuerstiella sp., assembly GCA_039831575.1. Taxonomy (GTDB): domain Bacteria; phylum Planctomycetota; class Planctomycetia; order Planctomycetales; family Planctomycetaceae; genus Fuerstiella. The sequence goes on along the minus strand of JBDONA010001066.1, from coordinate 11,632 downwards.
TGTATACCGGAGTTGCTTGACCTGCATGGCGAACAGCGGACTCAGAAGCTTACCGAACTCTTCCAGGCTGCGAAGCGACTCCTGAATTCGGCGGGCGTTTGCGACCACAACATCGGTAAACGATTGTCGACGGGATTCCGCGGTCGTCGTGATATCGGTCCCCACGTCGGCGGTTGTGTTTCTGTGCGCCATCAGATCAAAGATCTCGCGCCGCAGCTCTCTTTCGCACGCCACCAACGAATGACGTAACTGCTTTAAATCGCAGGTCACCTCCTGATCGCGAAGCACGAACCGAGCAAAGTCTTCCAGCACACGAAGGCCCTCCCGTGCACGATTCAGATTTGCGTCGACAATTGCAAGCACACGTGGCGGGACATCGTCAGCGGTGCAACCGGATAGATCCGTTGGCCCGACTGTTGCAGCCTCTAACTCAATCGTTACGTCGGGTAGCCTTATCGACGTCCGCGTCTGCGGCGGTGCAGAAGAGTCCAGCATAAGTTCAAAGTCGACCTTCAGTGCCTGCGGCGAACCTTCCGGACTGTCTTGCCCTTGCAAATGCCTGAGCACTTCCGCCGTGTCGACTCCAGCCGACACAAGGATGTCTTTGACCGGACCATCGAGCTCGACCATCGCCTGCAGCAGGTGTTCACTGGACACTTCGCCGGCACCATGCGTTCGGCCAGCAATCGCGAATGCCCGCTCAACGATCGGGCGGCACCAGACAGATGACAGGGCTTCACTGCTGAAGTCCGGTGGCGAGGTAAACACCGTGTCCAACGGCGGCAGGTGGTCCGGCGATTCAGCAGACGTCGCTGGCGGCTGCTCGTGGCTTGTTGACAGAACCTCGGACGAGGTGATGCCGAGATCCTTCAGGCACTGGGCGCCCAGCGATTCTTCTGCAAGAAGGGCCGCCACCAGATGTCGGGGAGCCGGCAACTCGTCGCCCAGACCCTGTGCGCCGGCGGAAAATCGCTGCAGGATTCGTTCGCACGATGGTGTGATGGGGCAATGTTGCATGTGAATGGCGTCGTTCGGACACTTGAATCCGCAAATGCTGATTCCGGGAAGTGTAAATTGCCCGCAGCCTCAGTTGTATCAGAAAAAACACTCATCAACGGGAAACTCAGGCATTTTGAAACAGCGGGACAGGACTGGAGAATACCCTCCAAAGAACGTTTTGACGCAAATCGCTCTCTTGTCGCAGATTGCCCGCATTCCTAGAATCCGGCACAGCATTCGCAGATCGGAAGAACGGTGGTGGTCTCTGTCATAGTGGCGTGTCGCATTTCACGAATTCTATCGGAGATATCGAAGGAATCACCTGTGAGGGCGAAATTGTCAACAGACGTGGTGATCAGCCTCACATCAAGCGATGGTCACGTTGTCACCCACATCGTTGTTACTGACATCGTCATAACCGGCATCGTTGTTTCGGCAAAAGACACGACATGAAGACCGTTTTCCCACCGAACAAGTGATTTGGCGCTAGACTATCGCAAGTTGAAACGTATGAATTTCCGACTCAGGTCGGCGAAATCACAACAGTACTGTCACTGGATGGCACATCTGTTCACTGAGAACACAAACGGAAGAGGAAAAACTAATGTACGAACGTTTTACCGATCGAGCTCGTAAGGTCATGCAGCTGGCAAACCAGGAGGCTCAGCGGTTTAATCACGAGTACATCGGGACTGAACACATTCTTCTCGGACTGGTCAAAGAAGGATCGGGCGTCGCTGCAAACGTCCTGAAGAATCTGGACATTGACCTCCGCAAGATTCGTATTGAAGTGGAAAAGATCGTTCAAACCGGGCCGGACATGGTCACGATGGGCAAGCTTCCCCAAACGCCTCGGGCCAAGAAGGTCATCGAGTACGCGATGGAAGAAGCTCGAAACCTGAACCACAACTACGTCGGCACGGAACATCTGCTGCTTGGTCTGTTGCGTGAACAGGAAGGCGTTGCCGCTCAGGTCCTGATGAATCTGGGTATGAAACTGGATGACGTCCGTGATGAGGTTCTCAACCTGTTGGGACACGGTCTGGAATCGGCTGAAGGTGGCCCTCCCAGCGAGCGAGCCGAAGGCGGCTCACAGCGCAGTGGTTCTCGCAGTAAAACACCTGCCCTCGATAGCTTCGGCCGAGACCTCACCGAACTTGCGAAACAGAATAAGCTGGATCCCGTCATCGGTCGTGAACGCGAAATCGAACGCGTCATACAGATCCTTTGTCGTCGTCAGAAGAATAATCCGGTCCTGCTGGGAGAAGCCGGCGTCGGCAAGACAGCCATCGTCGAAGGTTTCGCACAGATGGTCGTGGATGGACTTGTTCCGGACCTGCTGGCAGAACGTCGTATCATCGTGCTTGACCTGGCAATGATGGTGGCCGGAACCAAGTACCGCGGTCAGTTCGAAGAACGTATCAAAGCCGTCATGAATGAAGTTCGTCGCGCCAAGAACACCATTCTGTTCATCGACGAATTGCACACACTGGTCGGTGCGGGTGGAGCTGAAGGGGCAATCGACGCATCCAACGTGCTGAAGCCGGCACTGAGCCGAGGCGAACTGCAGGTCATTGGCGCCACGACACTGGACGAGTACCGAAAGTACGTCGAGAAAGACAGTGCTCTGGAACGCAGGTTCCAGACAGTCATGGTAAATCCCCCAACACCGGATCAGGCCGTGGAGATCCTGAAAGGTCTTCGCGAACGTTACGAAGAACATCATCGCGTCCAGATCACTGACGATGCGTTGGAGACTGCCGTGGAAATGTCCTGTCGGTATATCTCGTCGCGGTGTCTGCCGGACAAAGCCATCGATGTGATGGACGAAGCAGGTGCCCGGGTACGACTGAAGTCGATGGTCCGCCCGCCGGACCTGAAGGAAATCGAAGACGAAATCCAACGTCTGAATAAGGCGAAGGAAGACGCCGTTGCCGAACAGCAATTCGAGAAGGCCGCTTCACTGCGTGACCAGGCCGACAAGCTGCGACGCAAGAAGGATCAACTGACGGACGAATGGCGTGAGAAATCCAAGCAGACCGACGGTGTCGTGGATGCGGAAGTTGTGGCGGAGGTTGTTGCCAAAATCACGGGAATCCCGCTGACTCGACTGTCCAGTGAAGACACTGTTCGTTTGCTGCAGATGGAAGACGAACTGCATAAGAAAGTCATCAGTCAGCACGAAGCCATTACGCAGATCTGCAAAGCCGTGCGTCGCAGTCGCAGTGGCCTCAAGGATCCGAAGCGGCCAACCGGTGCGTTTCTGTTTTCCGGACCAACCGGCGTCGGCAAAACTCTGCTGGCCAAGACGCTGGCAGAATTCATGTTCGGTGAGGAGGATTCATTGATTCAGCTGGACATGTCGGAGTACATGGAAAAGCACAACGTCAGCCGACTGGTCGGTGCGCCTCCCGGATACGTGGGCTACGAAGAAGGCGGTCAGTTGACCGAGAAGATTCGTCGTCGTCCGTATGCCGTCGTCCTTCTGGACGAAATCGAAAAGGCACACCCGGACGTTTTCAATATGTTGCTGCAGATCATGGAAGAAGGTCATCTGACCGACAGCTTCGGCCGAACGGTCGACTTCAAGAACGTAGTTCTGATCATGACCACGAATGCCGGTGCCAGCAAGATGGCACATGGTGGCAGCATGGGACTGCACACACTCCGAGATGCCGACGACACGCGTTCTTATGAGGAAATGAAAACCAACCTCATGCACGAACTGCAAAAACAGTTCAAACCGGAATTCCTGGGTCGACTGGACGAAGTTGTCGTCTTCCGTAAGCTGACGCGAACCGAATTGATGGAAATCGTCGACATCGAGTTGGACAAGGTCTACGGTCGTCTGCAGGACAAGGGCCTGAAGATGATTCTGTCCGACGACGCTCGCCGCTTTATCATCGACAAGGGTGAGGTCGACGACGGTCTGGATTATGGTGCTCGACCGCTGCGACGCAGTGTCGAACGGTTCATCGAAGACCCACTGTCAGAAGAACTTCTCAGAGGCACGTTCGAAGGCAAGAATGTGATTCGAGTCGAAATGAAAGAAGTGGGCGACCAGAAACAGCTCAACTTCATCAGTGAATACGAAGAAGAGCCGGCCAGTGAGCCGGAAGGAGAACCAGTCGCCGTCGGTTCTTCAGAAGACTCGACTGACAACGGCGACGCCTAGTCACTCGTGCGTCGAAACCAATAACACGATAAACTCCGAAGCCATCTGACTTCGGAGTTTTTTCTTGTCCCACGCTTATGTCTTGCCAGGATGAATTCAGGATTCGGCCGACAACCTGAGTCTCAGTGGACGCGAAACCTGGTGGAACTCGCGGTTTCATTCGTGATCGCTGTCATTCTGCTGCGCGGATTTATCCTGGAGGGATATCTGATTTCCACCGGTTCGATGGCCCCCGGGTTGCTCGGTTTCCATAAGAGAATCGAATGCCCGACGTGTGACTACTCATTTGCATTTGGCGTCAGCTTTGACGAGTCAGTAGAAGCCACCGAACTTTCTGAAGCTGCTGTTACGGCCAGCTATGCCACGTGCCCCAACTGCGGTCAGTCCAACATTGATGTGGCCGGTGTCCCGGTGAATCACGGCGACCAGTTGTTGGTCCATAAAGACGTTTTCGACTTTCGTCGACCCCGGCGGTGGGAAACGGTCGTCTTTAGAAATCCGGCTAATCCGGGTGAAGCCTACGTGAAACGAGTTGTCGGCCTTCCCGGCGAGACAGTGCAGGTGGTCAAGGGTAACCTGTTTATCGAAGGAGCGATCGCGCGAAAAGACTTTGCAACCGTAAAGGACATGCGTATTGAGGTTTTCGATCTTGCACATCTGGCGGATTCCGACGAGTGGCAAATGCCGTGGAGAGTCGATGGCAACTGGAGTTCTGTAAACGGCAGGCTTGTCTGTAGGGCGGACAATGCCGCCGACGGTGCAGCCGATCACGTCCATTGGCTGCAACTGCGAAACTGGCGCTGGTCAGGTGGCGTTCACTATTCCGAAGTTTCGCTTCCGCTGAGTGATGGGCTGTCTGACTGGCAGTCGTGCCTTGTCGAATTACAGCGCCGGCCCATCTCCTGGCTGACGAAGTTGGAGTATGACCAGGCCAACGAGGTCCTGAGACTGCAGGGCGTCATGCCGTACCAGATGCAGCAGGATCTGGGTTCGTGGGCAGATTCAGACGAATTTCGGCGGGCTGTTTATCGTCTGGGAGCGCTGTCACACATGGCTCCTGTGACGGATCGCTATGGTTACAACGGATCAGTGCGGTCGCCCGAGTACCCTGTTGCAGACCTGGCACTTCTGGCCGAAATCTCATGGAGCGATCCGCCGGCCGTCATCAGTGTGCGCGTGCCTGTTCAGCATGAGATTGTGCGACTGGAACTGTATCCGCTCACTGGAAAAGCAGCGCTGTATTCGGCGGATAGCAGCAAGCCGATCCGATCTGGTACGTTTGCGGTCAATGACGCCACCTCTGACAGCGTACAGTTGAAGATCGAGGCATCAAACTTTGACCACCGAGTACTGCTGGCTGTTAATGACAAATTATTGTTTGCGGAGCTGGATCTTGCGTTGACCGAAGACCTTACGAAAGAACGGCCACGGCCGTCATCAATCGATGCCAAAGCCGCGGCCAGAGCGAATTCGTTGGCCGTGATTCAACAGCACAGATGGGGCCTTGGCATCGCCGGCGGTTCTGTGAAACTGGAGACGCTCACGCTGTATCGCGACGTCTATTACACTCCAGGACGCAGAAAAAATGGCGTCGATTCTCCCTACCTCGTGGAGCAGGACGCGTATTTTGTCCACGGTGACAACAGTCCCGTATCCTCCGACAGTCGCGGCTGGCGATTCCCGTGCGTCCCTCATAAACTTCTGCTGGGTAAGCCATTCATCGTGCATTTGCCTTCGCGGCCCGGCAAACTGATGCTTGGTGGCTATGAATTGCCGATTCGGATACCGGATTTCGATCGAATTCGATACATTCACTGACTTTTCCGAGGCTCCGAACGACGTCTGCCGTCCGCCGACTGCAGCTTGAATGCAGTGGTTTACGCTGATTCGCGGTGGCGCCGGACGAATTTCGGCCTGAAAAACAGGGATGACCACGAACCAGAACTCCGCGAGAATATAAGTAAACGACTCTCTACGTTTTGGCGGTGAACCAAAACCCCTGTCTTTTCAAAACAACACGTCTCGTCGACAGGTCGGTCGTCGCGGACGCTCTCAAAGAATTTGTCTCTCGCAACGAACTGCTGAGACGTGGCGGTCCCATCAACTCGCACGCCCTGACCGAACCTTGCACGTCGCAACTCACTACTGGATCGAAGATGTCTGCTAAAGCCAAACCGAATTCACCGTCCAGGAAAAAGGATTCGGACGAGAAAACGGGGAAAAAGAAAAAGCAGCAGGGCGATGGAATGCGCGAGACGGTGGAGTCGATTGCCATCGCGTTCGTACTGGCCTTCTTATTTAAGACCTTTCAAGCCGAGGCTTACGTGATTCCCACCGGATCCATGGCTCCGACACTGTACGGTCGACATAAGGAAATCATATGCGACGGCTGCGGATTCGAATTCGCACTGGGGGCGAGTTCTGAGATCGATCAGGAGACCGGCCGACTGGAAGATCGCATCCAGCATGTATATTGCGGGAACTGTGGCAAGGAAAACTATGCGCGCGACGCTGCCGTTTTCAACGGTGATCGAATCCTGGTCAACAAGCAGTTTTCAGACTACCAGCGTTTCGACGTTGTGGTCTTTAAGAACCCCGAACAGGCACACGTCAACTACATCAAACGACTGGTCGGATTGCCGAACGAAACAATCAGGATTCGCAAAGGTGATATCTGGGCGAAGCCGAATGACAGCGATGACTGGAAAATCCAGCGCAAGCAGGATCCGTTCGTTCAAAAGGATATTCAGCTGACTGTTTATGACGACCGACATCCGGCCAGACCATTGATCGAACTGGGCTGGCCGGAGCGTTGGGAACCGTCAGTGGCAGCGACTGCTCTCGGCAGTGTTGGCGGGTGGGGCCCGGCTCAGAACGATTGGCAACCAAATCGAAACGATAGAACGTATCAATGCAATGCGGGCGACAACTTGCAGTGGCTGAGGTATCGACACTTTCAGCCGAATGAATCAACGTGGCCCGACGGCCTCATTATTACGGGGTTCGTCATTGAAGATCAGGTTCTGACCGCGGATACGCGTTTCCTCAATGACCCGGATGGCACAGGTGAATTCAGTTATCAGTGGATCCGAAACAATTTTCCAATCGTCGATGCGACCAACCATACCTATACACTTGACAGCGCCGATGTCGGGACAGTGATCAGCGTCTCTGTGAGTTATGCCGACGGGGAAGACAGAGACAGGACAGTCACCAGTGAGAGAACCTCGCTCGTTGCGGATGTTCAGGAAACACCAGGCCCAAAGTACGTTTATCCTGACTTGCCTGCGCCAGCAGCAAGTCTTGTTGCCGACTTCTGCACTTTTAACGCCTACAGTCCCTCGGGATACAGTCGACGTGCTGAAAGCGTGTATTGGGTTGGAGACCTGACACTGAACGTGATGTTGGATGTTTCTGAGGCCGTCGACGGTGCCGAAATCATTCTTGAACTGATTGAGGGACCGGAAACCTTTCAGTGCGTCGTCAACATCAATACCGGAACTGCTACGCTGCAGTCTCTGGATTCGGAAAATCGCGACAACCGAGTAATGATCGCAACGGGAGAAACAGACCTTGTCGGTGTGGGGTCCTGGGAAGTTTGCTTCGCCAACGTCGACGACAGGTTGTGCTTCTGGGTGGACGGAGACCTTGTCCGCTTTGACACCTCAACATCGCGCCAAAGCTCGGACGTGCCTGAGCCGTCCGAGCGAGATCTGGCTCCTTGTGGTATTGCCCTGCGAAATGCGAAGGCCACGATTTCCGGACTGCTGCTGCAACGAGACATCTACTACCGAAACGACATTATCGCCTTTGACCAGGAAGAGGGCGTTAGCGCGGACCCGGCTTACTACAAGGTTCAGCACGACGAAGTGCCGCAGCTAAGCGATTTACGGCCGCAACTGACAAACCCTGACGGATGGGCCCAAAAGTATCAGAAGCAGTCAGAGATACAACTCAACAAGTACGGTCGATACGGCGAGTACAGGCTGGACGAAGGGGAATATCTGATGTTCGGCGACAATTCGTCGATGAGCAAGGACAGTCGACTGTTTGATTTTCAGTCGCGACCGATGAACGGCATCTTCAGTCATCGATACGCCGTCCGAGAGCAGGATTTGATTGGAAAGGCTCTGTTCATATTCTGGCCTCACGGAATACCATTCCTGAACAATGGGCATGGCATCGCGGTGCGATATCATTCCGGTCGTGACACCGCGGATCCGGATAAGTATCCTTCCGTTCGAGTACCGTTTTATCCTAACCTTCAACGAATGAAGAAGATTCGCTGAAAAGCGTTATCCTGGTGATAACAGTGCAGCAGAAGGGACTCTGTTATGGCATTGCTGAAATGCGAGGGACTCGTAAAGGACTTCCCTGGAAAACGGGCCGTTGACGGTGTCGACTTCAGTGTCCGTGAAGGCGAAATTGTCGGACTTCTGGGCCCCAACGGTGCCGGAAAAAGTACGACATTTCGTATGGCCTGTGGACTTACGAGGCCCACAAAAGGCCGCGTATTCCTGCGAGGAAAAGACGTCACCGAGTGGCCGATGTACCAACGCGCCCAGAACGGCGTTGGATATCTGCCACAGGATTCCAGTATCTTTGCCAGGTTATCGGTCGAAGATAACATTCTTGCAATTCTGGAGTTTCGCGGTGTGGGACGGAAAGTTTCCAAGGCACGTATTGATCAGTTGCTGGGAGAATTCGGACTACTTGATAAACGACAGCAGCGATCGGGATCACTTTCCGGTGGCGAACGTCGCCGCCTGGAAATCGCCCGCGCGCTGGCCAGTGATCCCGAGATTCTGCTGCTGGATGAACCCTTCACCGGAATCGACCCGGTCACGATCCATAGTATCCAGGACATTATTCAGCGGCTGAAGGATAAAGGGATCTCGATTCTGCTCACCGACCACCGCGAACGAGAGACATTAACGATTACGGATCGCAGCTACATTATCTGCGACGGACGAGTACTTGTGTCCGGCAGCGCCGAGACCGTACTGAATGATTCGAAGGCCATTGAAAGCTATTTTGGAAAGAGGTTCGACGCAGGGTCAATCATTGGAGGGCGTGATTCCTTCCGCAAGGCTGCGTAACGCGCGCCGTATCGAAGAGTGAAAATTGGCGGGACAAACACACCCGCATAACCGGGACGGGCACTCCTGCCCGACCTGCCGGTAGTTTCCTGGAGGCTGTTACCTGGAGGAGCGACGATCTGATGAGTGCTGGATACGGCGAAGACAGTCCGGTTGATGCAATAACGTCCCGCGGTCGGGACTGGCCATGTCTGCAACAATTTGTGGTCTTCCTTGAAAACAAAGTTGGTTCCCTGCATGAGCTGTTGCGCAGGGTGGAACGCGACGATCTGCGAATCATGGCGTTGTCAATGCTGGATTCAGCAGACAGTGCCGTTGCTCGGCTGATTACCAACAGCTACGAACGCACTCGCGAACTGCTGGAACTGTCGGGGCTGCCGTTCTGTGAATGTGAGGTCATTGGGGTGATGCTGCCTGATGTGGATCAACCTCACACGAGCATATGTGCCAGTCTGATGCGTGCAGAATTGAACGTACATTACGTGTATCCACTGATGTATCGACGTAATCGTCGCGGGGCTGTCGCAATCTATGTGGATAACGTTGACGAGGCTTTACGAGTCCTGAAAGAACAACAACATCAGTTCGTGACAGAAGATGATCTGTTGGAGTATGATGACCTGTTCGAGTGAACCTGAGTCGGTATCAGAAATGTGCATTTCAGAACGGATGACGGTCATGCCTGTCCGTAAACCATCGGGTTTCGCCGGACAGTAATGTCCGGCATTCGTGTTTACTGACAAAGGCAGTTCGAACACTTTTCTGTCCACACCGATGGAGACCAAATGCCCCGCGCTGTTCCGTTTCAACCCGTCATCAGACTTTGCAAACCTGTCCGCCATGTGACGGCAGTTTTGGTGTGTGGCGGCCTGTTGATTCTGTCAGCCTGTTACGCGTCCGCTGACGCTCTCAAGGAACAGCACACCAGCAGTATTCACGGGCCGACCGATTTTCTCCAGCAGAACCTTCTGCAGTCCGCTGAGGACGCACGGTTGCTGGACAGGGCAGAACGCAATCTGCAGCTCGGCGACAGCAATCCTGCGTCTGTGGGTGATCGAGCGCCTCTCAATCGCCAGAAAAGTAGAAGCCTGCAGAGCGGCGACAGCGATGCGGCCTTTGTCGCTCTGCTGCAAATATTCGCCAGGTCCCACGACGCATTCACGCCAGTTTTTTCCAGGAAACCTTCGCACAGTACGTACCGGTCTGCCCTGGAACTGCTGCGGAATGCTGATTTTCCGACACGCGCCGCATGGACGCGAGCGACCGAAGCATTGGCCGCCCAGGCTCTGCGCAATGCAACGGTCAGGAAAGCCACAGAGGAGTTTCGTGGCGTGTCTCGGCGATTTCCGTTCACGCGTGCCGGCATGGAAGCCATGGCCCTGCGAGCAACTCTGGCGCTTAGTCGAGGCCAGAATCAGCTGGCACGGTCCCTTGTCAGCGAAATGGAAGATCTCGCGGCGACTGCAGTCAGTTATCCGACGGAAGATCTGCTCAGGCAGTTGAAACGCCAGCTCGAGACACACACTGCCGACCTGGCCGCACCGATGAAAACCGTCTCAGCTGTCGGTCGGGCCGACGTACCTCACGAACTGAATCTTCCCTGGCCAGAACCTCTGTGGACCTGGCAGGAATCGGTCTGGTCGAATCCAGGCGCTGCCACCACACTTGCGACACTGCTGCAACCTGAGCATCGCAGTGAACTGTCGGCGAATCTCTGGAGGCCCGTCATCACGCCGGACGCAATCATCCTGCGTACGCCGTTTCGAATCGTGTCCTTCAGACGGACCACCGGAGACATTGACTGGTTTCTTCCAACCGACACGGTGCCCGAAGATGTACGTCTGGATGATACTGAACGGTTTTCCATGTCCGGACGCGGAACGGTCGCTCACCTGTTGAGCCGCGAGGAATTGGGAAGCATGGCGCTTGACGACAACTTCCTGTTCTTCATCGATCGCTTCCACGACTTCGGCGACCGACTCGCACCGCAGAGACTTATGTTCGGGGCCGGTGGGCTGATTCCGGATGCCCCCGTGCCAGCGGACAACGGTCGAGGTGGAACGCGACTGGTTGCCGTTCAGATGAAACCGCAGCCACACGTGGCATGGACGGCCGGCGGTCCGGACTTTGGCTACCACTTTCATGCCGGCGAGGACAGCAGTGATTCCGGAACGCAAGTGTCGCCCGTCAGCGCCGACAAATCGGAAAATGACACGACACACAGCCGGGCCATCGATCTGAAGTCCGATTTCCAGGGGCGACGATTTCTGGGGACTCCGCTTGTCTACGACCGCATGCTGTTCGTCCTGTCCAGCGACGACGAAATCATCTGGCTGACTTGCCTGACGCAGGCGACAGG
>JBDONA010000656.1:0-11838 GCA_039831575.1 Fuerstiella sp. | reverse complement strand
AACCGTCATGAGTCAGAAACTCGTCGCGCGTGACACACGCCGAAAAACCACCCTTTGATAGTTCTGCCCCTGGAAACTCACACCTTTTTCAACGCACGAATTCCGTGTCATCTGGTCCATACGTTTTCTCGGAATCCGCCGTCAATTGGCGAGGTGTGCCCGCACGAGCAGAATCGTCGTATCTGCTGAGCTGAGAATCCAACGGTTTCTGCGTTAACCGGCAATTAGAGTTCCACGTTTGGGCTGATGATACGTCACTTGAATCTGTGTTGATTGTCAAATCGCGTCGTCGTGCATTTCGAAAGTCGTTGTTCGCGATACAATGAAAGAATGTGAGCAACGTTCCCTGATTCTGAAACGTAAAATGACCTCGAACATCTATTTCATAGGATCAATCACCGCGATATTTGTATGCGGACCAATTGATGTCCGGGGGCAAGGCGATGACCAGCCGCCCCCGGTTGTGCGGCTGCAGACAGCAGTCACGCCGCTTACGGAGCCGCCGTGTTCGTATTGTTCGACTCAGCACCTGAAGTCGTTTGTCCGCGCGGATGATCGCGTGATCGCCTGGCTCCGCGCTGCCCATAACGGTGGCGCGTTTCCGATTCGACATTTTCTGGCGGGCTCACGGGTCGTGAATGACACCTATGGTCTGTTCTTTTTCGATCCGGATGGCGGTTACGTGGCGGCCTTCGAAAAGGACTACGGCTACAAGATGTACGGCTGGCGACGCGGTGTGATGATCGTCGAAGGAAAAGACGGAACGCTTTGGTCGGCGCTGACGGGTCGAGCGTTTTCCGGTCCACAGGAGGGCAGGCAGCTCAAACGAATTCCCAGTCTCGTGACAGACTGGAATTACTGGCTCATGCTGCATCCGGAATCAACAACTTACGACCTGTTCGACGGAAAGAAATACATAACTACACCGATTCCCACAACAATCAGCGCCCAGGCAAAAGCATCGATGGGGAAAGTTGACAAACGACTTGACGCAATGACCGCGGTGCTGGGAGTAGAATTCGGCGAGAAGCAAAAAACGTTTCCCCTGGACGGGCTTTCCGGCCGCGCCTGCTTACTTGATGAACTGGATGGGTTGCCGGTCGCTGTCTTCTGGTACGGGCGAACCAGAACAGCCGCGTCGTTTGACCGTCGAGTTGACGGGAAGACATTGACGTTCCACGCTGACAAAATCTCCCCTGAAACCGCTCCCTTCAAGGACAAAGAAACGGGCACACGGTGGTCAATTGCTGGTCGCGGAATTGATGGTCCGCTGCGAGGGAAGGAACTCCGCTGGGTCAACAGCATTCAGTGTCGCTGGTATGCATGGTCGGCGGAGTACCCGGAAACACAGGTTTATGAACTGCAAAAATAGAACTACCGCCGGTCTTATTCTGGTCATTTGCGGGCTGATGCCGCAGTCCGCCGTGATGGCGGACAACACTTCGAGAACAAGCGAACCGGCGTTCCGCGGTGCACTCCTGTCCACAGGGAATGTGACCTCTGACCGTCTGAAGTCGCTGGGCAAACGGGATTACAATGCAATCGTGGTCGTGTTGACTCACAGTTCTGCGGCTCAGCTGGCTGAACAGGAACGTGCTGCAAATCTCGTGACTGCTGCACATTTCGACCTTCACTATTGGATCGAGATCGCGCGATGTCCTGAACTTGCAGACGCTCATCCGGAATGGATGGCCAGTTTGCAGACTCACGACGAGTGGCGGCGTTTCTTTCCTGATACACCCCGACCGAATCCCGAAGTTGTCGTGAAGACGTACCCATGGGTGCCAATTCTGGCTCGTGAGCCATTCGATTCCCAACTGAAGCGCGTGAAGGGTTTGCTGGCAGAGCTGCCCCGGCCCGTGGGAGTTTTCCTGAACGATCTTCAGGGCGCCCCGTCAGCGTGTGGTTGCGGCAATTCTCTGTGTCGCTGGACCAGTGACTACGGCAGGAAGCGCACGACGATTCCGCTGGGCGACGACGCGGCAAACCTGTTTGTGGATGCTGTCAGCAAAGCCGCGCCGGGCTCGAAGGTGATTCCGGTCTGGACGACGGAATGTGAGAAACACGATGGAAGGCCGAACGGGCTTTGTGCGGGCGTTGGCTGTTTTGAGGGGATCTGCTGGAAGGCATCTGTACGGCAGCTCGCGCCGCTGGAACAATCGCTGGACAACATTGCCGTCCTGGTTCCGTACAAGGAGTTCCAGCGTGACCTCCCGATCTATGGGGAACAGGCGGGCTGGATCAGACACGCGGTCGAGTCGTTTGTGAAAATGCCCGTGCTTCACGGATCGCAACCAATCAGGGCATCGCGTCTGATGACGGTGCTACAGGGCTGGAATGTTGACGACGACGAGATCGCTCAGCAGATTCGGGTTGCCACACAGGCCGGTGTCTGCGGCTACGTCGTAGCGTTGAATGAACTGAATCAGAGCTGGAAGCCGAAACTTGTCCGCTGGCGCTGATGCACACGCGACAGGGTTCGTCATCAACGATGGTGTCGCATTGACGCTGTTCGATGTTTGGCAACAAAGAACTGATTATCGTCAGGGCTGCTCACACAGTTTCCGCCCAGATTGTCCCAACTCCCAACTACTCGTCGAGAATGAGATACCGAACAACAACCCATTTCCAGTCCCGGGTGCGGCTGGATTTGCCCGACGGGTCGACTCTCCGAAGGTGGATCAATGACACACCACGTCCAGCTCTGATCCCGGCCCGGCGCACCTGAAGCAGGTTTCAATCTGGAATTCGAATCAGTAATCTGTGAAACCACCATTTAACGTCATTTGTGTTCAAGGCAACGAATATGAAGATCCACAACGTGCTGCGAGTAATGCTTGTACTCATTTGTATTCAGTTCACTTCCGCCGCCGTGGTTTGCCAACAGCCGGAGAGTCGTGAAGAAAGCGTTCGGCGGGGTATCAACGACAATTTCCTCAAACCCGACCTCGACGTTTCCGAGTGGCTTGGCCGATTCGAAGTCGAAAGCCGCGAAGTGTACGCCAGCCGCGAACGTGTACTCGACGCCTGTGATGTCAAGGCCGGACAGACGGTTGCCGACATCGGCGCTGGCACCGGATTCTATTCGCGGCTCTTCTCTGACGCAGTTGCCGCCGATGGCTGGATATATGCCGTCGACATTGCTCCCCGTTTTTTGCAGCACATCAACAATCAGGCCCGCGACGACGGAGTACGAAACCTGACTGCGGTATTGTGTTCAGACCGATCGGTCAATCTGCCACCGCAGTCGATTGACCTGGTGTTCATCTGCGACACGTATCACCACTTCGAGTACCCGCCATCAACACTTGCGTCGATTCGGCGTGCATTGAAGAAAGACGGAACATTGATCGTCATCGACTTCGAACGAATTCCCGGCAAATCGCGAGAGTTTATCGTCAATCACGTTCGAGCTGGCAAAGAGGTGTTCCGCGGCGAGATTGAGAAAGCTGGTTTTCACTTCGTTGAAGAAGTCACGATTCCCGGATTCAAAGAAAACTATTTCCTGCGATTTCGAAACGCCGACTGAGCGACAAGAGAATGAATACGACTCGACAATCGGCTCCAACCGCGACGAAGTCGGCACATGTAAGAAGCTTATGCGGAAGCTGGAATAGATCATTGGCACTGATCGCCGGATCATTGTCCGCAGAGTCACGTTTATGTTTCGAGCAGCCAGGATTCAGAATCATGATGGTCAGTCATCGCACTCCAGAAACCATTTGTTCACTTCGGCGGCAAGCCATCGCGCCACTTCTCACGAGAGCGAAGTTTCTCGGCCTGTTATCGCTGATCGCTTTTACGCAAATCGCGGCGCCCGCGGTTGCCGACACACTTCGTGTGCCGGATGACTACGTCACGATACAATCTGCAATCGACGCTGCTTCTGCAGGTGACACTGTTCTGGTGAAGCCCGAGATTTACAGAGAGCGAATTTCGATCAGGAATGGCGTCATCGTCAGGAGCGAAGGCGACGACATTAAAGGTAAGTTGGGTCTGAAGCGAGCAGAGACGACGATCATCGACGGAGGCGGTGAAAACGGTGAAGGTGCCGGCGTGACGATGGCTGAAGGCTCAGTGTTTGACGGTTTCACAGTGACAAACGTTGGACATTACGACGAAGCCGAGTGGGAAAGGCATCACGCCACACAAGGTAAACATCAGTCGCACGAACATATCGGCCAACCGGGAACGCCTGGTATTGGCGTCGTTGGCGTAAACTGTTCGATCAGGAATAACATTGTTCATCACATCGGATATACGGGGATCGCAATTCAAGGTGTCGACGGGAAAAGTTGCACCCCACGAATTCATCGCAACATCTGCTATCGCAACATGGGCGGTGGAATCGGGTCCATGAAGAAATCAACCGCCGTGATCGAAGAGAACACCTGCTTTCAAAACTTCTATGCAGGCATTGGACACGACGACGCCAGTCCAACGGTTCTCAACAATAACTGTTACGAGAACATCCGCGCTGGTATCGGAATCAGCGAAGGTGCCTGCCCGATCGTGCGTGGCAACAAGTGTTATCGAAACCGTCGCGCCGGTATTGGTAATCGCACCGGTGCGTCGACTCGGCCAACAATCGAAGACAACGCCTGCTATGAAAACGACATGACGGGGATCGGTGCCGAAGAACACGCATCGCCCATCATTCGCAGCAACCGCTGTTTCAGAAACAAGCTGGCCGGCATCGGGTCTCGCACGCACGCCACCCCAACGATTATCGGCAACGAATGCTACGAGAACGACACGGTGGGCATTGGCCAGGACAGTGACGCCGTCACGATGCTGATCGGCAACCACTGCCATCACAATAAGGAGGCTGGGATTGGTTTCGCCACCTGTGAAACGGGGCGATCTGTAGTACTGAGGAATCGAGTCATCGATAACGCAAAAGTTGCAATCGGCATCAATTCCGGCTGGCAAGTCAGTTTGTTAGAAAATGAACTGTCGCGCGAGGGCGGTATGCCACCAATCGTGATGGTGTTTGCGGGGGCCGACGCAATATTCACAGACAACGTAATCCGTGGTGGAGGTGTCGCCGGGATCCGAGCTGCCGGCAAGGTGCGGGCTGTCCACAACAAATTCGTTGGCACTTCTCTGCGGAAGGCAGGACCACCGAACTTCGCAGTCTGGGCACTGCCCGGGTCGGACATAACGATGACCGGCAACACCGCACATGGCTGGCGACACGCTTTGCACGCCAGTGAGGCAACGGTTCATGCGATTCACAACTCGGTCAGCAATTTTCAAAGTGTTGCATTCGTTGTCCAGAACTCCGTCAGCCCGGCCATCGTTTTCGGCAACACCGCCGCCTCCACCAATCCTCGGGACACGGTGCTGACGATCAGCGGGAAGCTAGGTATCGTCACGGACAACCACGTCGTGAATTCAGACCGATAGTCACCGTTTGTTGTCGCGTCAGGCGCAAAGTCTCTTGCCACCTCAGCGCCGAGGTTCGGTCAACCGAGACACTTCACGCAAAAGTGTCATCAAGTCATATGTATTATGCGACGGTCAGGAAACCGACCGTATTTTGACAACAGGCCAATTGACCTGCTTCGGTCCGCGCGATGCAGATCGCGCTGCCGTTTGATCAACCGAACAGCTCGGCGATCGGCTGGCCTCGGTCGGTGATCGGGACGGGGCGGTCGCCGTCGTAGAGGTTCTTGCGATAGTCGACGCCGAGGGTAGCGCAGGCTGTGGCGAAGAAATCGGGCACGCCGACGGGGTCGGAAACGATCTTCTTCGAAATCTCATCCGTCTCGCCCCAGGCGCCGCGATGTTTCAATCCGCCGCCGGCAAGGATGCAGCTGAAGGCCGTGCCCTGATGTCCGCGTCCGCCGTTGCTGTCGAATTCGGGCGGGCGGCCGAATTCGGTGGTGATGACAATCAGGGTCTTGTCGAGCAGGCGTTTGTTCTCAAGATCCGTGATCAGGGTGGCGACGGCTGTGTCGAGTTCCTGGATCAGGCCGTGCTGATTGAGAATGCCTTCGTTGTGGACGTCCCAGCCGGCGCCGTTGAGGAAGTTGAGATTGTGGGAGACTTCGATGAAACGAACTCCGCGTTCGACGAGGCGCCGACTGAGCAGGCACCGCTGGCCAAACTCGCCGCCGTACAGGTTGCGCAGGCTTGCAGGTTCCTTGTCGAGCTGGAAGGCGCTGTTGAACCCGGGGCCGCTGAGTTTCAGGCTTTGTTCGATGGCGGCGTCGTAGTTGATCAGACGGGAATCTCGGGTGGGATGTGCGTTTTTCTTCAGCTCGGCAAGAAAGGCTTCGCGACGGGACTGTCGGGCGGGCGTAATGCCGTCGGGACGAGAGAGTCCGGCGGGGCCTTCGCTGGTGTTGGTCAGGTAGAGAAAGCCGTGTTGCGCTCCGAGAAAACCGGGCCCGCGGGTGATATTGGGGTAGCCGATCAGAACATAGGGCGGAGCACCTTCATCGGCCGCCCCGCGTTCGTGCGTGATGAGAGAGCCGAGCGAGGGATAGGTCACTGTCCCGCTGATGGGGCGGCCCGTGTGCATCCGGTTTGTTGCTGCGGCGTGTTCGTCGATCATCTCGTGATGCACGGTTCGCACGGCGGTCACGCGGTCCATCAAGGGGGCGAGGTTCTTCAGGTGTTCGCAGACCTGCACGCCGGGCACGGCGGTTTCGATGGAATCGTAATACGAGCCCGGCTTCTTCGCTTTCGGGTCGCCTTTTTGCTTGGGGTCGAAGGTGTCGACTTGCCCCATGCCGCCGCCAAGCCAGATAGAGATAACGTGGTCGGCCTTGCCCTGGATCAGCTTGTCGGACGTATTGGCGAGCAGGGACCCGGGAACCGCCAGTCCTCCGGCGAGAGCTGCGGCACCGCCGAGAAAACCACGACGGTTGATGGTGTTTGAGGTGTTCATACGGTTGATGTGATTTTCTGAATCTGACGTCTCGACTCGGGTATAAAATTCAGGCAGCTCCAACGACAATAGCGGGCGTCCATGGTGATCTGGCAGTTAAGGTAGTGTGTGTTTGTGACTTCATGGCATCCAGACAAACTCGCGTTGGTTGACCAAACTCCAGATAAGGTCTTCGTAAACTTCGCGCCACTGGGGTTGTAGCCGAGGGTCGGCGGGAGGCCCCTTGCGCACGCGGCGCTCCACTTCATTTTGCACTTTGGTGGCCTTCTGGCGTTGATGGTTAAACCAGGTAATCAAGGGCAACGGCGGCGGCGCCTTCGGCGGCTCGATCTGGTCGGCGGGAACCAGTCGGGAATCGAATCCCTCGGCCAACGCGGACGTGAAAGTCGCGCGCTCGGCCGGTTCAGGACGACGGCTGAGGATGCGCAGGAAGAGGGCGTCGGCCAATGACTCGGGCGAATGGGCGTGGACGGCGAGTTGGGCGAGTCGGCTGTTGTGCGAGGCGCGCGTTAACGTCGCAGTCAGGATTCCGTTGGCAAGAATGCCAGGTTGCAGGATGTTTGGATCCGGGTCTCGTTCGGTGATGGGCTTCTGCCGCGATCCGGTCCAGCCGAAGGCCTGAAGGACATCGGTTTCGGCGCGGGCCAGGGGGAGGGACAGGCTGGGGCGGTCGCGTTCGTTGTTGAGGCTGGCCAGCATCCAGGAGCGGTTGGGGTGACCGAGGGTCAGGCGATTGCTGAGCGGGCGACGGCCGTCGTGCACGAAGGTCAGTTCGCCAATGTCCATGGCAACGCCGGTCACGGCGTGCAGAGAATCCACGATTTGCTCGGCGGTCAGGCGGCGACGTTCTGGCGCATTGAAAAAGCGTTCTTCGTGGGAGGCGCGAAGGTTGTTTCCGGACGCCGTGCGTTGATAGGTCCGGGACGTCAGGACGAGGCGGAGCACGTGAGTCACATCGTAGTCGTGGGTGACCAGTTCATGGGCCAGCCAGTCGAGGAGCTCCGGATGGCTGGCCTTGCGGCCTTCCCAATCATGGGTGGGCTCGACGAAGCCCGCGCCGATGAGTCGCCTCCAGATGCGATTGACGCTCACCCGGGAAAAACGTTGATTCTGCGGCGCGGTAATTAATGCCGCGAGACGTTCGCGTGAGTCATTGGGCTGGCGCGTCAGGCCATCGATCGAGGTGTCGGCGACTCCCGTGACGTTGGCGAAGGGCCATGCCACAGCGACGGACTCGTTCGGCTTCAAGGTGACGCGTATGAGGGATTCGCGGCTTTGCTTCTCAAAGAAGGCGGCCGGGACGCGGCTGGTTTTGGGAACGGTCGCGGGTTTGCGTTGAAGCATCGCCGCAAGCGAATAGAGGTCGCGCTGAGTTGTGCTGTGGTAAGGGGAGTCGTGGCAGCGCGCGCACTGGAGTTCGATGCCCAGAAAGGTCGAGGCAAGGATGTGCGCCTTGGCCGCGAAGGGCGCGTCGTTCTCGGCCGCCATCGAGAATCCCGCGCTGCCGCCGCCGTGCTTGCTGCCGCGCATCAGGATCAGTTCGGTGACCATGCGGTCGAGCGATTTATTGTCGCGCAGGGAATCGTGGAGGAAAAAGCGGAATGGCCCGGTGCTGTTGAGGGATGCGTTGAGCAGGGTCGGATTCTCGGCCAGGGCATCGAGCCAGTAACTGATTCGATGATCCGCGCTGCGTTCGTCGAGCAGCAGACGGTCGATCAGGCGATTGCGTCTATTGGCGGACTTGTCCGCCAGAAACAACTCGATTTCATTCGCGGTGGGAGGAATCCCGACAGTGTCGAGATAGACGCGGCGCAGAAATGCCTCGTCTTTGACGCGAGGCGACAATGCGACCTCAGTTGGGTCGATCGGCGGCGCGGGCCATGCGGCTCCGGATTGAACCCATTTTTCCAGCGTCGCGACTTGTTCCTTGCTCAGTCCGTCGCCGGTCGGCGGCATGCGCAGATCCTCGTCCTTGCTGCGAATGCGCACGATCAGTTCGCTGCCTCCGGGTTTGCCGGGCATGACCGCGGGGATTTCTGAGTCGCCTCCTTGTAGCGCGAGCTCACGTGCGTTCAGTTTCAGGCCGCCTTTGGATTTTTCACCGTGGCAACGGAAGCAATGCTCGCGGAGGATCGGCAGGACCTGGTTGTGGAATTTGTCCGCCTGTCCCGCATCAGAGGCGGACGCGGCGTCAAGGGCGCGCTCGATCCTGGATGAAATGAAAGCGTCGACCGGGTGTTTGACGGTCTTGTTCCTGACAGGCGGGACGGGCGGCGCGGGATGCTTCTGAGCCCATGCCTTCGCTTTGGCGTGGCGACGCTTCCAGAATTCGTCCTGTGACGCGGAGGCGATTCGGCGCGTTTCGTTGTCGTGTTTTGCCAGGGACGCCTCAATGCGCGCCAGTTCCGGTTCAATCGCGGCGTCGGTTAGCGGCAGTTCCGGCACTTCGGTTGGTCGCAGCGTCAGGTATGATTTTCCGTCTTCCGACAGAATCGCGACGCAAATCTCGCCGGTCTCTGCGCGAAGATTCTTTCCTCCGATGATCATCTCAAGAACGACGCGAGTTTCACCCATATTGCGTTTGTCAGATTTGGCGATCATGGCTTCGCCGAATATCTCCTGCTGGTGGTAGCCCGGCAGACGCACTCCGGGCAGGGGAGGTTTTGCAACAGGAGTCACGGGCTCTTCACCGTTGGGCGGTTGCCTGGTGATAGCTTCCGTGCGCGCGACGACAACGCCGTCGACCCACAGTCGGCTGAGCGCGCGGGCACGCAACAGGAATCGATGTTTGCCCGGCGGCAGGGTCACATCCGCGGACAGGCGAACGAGCACGGGAGCTTTCCAGTCGGCGCGAATACCCCAGTCGTCGTAGCGCAGCGGGATGCGCGGCAATAGAAACGAGTCGCTCAGCCAGCGCGTCGTTTCCTCGGGCCAGGTTTCACCCTCGTTAAGCCAGCGCTCGTAGGCGGGCATTCCTTCGGCAATCGTCATCAACGTTCGTCCGGCGGGCAGGTCGGCGATCCTGGGCACGACTTCCGCCAGGGGGCTCACAACCCGCGGTCCGCCCACGCGGTTGAAACGGGCGGCCATGGTCTTGTCGTCCAGCAACGTGCGATGAATGGCGACGGAGTCAAGCAGGCCGTTAAAACTGTTACCCGGATTGCCGCCCAGCGAGGAGCCGATCCAGACCGCATCGTCGTCGACGATCGGTGCTTCTGTTGTCGGGCCTCCCAGATCCCAGATCCCATCTGTGGGTTGTCCGTCGATCCAGCCGCGAATAGTTTGGGGATCGCCGAAACGATAGGCGATGGCAACGTGATGCCAGCCGGTCTTCGTGTCGAAGCCGGCCTTCGAGGTCCAGCGATGCCAGTGTGCAACGCCGGGGCCGGGCATGCCCGCGAAGAGAAATCCCAGACTCGCCATGCCCTCGGTTCCCACGACGCGGAATGACCAGTTCTGATTGTCGCGGACAAACTTCGGCGAGTTCGTGCGTCCCTTGCCGATGACATACATCGGCTGGCCGTTGCGAATGCCGTCGACTTTGACCCAGGCCTCAAGGGTGATGGCGTCGCCATTTGTGAAATCGAAGTCACTGTTCGATCCTGGGTCGGCGACAGAAAAATACGCGTTCTTTCCATCGAGCCGCACCGCAGTGTTGCTATTGGAAAAATCGGGAAACTCGGGAGGTCGCGGCCCTGCCTGATCACGCAGGACGTTGCCGTGGGGCGTGAGCTGTGTTTCCTCCTCCGGTCCAAAGTCCCAGCGCGCGACCGGCGTTGAGTCAGCGGCCAATGATTCACCTGCAAACGCTGCCACGCACAGCGTGGATAGTAAGATAATTCGTCGATACATCATTTAAACGTTGGGCCTTTGGCGCATTGGTCCTGCGCGATAACATTCTGACCGGTCGATCGGTCGGCGCCAAACTGGATGACAAAAGAGGAAACGGCATTCAAGCCCGCGCAGTTTGAAACCGTCGCCGGACGACTCGTTATTGCCGATTTGTGTCATATGTCCATAAGATGTTCAGGATTCCGATTTAGCCGACCGTATCTTGACAACGGGCCAATTGACCTGCTTCGGTCACATCGAAATCCTGCATGAAACTTAAGCGTGCACGCCTGTGCTGTAATCGTCCTGACGACACGAAATGACCTTGCTTTGCCTCTGACCGGAGGTTGTCGTTCGTGACTCATGACGACCGTCATGAGTTAGTAACCAGCAACGCAAAATACGTTCGTTTTTCGCCACAACTCGGCTCAGAGATTGTCCATATGTGTTTTGGCCGCCCATCGAGTTTCAAATTGCCGTGAAGGAATTCAAAACACCGAAAGGCCGTCGCGCAAGAGGCTTTTAGCACGAGTCGATATGAGCTCTTTTTCCTACAGCAGCGTTCACACGTCGAAGTCTATACGGGGCAGCTTCGATTCGGCACGCCGCCGCAGGTTGAGGCGTGTAGTCATTCGGATTTGCAACGTCACCAGAAACCGTCCGAGCGCCCAGCCAAAATGATGACACGCACCTCAGCCTTGGTGACTCATACAAGGGCGTGACCTGAGTCGGTTCAGATTGCCCCGAAACTGCTGGTCATTGGTAGTCAACGACTTACGTCGAATCTGGCGAAACCCTGTTTTACGCAGATAGAACAACTGAGTGGCCCTGCCGACGGAAGATGGTCAGGTGGTGCAAGGGATTGTTGCCTGATAGAATATTTTCAAGATCCGTACCAGCGAGACCAGCGTATGTCCAACGACAATATCGAAGAAGAAGAACGAATCGCCAACGAACAGTATGCTCAGGCAACCGAAATCATTCGGGGCACTATTCGTGAACTACCCGAACTGAGGGAGCGGACGGTATCGCTCGATCGCACGGCCACGGTCGCCGATGCCCTCAACCTGATGGTCGAGCACCGAACTGGTGCTGTGCTGATTATGGAG
>JBDONA010000463.1:0-2676 GCA_039831575.1 Fuerstiella sp. | reverse complement strand
ATGGTCAACACTGTCGACACTGTCCCGTTGCTTGAGATGTCCCGGATCGAGAAATCTTTCCCGGGTGTGCAGGCACTGTCCGACGTGTCGCTGAAGCTGCATCGTGGCGAAGTGCTGGCGCTGATGGGTGAAAACGGGGCGGGCAAGAGTACCCTCATCAAGACGCTGGGAGGAGCTCACCAGCCGGATGCCGGGACGATTGAAATTGATGGAAAAGCCGTCGATCTTTCCAGTCCCATGGCGGCTATCGAAGCGGGCATTGGTGTCATCTATCAGGAGTTCAACCTGATTCCGGCCCTCACGGCATGGGAGAATATTTTCCTGGGGCGCGAACAATCGGGGCTGTTGGTCGCTCGTTCTGATGAACGATCACGTGCGGCTGCGTTGTTTGAACGACTGGGTGTACAAGTGCCGCTGGATGTCCCGGGGCGGCAGTTATCGATCGCTCAGCAGCAGCTGGTGGAGATCGCTAAAGCATTGTCGCAGGATGTGCGCATTCTGGTGATGGATGAACCGACGGCGGCATTAACGCCCCAGGAAGTCGAAAAACTGTTTGCCATCATTCGCGAGTTGCGGAGTCAGGGGATTGGCATCATTTACATCAGCCACCGCCTTGACGAAATCTTCGACATTGCTGACACCATTACCGTGCTGCGTGACGGGCGATATGTTGGTGATGCCCCGACCTCTGAGATGACACGCCAGCAGTTAATCGAAATGATGGTGGGACGATCCATCGAGAATGAGTTTCCGAAACAAGCTGCCGAGATCGGTGATGCCAGACTGGTGGTCACCGGGCTTTGTCGCGGCGCTGCTGTTACGGATGTCAGTTTCGAAGTCCGGCGCGGTGAAGTTCTGGGACTGACCGGACTTGTTGGCGCCGGCCGCACGGAATTAGTACGGCTGATTTTCGGGGCTGATACCAGGGACAGCGGGCAGATCGCACTGGACGGACAGCTGCTGAACATCAACTCACCACGGGACGCCATTCGGGCGGGCATTTGTCTGCTGACTGAAGATCGCAAGTCGCAGGGACTGGTGCTGTGCCGCAGCGTTCGTGAGAATTTCGGGCTGCCCAACGCGCGGCACCTGTCTGTGTTTGGCGTGATGCAACAACGACAGGAACGCCTGGTATTCGCAGGCTACGTCGATTCTCTGACGATCCGAATTCCGCACCAGGAACAGCTGGCTAAGAACCTTTCCGGCGGCAATCAACAAAAAGTGGTTTTGGCGAAGTGGCTGCAACAGAACGCTGAAGTGCTGATCTTTGATGAGCCGACACGAGGCATTGATGTTGGCGCGAAGCATGAGATTTATCAATTGATGAACGACCTGACGGCACGGGGCAAGTCGATCATCATGATCAGCTCTGAATTGCCGGAGGTCATCGGTATGAGTGATCGTATTCTGGTGATGCACGAAGGTCGGATCACCGGCGAAATCACGGACGTTGCGTCGACCACTCAGGAAGCACTGATGGAGTTGGCGATCAACTACAGCGAATTTCGCTGACTCATGGCCGCGATTCACGTGTTTCAATAGCAGAGCAGCTACCCCCACGAGCCAGAACGGTTCACGAAGACAAGAAACGGCCTTAATGAAAGCACCCAAACCGAAGCCACGACGCTGGACAGCATTCGCCAATGACTATGGCAT
This sequence comes from Fuerstiella sp., assembly GCA_039831575.1. Taxonomy (GTDB): domain Bacteria; phylum Planctomycetota; class Planctomycetia; order Planctomycetales; family Planctomycetaceae; genus Fuerstiella. The sequence goes on along the minus strand of JBDONA010000463.1, from coordinate 1,020 downwards.
GATGCTGGTACTGCTGTTTTTGATTGTGGCGTTCAGCGTCCTGACGCTGGAGCGCCAGAGTTCGACAGGGGCGGACGCCGGACAGGTCGTGGCTCGAAATATCATCGCCACGCATGGGACGTCCAGCACTGTTGTTGTGGTCACTGGCCTGAAGCCACCTGACGAAGCCTTTCTGCGGGCGGCCACGGATGCCCTGAAGACAGCCGGAGTCACTGTGGCAGCAACGATTGCCGGCAAACCGGCCGATGCTCGCAGAACAATCGAACGCGTTCTGCAGGAAGGGCATTCGATCGATGCGATTGCCGCCACCGGCGACGCCGCAAACTGGAGCATTTACGATCGGATCGAATCGGTCGGCAGCGACAAATGTGTGAGTGCCGCCCCGACGCTGTGGCCGACCTTTGCGAAGTCCGAGAACGTGCTGAACGTAGCCAACCAGACCGCCATCTATGCCATTATCGCCATTGGCATGACCATGGTCATCATCACAGCCGGGATTGATCTGAGCGTCGGGTCGCTGGTGGCCCTGGCCGCTGTCGCGACTGCTGTGTTCATTCGCGACACTGGCGCTGGTACCGAGACCGGTGTCGGCCTGATGATCGTGGGATGCTGCGTGGGCATGGGCGTGTGTGCACTGGCTGGTATTTTCAATGGTACCATGATCACTCGTTTGGGCATCCCGCCGTTTATTGCCACTCTGGCGATGATGTTAATGGCCAGAGGATTGGCCCGGCGACTTTCCGACGAACTTTCCATTCAGGCTCTGCCTGCCTCTTTCACGTGGATTGGTGGCGCGGCCACGTTTGGAATTCCCAACCCGGTGATTCTGATGGTCGTGTTGTACGCAGTCGCCCACTTCGTGATGTCCAGAACGGTCTTCGGCCGTTACGTGTACGCCGTGGGCGGAAACGCCGAAGCGGCTCGATTGTCCGGCGTGCCTGTAAAACGTGTGACCATTGTGGTTTACACGCTGTGCGGAGCACTGGCCGGTCTGGGCGGAATCGTGCAATCGTCCAAACT
>JBDONA010000198.1:0-2680 GCA_039831575.1 Fuerstiella sp. | reverse complement strand
GCTCCGGCAATGAACACGATTGAGATCAGGATGCCGTAGGCGGAATACAAAACTGCGGTGGCCGGACTGAAACGCGCGCCAAAGAAGTCCGCCGTGGTCAGCGCACGAATACGTCGCAGAATCGGCGCGATGATCCAGTAGAACGGCGTCGCGGGCAGCCACAGAAATTGCCACCAGATGCCTGCCAGACCAGTCCTCCAGGTACCAGCCACGACCGTAATTGCCTGGTCACTGCTGGTGCCCGAACCGAAGGCGAAGAACATCATGAAGAATTTGCCAAAACGGCGGCCCCCCATGAAAAAGTCGGCCGCATTTTTGACCCGTGTGGCCGACCATATGCCAATCACCAGAATCACGATGAAATAACAGGCCAGCACAATCCAGTCGGCCGCGTGCATCCCCAGAAGCGAATTGGCCATAACGATTCCTGATTCATCCGTAGCTCACCATCGTCTGGCGTCTGCCGGATCCGTGTTGAATGACAATGCATATCAGGGTGAGAACGATATCGCCCCCACTACTGAAAGACAATCGGCGGCCGGCATGGGATCCATGCCGGGCTGTCGCTCAGTAGCGAAGCCGCCGAAGACGGGACATGGAATTGAGACCCGTCTTTCCTCAAAACTGGGTCCTGGAACGTGGCCGACCGGTGGAAACCGGCCCGAAATTTCACCCGAATTCTGTCGGATCTCGATTGTTCGGTAAGCGGTGTGCGTCAGTCAGTTGACGGATCGGGGGGCCAGTCAGGATGATTCGTGGGATTTGCGTTTGGCGCGATTGACTCATGTCTGTTCGCTGACAACGCAGTTTGAACTTCCTTTCACCGATCACTTCCGTTCTGCAAGTCTCCAGGATAACGATGAAACGCCATTTCCTGCTTCAAATATTTGCCTGTGTTGCCTCCGTCGGCAGCGGGGTATTCGCGGCCGAGCGGCCGAATATTCTGTTCATTTTCACAGACGACCACGCTCCGCACGCGATCGGTGCCTACGACGGGTGGCTGAAAGATATCAACCCCACGCCGAACATCGACAAACTGGCCGCGGAAGGCATGCTGTTCCAAAACAGCTTCTGCACCAACAGTATCTGTGGCCCCAGTCGAGCCGTCATCCAGACCGGCAAACACTGTCATCTGAATGGTTTCATGAGCAATGGAAACAGGTTCAACGGCGATCAGCAGACATTTCCGAAGCTGCTTCAAAAAGTCGGCTATTCAACCGCGATGCTTGGCAAATGGCATCTGGGCACTGATCCTCAGGGTTTTGATTATTGGAAGGTCCTGCCTGGCCAGGGAGATTATTACAATCCGGCTTTTAAGGGACCAAAGGGACGCGAAGTCATCCAGGGCTATTGCACCGATATTGTAACTGACCTGGCGATTGACTGGCTGAAGGAAAATTCCCAGGGCGACAAGCCGTTCATGTTGATGTGCCAACACAAGGCTCCGCATCGCACGTGGATGCCGCCGCTGCGACATCTGAATCTGTACGACGACGTTGAAATTCCTGAACCAGGAACGCTGTTCGACGACTACGCAGACAACGCCAGTCCCGCCCGGTTTCACGAAATGGGCATCGATGGACATCTGAATCTGGTGACGGACTGCTTTGGACCGGAATTAGCCAACTGGAATCCCACCGGAAAATCGATGGACCGGTCCGGCATTCGGAACAAAGAGAAAATGACGCCGGAACAGCTGGCGGCCTGGGATGCCGCGTATGAACCCAAGAACAACGAACTTCGAAAGCTGAAACTGACTGGCAAAGAACTGGTTCGCTGGAAGTACCACCGCTACATCCGCAACTATCTGCGATGCATCAAAGGCGTCGATGAAAGCGTTGGTCGACTGACCAGCTTCCTGAAAGAAAACGGACTTGAGGACAACACCATCGTGATTTACTCGTCGGATCAGGGCTTTTACCTTGGCGATCACGGTTGGTTCGACAAACGCTGGATGTACGAAGAGTCTCTGAAGATGCCGTTGATTGTGAAGTGGCCCGGCGTCACCAAACCAGGCACCGTCAACACGAAGCTTGTGCAGAACCTGGACTACGCAGAAACGTTTCTGGATGTCGCGGGTGCACCGATTCCCGCGGACATGCAGGGACGATCACTGGTACCAATTCTAAAAGGCCAGTCACCGTCGGATTGGCGCAAGTCGATTTATTATCACTACTATGAATATCCCAGCGTCCACATGGTGGCCGCACACAACGGAATCCGCACCGAACGGTACAAGCTGATTCGCTTCTACCAGTTTGATGAATGGGAATTCTACGACCTGGAAAAAGACCCGGACGAACTGCAGAACGAATATAGCAACCCCGACTACGCCGATGTGATCAGAACGCTGACGAAGGATCTGGAGCAACTTCGTCAGCGCTACAAGGATGAATCTGACATGCAGGTCATGCCTGAGAAGTGGCGCAAGCAGTTTCGAGATGCAGGCTGATCAGGGAATCCGGGCGAGTCGTTCGCTGTACGCGGATTTCCTCGGACATCCACATGATGCCGGTACGACGAGCCAACTGAGCGACCATCTTTTTGGCGCGATCCTGCCGCTGCCGCGCCATATTTTGAGTAATCGGTCTGCGGCTGCCGATCGGCGGCGGCACCAGTTATGGGTTGGTAGACGATTCCACCGTCAGCGGTTGTAGCACTCGCTGCAGCCCACGCATTC
>JBDONA010000355.1:0-2684 GCA_039831575.1 Fuerstiella sp. | reverse complement strand
CCTGCAGTGCCAACAGTTGCAGGTCAAACATCAAGCGGGCATGGTCGGAATAGTTGATTGGGACGCCGATGGGGCGATCCAGATCCGGCAACGGGCTGTCCGCCGTATCGGCTTCGGCCTTCTGAATACGGCGTTCGACTTCACGAATTGTTGTCAGGTATTGATTGACCGTGTTGCGATCGTCCGGGCCGAGCGTTTTCTGCAGGCGTGTGATTTCATCGGTCAGAGAATCCAGCAGACTTGCTCGTTTCTTCAACGCGGCGCTGCGTTCCGCTGCACTGCCACCTTCTCCGAATAACGTTTCAAAGATGATCCGCGGATGAGCCTCGGCTGGCAGCGGAGTCGTGGGGGACGACCAGGAAAGATTGTTCTGGTAAACACAGGCGTAACCGTTGTCGCACTGGCCCACGACGGACAGCAAATCCATCGACATTTCCAGGGACGGCAATTGCGTACCCTGACCGATTTTCTGTGCAGCGATTTGATCAACCGTTGTGCCCAGGAAATAGTCCGTACTCTCGGTGCGTTTTGCTCTGGCAGCACTAAGGAACGACGCATTGGAAGTTGCGTGCGTGCCGGGGTATGCGCTCTGCAACTCCATGTTGGTGATCGCTGTGACCTGCTGCCTGACCGGAGCCAGCGGACTGAGGCTGGGGGAGAGCTCATCGAGTGTGTTCTCGCCGGGCGGCGTCCAGCGTGTAATGTCGCTGCCCATCGGCATGTACACAAAGCCCAGGCGTCGAAGTCGGGACGGACTTGCCGCCGTGTCGGCTATTGCCGTCATGGACGGAATCATCGCGTCCAGCAGCGGAAGTGAAAGAGCAGCTCCCATTCCTCGCAGAAACGTGCGACGTGGCAAAGCTTTCCTGGTGATGATCATTTGCATGTTCTCATTTGGAATGGCGTGCTGTTGACGATGCCGAGAATCAGCTCCGAGCAGCGATAGTCATTTTCCTTCGCGTCCCGAACGATTCCTCGGACTGCGGGAGCATCAAAATGTTCAAGTCCCCGACCGATCGCATAGGTCAGCAGCTTCTCGGTCATTGTACCGACAAATGGCTCCGGACGATCCAGCAATCCCTGCTCAAGTCCGGAGACGCCGGTGAATTGTCGACCGTCCGGCAGGCCTCCGGAAGCATCCACGGGCCGGCCGTTTTCGAGGTCTCGCCATTCTCCGACGGCACCAAAGTTTTCCAGTGAAAAACCTACGGGATCCATCAGGTTATGACAACTGGCACAGGCCGGATTTGCACGGTGCTGCGCCAGTCGCTCACGTACGGAAAGGTTGGCGGCCACGGTGTTGTCCTTAAGCGCCGGCACATTGTCCGGTGGTGGCGGAGTTGGTGTGCCGAGGATGTTCTCCAGGATCCATTTGCCTCGGAGTACCGGCGAAGTTCGTGTGGCGTACGACGTTACGGTCAGGATACTGCCATGCCGCAGCAGTCCGCCGCGCCGGCTGTCTTCATCCAGTGACACCCGTCGGAAGCGAGTACCGTAGACATGTGGGATGCCGTAGTGTTTGGCCAGACGTTCGTTGAGATACGTGTAGTCAGATTTCAACAGGCCCAGGACGCTGCCGTCCCCGCGCATGATACTTTCGAAGAACAGCTCCGTTTCCTGCCGGAACGCCTGTCGCAGGTTGTCGTCGAAATCCGGGTACAGCCGCCCGTCCGGTGTGATCGAATCCAGATTGCGGAGGTGCAGCCACTGCCCCGCAAAATTGCTTACCAACGCCCGCGAACGATCGTCCGCCAGCATGCGTCGCGTTTGCTGTTCAAGCACCTCCGGCATGTTTAGCTGACCGCGCGCTGCCACGTCCAGAAGTTCATCGTCCGGAATGCTGCTCCATAAGAAGAACGACAAACGTGACGCCAGTTCCATGTCGCTGATGCGATACACGGTTCCGGGTGAGACTTCTTTGGGATCCCGTTCAATCCGGAACAGGAAGCGGGGATTCATCAGCACAGAGCTAAGTGCCATTTCGATGCCATCTTCGAAGTCGCCCTGCTGGCGCGCTTCGCGGTACAACGCCATTGGCTTGATCAGGTCTTCCTGGTCTATTGGCTGCCGACACGCGCGACGCAGTAGAGTCGAAATAATCTGCCGTGCGCAGTCTTCCTCTTCGTCAGGACTTGTTGGCCGAGACACAAAGATTCGTCGCCGACTGGGCGTGTCACCGGAACCCGTTGCCTCAAACGGACCGGCGATCGAAACCTGGTAGATCGCAGGCCCCAGTCGCGGATGCCGATACATATTGAAATGAACGTTCAACGGCTGTCGCCTTGTTTCCAGCAGTGACGACGGATTCTTCAGGAAGGTCACTCCTATCTGGTGCGGACCTGCCGTCGCCGTGATGCGTGCCATAAGGTGCCGATCCACGTTGGCATGAGTTGGCTTGCCGTACTCATCGTCAGAATTCGCCTTGCCTCGCGGCGGTTTCACGGTGAATAACCCGACGCGTTCAAGGTCCAGCAGCAATTCCAGTTCGTGCGGCTGCTTGAGTCCCTCGACGTGCTCGTTGCGGTCTCGCGCCAGGCGGATTCGAATCTCGTACTCGCCATCCTGCGGAAACATATATGGAATGAGTGCTCCGCCACGTGTGCCGATCGAAAGCCCTGCGACGCGTTCTTCCTGCGTACGGTCCGGACGAACGCGGATGGTCCTGCCGCCTGGCGAATTCTGAG
>JBDONA010000333.1:0-2694 GCA_039831575.1 Fuerstiella sp. | reverse complement strand
GGGTACAACCAATGTGCAACCTGATCCCCGTAGGGTCAAAAAACTCCGCCGACCGTTAAATGCAGGAGATTCTTGCACTTCCGAAATCTGAAACATCGCAATCTCAGCCGGTTGATTCTTCGCCAATGCTGTGCGGTTTCCATCGCTTGCTGACGACCTCTCCAAGCCATCGGCGTTCACGCACCAACCGGGACCGGCGATTTCTCGATCACGTTCGCCTAGAATGATTCGCAGCAGGACTTTCTCAATTTAAACCCTCATTAATTCTTCAGTTCTTCAAGCGTGAACGAACCTAGGGGCCTTCGACGGTCGGCAGGGTGAATTGCGACTTGATGGCAATGCGTTTGCCCGTCCGCTGAGACTCTCGGGCGGCATTCATGATTTCAATCACGTGCAGGGCGTGTTCCGCTGAGACCTCCGGCTGTTTGCCCGTGGCCAGACATTCGGCTACGTGCGAGGCGCCCTGCTGCCAGGAGTAGCCCTCGCCATATAGGCCGGTGCGTGGGAATACATTTATATTTTTCGAGTCAGCATGACGCTGCATCTTATTGCCCTGGGTACGCAACGCCAAATCGACGCCGTGGGGAGCCCAGTCGTATCCGGCCAAGTACATCGAACCACCCGTGGCGGTGATCGCAATCGTGTGATGAGATTGATTAGTGGCCGCGTGATGGCCGCCCTTATGGTAGTTGAACCCACACTGCATGTGCGAAATGACACCATCGCCATGGTCCATGAGAACCATGGCGTTGTCCTCAGCCTCGACTTTGATTCTCCCTTTTGCCGAGATATTCCGTGTTGGGGTGATGATGCTCAACATTGCCACGATGGAACGGGCAGGTCCGAATAGTCCGGTCAGTGTCATCAAGTTGTAGACGCCCAGATCCGGCATGCTGCCGCCGTTCTTATCATAAAAAAATCTGGACCAACTCGGCCCGGCATTACCATAGCTGGCGTGGGCCGCGGCGACGCGTCCCAACTTACCTTCACGCAGCGTCTTGGCCATGAAGTGGAACTGCGGGCTCATCACCACCGTCGGAGCGCCCCATATGCGAACGCCCTTCTTCTTGGCCAGATCGAACAACTCCTGTCCCCCGGCCAGATCATTGGCCATGGGTTTCTCGCTCCAGACGTGTTTGCCCGCTTCCAGGGCCTGCTTGTTCAGCCGATAGTGTTCCTGCATGTCAGTCAGATCGACGAGCAGGTCGAACGCTGCACCGGCCAGCATCTTGTCGATATGGGGATAGTGATTGGGTACGTTGTACTGTTCGGCCGCCTTTTGGGCTCGCTCGGGAATGATGTCGCATGTGCTGACCAACTCAACGAACGGGCAGCTCTTCAGGTGTGGTAGATACTTTCTCGACACACTACCGCAGCCGATGACGCCAACCCTGGTCTTCTTATCCGTCTGATCCGCAGCAAAGACGTTCGCTGATGTGCCGAGAGACACCGCGGTTCCGACGGCCAGCGAAGTCTTCGTGAATTCACGGCGGTCTAATTCGTGTTTTGTATTGCTCATCTTTTCTTCTCCATCGTGGTTGAGTCGCAGCGATTAATGACTTACAGGAATCTAACGCGACCACATAGTTTCAATTTCTTCAAGTGATTTACCCTTCGTTTCAGGAACGAGGGCAAGAACAAAAAGGATTCCTGCAATGCAGATCCCGGCAAAGACGTAAAAAACACCGTTACCAAGGCGTTCCATCATTAATGGAAACGCAAACAACAAGGCAAAGTCAGCGACATACATGATTACCATGCACATCGCCATCCCGCCACGGGGTGACGCGATGGTATCGACGATCGATGTGCTCCCCACCTTAATTGAGATCATGGGGGCCAAATCACGATTGCAACTCGATGGACAAAGCATGCTACCGATCCTCAAGAGCCAGCGCGGCACCCCGTGGCGGGATGCGTGGTTCGACACGTACGACATGACTTACCTCAGGCGGGATCACATGCGGATGATCCGAACCGATGATTGGAAGCTGGTGTTCCACTTCGATGCGGCTGGCAAACCGTTGCCGCACCGCGGACACGAACTCTTCAACTTATCTGCAGATCCCGAAGAGTTGAAAAACCTGTACGGCAGCGATGACCTTACCCCGATGAGAAAGAGTCTCGAAGCGAGACTTCGCGAATGGATCGTGGAATACGAGGTGCAATAGTCAGCCCCCGATGAAGTGGGGTGAGCTTCCAGCTTGCTAATTGACGCATTCGCAGTGCTGGAAATGTAGCGAAAATCGGCAAGACTTTCGGATTCACATTCCCCACCAAAACTCATGGCAACGTTGCCATTGTTGTCAATTACGTCCAAAATATTCTCAGGTGTTTAACCGGCCCGATTTATTTGAAGGACAAGTGAAGCTATGGAGCATTTTGTTGTGAGCCGTTCCCAGCGATATCAAGTACTGTTGTACTTTAACGCTCTGGTGATAGCCGTCACGTTTTCGTTGACTTTTATCGGGAGACTTCTCGCAGACGAACCGGTCGAGTCGGAGCCGGCAGAGCCGCGATGGAAATACAGCGCGAAACTCCTGCGGCCATTCTGGCAGGGAGACACGGTCGAGGGTGAATCGGTCTTGTTTATGCGAGATCCGAAAACTGGCGAAGCGAAGGCTTCCGTCCTGTTTCCTGTGATGAAGGTTCTCAGCGTTCGCAATTCTGCGGGAGACGTCACCTATGAGGAAG
>JBDONA010001031.1:0-2695 GCA_039831575.1 Fuerstiella sp. | reverse complement strand
GTACAGCGATCATGCGACCTTGCAGCAGTTGGCGCATCTGGGGCGACGTTGTTGTCGGAATTTGACAGCAGACAACAACGCGTCGTTGAAGAAACCTACACATTCTGAGCGGTTGCGAGTCTGCGGCTGAAGGCGCCCGGGACTGACCAGCGGACTACGCAGTGACAAGGTCGGGTTCACCGATCAGCGAGTTGCGTTTGGCTGAGTTCCGAAGAAGCTCTGTGGGTTCGAAACGTTTGCCCAACGGCTGGAGTGTTTGCAACCACTCGACGATTGTGCGGGCACCGATGGCATTCGCCCAGGCAAACAGCCCGGTATAAACAGGAGTCATCCCGAGGCCGTCTCGCAATGCGGTGTCGATGATCCCTGGGCTGGTGACGAGGGACTCCTGTAGCACGCGAGTTGCTTCCAGCAACACCGGGAGGATCAGTCGTCTCATGACAATATCGTCAGACAACCTCACGTTGGAGTGACGCCTCTTGTGGATCAACTCCACGACACTCGGATCGACTCGGCCACGTCCTGCGTCTTCCGCCGTGAGGTAGAAGCCGCCGCCAGATTTGCGGCCACGGCGACCAGATTTGTACATCGCGATCAGCAGTTCCGAAGGGGCGACGCGATCCGGGTATGCCCTAATCAGAGAACGCCCCACAGCCATCGCGACGTCGAATCCGAATTCATCGAACAGGGACAGTGGCCGCAGGGGCATGCCAAATGACTGCGCGGCACGATCGAGAGACTCGACATCGGCTCCGTGAAGGAGTAATTCCAGAGATTCATTCATGTATGGAACAAGCAATCGGTTGAGCAGAAATCCTGGGCTGTCTCGGACGATGATGGGTGCCATTCCGATGTCAGTGGCATATCGGTATGCACGAGAAACCGTTTGACAACTGGTCACGTCGGTTCCGATGACTTCCACCAGCGGTCGCTCGTTGACCGGGTGACAGAAATGAAGTCCGCAGAATCGACTGGGGTTCCGCAACGCCGTGCCCAGCTGTGCTATCGAAAGGCTGGACGAATTCGAGGCGACAATCGTCCCGTCGTTCAAATGCGGCTCGACACGCGAGAGAATTATGGTCTTCAGTCCGAAGTCTTCGGGGACAGCCTCTATGATCAGGTCGGCGGCAGCGACTTCGGCTTCGCAGGTGGCGAGGGAAACCATTAGGGCGTCGGAAGCAACGGCCTGGATTCGGTGAACGGCCGACATTGCTACGGTCGCCGTTTCGTCGTAGATCCTGACTTGCAGCCCCGCTCGGGCGCTGAGTTCTGCAATACCTCGTCCCATGACGCCGGCACCGATGATGCCGACGGTGCGAATCAATTCCTGGTCCGTTGTCGGCATTGCCTTCGCTTCCTCAGGCTGAAATCAGGCTGCTCGCGCGGAAGGCACAAAGCCCGACGATCCTTCGTCGTACCTTGATACGATCAAAGCCGCGTTCTGCCCGCCGAATCCTATGTTATTCGTCAAAACGTGCCGACAGGAAACTTCACGAGCGTTGTGTGGGACGTAGTCCAGATCGCAATCCTGATCCGGGGTTTCGTGGTTGACGGTCGGAGAAATGATTCCCGTTTGCAGGCTGATCAGACAGACTGCCAGTTCGATGGCCCCGCAGGCCGTGGTGGCGTGGCCGAGCATACTTTTCGTGCTGGAGACCGGAATACGGTACGCCTGCTGGCCGAACGCTCGTTTGATGGCCAGTGTCTCGACTTTGTCATTCATGACTGTGCCCGTTCCGTGGGCGTTGATGTAATCAATATCGTCGAAATTCAATCCTGCACTCGCCACAGCCCGCTTGATCGCGCCTTCGGTACCCCGCCCCTCCGGCTCACTGTACCACACAAGTTTCATGGAAAAAAAGGAATTACGCATCGGGGCCGAAGGTATCCCATGCGAGTGAGAAGGAATGGAGTCTTTGCAGTCCGATCCAGAGTGTTTGGGGGCCGGGTTCGTTTTTCGGGCGGTCAACGAAACCGCCCAATGTGGCAATCATGCGGATCATCTCGTTCAGGCACGGAGGCTTGACAGGAAGCGGCTGACGACGAACCACGGAGTACACTGACTTCCATTCGCTCGCTGAGAACACCACTTCGCAGTTCATATCCGGACATTCGCGACCAAGACGGCACAGGTACATCACTCGCCAGGCGATGATCGAATACACGGCAAGGCAGTTCAACGTTCGCGGCAGGTTTTCGAACAGACGGCGTTCGATTCGACAACCTGACTTCAACGTGCGAAAATAAATCTCAATTTGCCACCTCAGACAGTACGACTGAACAACTTCCTGAACCTGTTCGAGAGTGTTGATCGGAAGAGTTGTTACCAGCAGCCACTGAATGGGTTCGCAGCCTTGCGGCGGATTGCGTTCTTCCACCAGAACCACGTTGACGGTCACCGACGGCAGCTTTCGGTCAAACCGATCCGGAGGACACAGTGTCACTGTGGCGGCTCGAACTTCGACATCTGCCTTGCGAGCGTCTCGTGATTGTTCCCGCTTGTGTTTGGTGACGGCAATTTTGGGTCGGCGTAAACTCACACTGACCGATTTGTATTGCAGACATGCGGTAAGCGTACATGAGTGCCAGTATTGACAGCTTGGTTATTTTTTCGGTTTCCGCATCACTTTCAAGGAGACCGGGAGATGGGACGTTCGATCAATCCAGCCGTTTGGAAACAGTGGCGTGAGCGGCT
>JBDONA010000392.1:0-11936 GCA_039831575.1 Fuerstiella sp. | reverse complement strand
GCAAAGGAGACAGCGTCAACCTGACATGGCGAACACCTCGCCACCGTCCGCACGGATGCACGGATTTTGAAAAATTGCTCCCTGCAATTTCAAACACAATTCAAATCGACGAAAAACTCACAGCCTCTGCGGGTTAGTATGTCGAACAACTATCGAAAACAATACGCGAATACGCAGAAGGCCAAATCTCCATGACACTCTCACGACGAAATGCCATTGCTGCATTCGGTGCGGCTCCATTGGCCCTGACTCCCTTCTTAAGAAGCGTTGCCGCTCACGCGGCGGGTGACGAAGACGCTTTGCCAAAGCGGTTTGTGTTTGTTGTCAAATCGAGCGGCGTTGACAAAGAAAATCTGCTGCCCGTGGGACTCGAGGAACAGTGGGACAGGAATCGTGACAGCCTTGTTGATGTCTCACTGGCCGACCATGAGTTGCCCAACAACTTCCAGGACTTCGAAGACCTGAAAGATCAACTGACGATCATTCAGGGACTGTCAGGCAAGAATTTCGTGGGCGACCACACGGCCGGCTACGGAGCCCTTTCGTGTCATCATTCGGAACGGGTTGCAGTGGCGCCCACGGTGGATTGCCTGCTGGGGCAGCATCTTTCCGCCGGGCCATACCGAATGTACGGAATGGCGATGAGTGGCCGGCTGAACGAACACGGCGGCGGCCCCAAGAACACCTATTGCTACCCGAATATCTCAGCGATGGCCAAAGGCCGTCCTGTGCCTTATCAGGCCAGCCCAAAGAAGGCGTATCTGGAACTGTTCGGCTCGGCCGTGACCTCTCCGGAAAAGATCCGTCAGAAACTGACGCTGAATTCCAACCTGATGGACTTCATGAAGGACGACGCCCGTCGAATCGAACGCCAGCTTCCGGCTGCAGAAAAGGAGCGATTCGCTCATTACACTGAGGCGTTTGAAACGCTACGGATTCGTGAACAGAAAAAAGTCCGGCTCGACGACCGGATCAGGGCCCATGCGCCGCAACTCACAAACAAGTACGATTCCATGGTTCCGTCGGTGCGCATGGGGCTGCATTTCGAACTTGCCACAGCCTCGCTGATTACTGGTCTCACGAACGTCGTCACGCTGAGGCCTGACACACTGGGAATCATCTATTCCGATCTTGGTATTACGCAGCACGTCCACGCGCTTGGTCACCTGGGCGACGGCACGACCGCAAACGGCTGGGACGGCCCGCGAGCCCGCAAGGAAATCGACAAGCTGCAACTCGGTTTCATTGCAAAGATGGCGAAACACCTGAAGAGCGTACCGGAAGGAAACGGCACAATGCTGGACAACACGATGATTGTGTACCTGTCCTGTGCCGGTGGCCAGCATCACGACGGCCAGCGTGACTGGCCGTTCATTCTTGTCGGCGGCATGAACCGGAAGCTGAAGTCAGGTCGCTACATTCAGTACCCGAGCTACCAGAACTCCGGCCACCGCACGATTGGGAATCTTTATCTCAGCTTTCTGCAGGCCGCCGGGCTGCCGACGGAAGACCACTTCGGCCAACTCGACGCCCAGCTCAAAGACCTGGACGTCGCCGGCCCACTGTCCGAACTCATGGCCTGACCGGTCACAGCTCGCAACGGCCAGCTGCACTCTTCAACCGAGTTCTTCTCTGATCTCTGTGCCGCCCGCGTTTTCTTGCTGATCATCTGAATCAGTTTCACGCCGTCGATTGGCATGGCGACGGGGCGTAACCTTGATGACGACTGCCGGGCGTGAGCCATGTGGCGAGAGATCGATTTTCCCCGATGTGCCAAGTGGCCCTCGCAACGTGGAAGCCGGCACGGCAGGAAGTAAACGACGTTGACAGACGGATGGTTCTGCACTCTGTCGTGAAACCGGGACTGTGGTGACTCACCAGGTGGTTGTCACGAAACAGTGGACCGCTAGGCGCGAGCCCCTGGTGAAAACACTGCCGATAACCGGCGGCGAGTGCCGTGCCGCTCTCAAGAACAGCCGAATCCGGACAGCCTCCCGGAACGCACACGCCCCAATTGGACAGTTACTCTCGCAGTGTGCAGGCAGCAGTCGGGGGATTCATAACGGTCTTGCCCGAATTGCAAAGTGAAAAAAAGCCCAATTCCCCAGGACGCTGACCACGCTTGTAAGTATCCTCCCATGAAAACGCTCAGCAGCGACCTTTCTGAAGATACGTGGCATGATTGACGACAGCATTACCTACCCTGATTCTCCGCAGCGTACGGCATCGAACGTTCAGGTTCTGGAATCGATTGCTGGTGACCGGCTGCAATTGTCGCAGGAGTGCAACTGATGGCTTATCCACGCGTTGCCAGCTTCAAGACCCACGCCGAATTTGAACGCTATCTGCGTGAGCTTGAGGTTGATCTTCCCTGCGACGAATCTGTCGACAGCGGCCCCGATTCGCTGCTGGCGCAATCAATCGACGTTCATGACTTCAGGATCGGGAACCGGTTCTGCATCCTGCCGATGGAGGGTTGGGATGGGACGCCCGACGGAAAACCGTCTGAGCTCACACGCCGCCGATGGCGAAACTTTGGGCTCAGCGGAGCCAAGTTGATGTGGGGCGGTGAGGCCGTTGCCGTGCGACGTGATGGGCGCGCAAATCCCAATCAACTGCTTATCAACGACGGCAACCTTTCGGAAATCGAGTCACTGCGAAGCGAGCTGATCACTGCCCATGAGGCGAACATCGGAACGTCAAGCGATCTGTTGATCGGATTGCAATTGACACACTCGGGCCGCTTTGCCCGACCGAACCGCAAAGATCAAAGTGAGCCACGGACAGTACAACGCAATCCTTCACTGGATGCTCGCCTCGGTATTACTGACGACTCGGCGATGTTCAGCGATGACGAACTGTCCCGACTGATCGAGGACTTTGTGAAGGCGGCGGCGCTTGCCGAGAATGCTGGATTTCGTTTTATTGATATCAAACACTGTCATGGGTACCTCGGTCATGAGCTGCTGAGCGGCGTTGACCGACCGGGAAAATTCGGTGGCAGCTTTGAAAATCGAACAAGGTTTCTGAGGGAGATCGTGGCAGGAGTTCAGGGTTGCACGTCCGGTTTGAAGATTGGCGTCCGAGTCAGTGTCTTTGATTTCCTGCCGTACAGAGCAGGAGACGATCGTGTCGGTCTGCCCGATGAGAATGGTGATCCTCGATTAGCGTTTGGCGGAGATGGAACAGGTGGCGGAATCGATCTTGATGAACCGTCGAAGTTTCTTTCGCTCCTGGAATCACTCGGGATTCGACTGGTCTGCACCACGGCCGGCAGCCCGTACTACAATCCACACATTCAACGTCCCGCTTACTTTCCGCCGAGTGATGGCTATCAGCCTCCCGAAGATCCGCTGGTTGGGGTAGCACGGCAGATTCAGACAACAGCGGAACTGAAACGACAACATCCCAACATGGTCTTTGTTGGTTCCGGCTACACGTATCTGCAGGAATGGTTGCCTCATGTCGCCCAGGGCGTAGTTCGCAGTGGCTGGGTCGATTCGGTGGGTCTGGGCCGAATGGTGTTTTCTTATCCAGAACTGCCGGCGGACGTGCTGGCCGGAAAAGTGATGACGCGCAAGAAAGTGTGTCGTACCTTCAGCGACTGCACGACCGCACCACGAAATGGAATGGTGAGCGGTTGTTACCCGCTCGATCCCCTATACAAAGCACGAGCTGAACGGGAACAGCTGAAGAATGCGAAACAGACAGGCTAGAGCAGTTTAATTTTTTGTAATCCGTTCCGGCGCGTGGGCATGCCTGTTTCTCAGGCTGCAACGCGTCTTTCGCGGCCAAGAATCAACGTAATACGTTGTAGAAGAAAATGCTTGTGGCCAGCGGTCCCATCCCTATGCAAAGTTTCAATGAAAGACTACTCATGAAAGAACAAGCCAAACATCGCCGTGTCCTGAGCTGCCTTGCGGCGATGGCATTGCTGAGCTTGCCGGCCGCGTTGACCGTCGCCGAGGATCCGAAACCGGATTCCCCCGAATCTGTCACGGCACTCAAAGCAATCGGGGCCGTACTGGAACTGAATGAGCAGGGCACGGTGGATTCGGTCTCGTTCACTACGGCCGGCAAGTTTACCGATGACGCCCTGGCGCATCTGGCGGGCTTGAAATCCATGACTCGCCTGAATCTGGACGGCGTTTCTGTGACCGATGAGGGTTTGAAACACGTGCAGAAACTCTCGCAGCTCACATGGCTGAGAATGTCCGACACGGGTGTTACGGATAAGGGATTGGTCCACCTGAAGAATCTGATCAACCTCAGACTTCTGAGTCTCACCAGTACGAAAGTCACCGACAAGGGATTGGTTCTGCTGAAACCATTAAAGAATCTTCAGACGCTGATGCTTCGCAAGAATGCCATCACCGACGCAGGGCTGGAGCACGTCGTGCATTTTTCCAGGCTCAAGTCACTAAGGCTTAGTGACACTCAGGTGAACGACGCGGGGATTGTTCATCTCGTAAAACTCAAAAACCTGGAAACGCTTACGTTGAAACGGACGGAAATTTCGGATTCGGGTCTGGAGCGTCTGACAACGGCGTTGCCGAATTGTGAAATCACCAGCCCCTGACATTCCAACGCAGGGCTGAGTTTCCTACGCTGAGCGGATCGCTGGATCACGCTCATTTCCAGGGATTGAAACCAGCAACATCTGTCAGAAACAACGGCGCCGGCGGGTCGTGGCACTGTAACGTTTTGCACTCAGACTCACACTGCGAGGAGGGTCGCCAGAGTGCGGACCAGTACATGGGTGATTTAGCGGCGTATCAGTTGTCAGGCCCACATAACTCTTTTCTACACAGTCAGCCTCAGGGCAAAACAGTTTCATGATCGACACCAGTTCCGACCTCGCTCCGATTTCCTTGAAGGACAATCTGGCCCGCTTCTGGGTCTTGTCCGGCAAGAAGATCCTCGACATTGAAGAGCACTACGACAGCTCGCAGGGAACGCCGGTATTCACGGCGGCCGGTCGCTACTCGACCCGTGGCTGGACCGAGTGGACCGAGGGCTTCGTCTATGGCTCGGCAGTACTGCAGTTCGATGCCACGGGAAACGAGTCCTTCCTCGATCTCGCGAGGTCGCGCATCGTCGAGCGCATGGCCTCGCATATCTCGCACATCGGCGTGCACGACCACGGCTTCAACAACCTGTCCACCTACGGCAATCTGCTGCGTCTGATGGTGGAAGGTCGTATTAAGCAGGACGACTGGCAGGCGGAGTTCTACAAACTGGCAATCAAGACCTCCGCCGCCGTGCAGGCCAGCCGCTGGTCCGACATCCCGGGCGGCGGTTATATCTACTCCTTCAACGGCCCCCACTCTTTGTTCGTCGACACGGTGCGTTCGTGTCGGATTCTGATGGCCGGCCATGCCCTCGGTCACGTGCTGATGGGAGAGGGAGACAAGCCGATCTCGTTGCTGACCCGCGCTGTCCAGCACATCGCGGCGACAGCAAAATACAGCATTTACTACGGCGAGGGCCGCGACGCCTACGATGTCCACGGACGTACGACTCACGAAGCCGTGTTCAATCGCAACGACGGCGAATTTCGCTGCCCGAACAGCCAGCAGGGGTTCTCCGGATTCACGACATGGACCCGCGGCCTGGCATGGGCGATGCTCGGTTATCCCGAAGAGCTTGAGTTCCTTGAGACGCTGAGTGACACAGAGCTCGAGCCGTACGGTGGTCGCACCGACCTGGAGAGGCTGTGGTTGAAGGCAGCCGAGGCGACGTGTGACTTCTACATCGAAAACACGCCGACCTGTGGCATTCCGTACTGGGATACAGGCGCGCCGCAACTTCACAAACTCGGTGACTACCTCAACCGGCCGGCTGAACCGCAGAACGACTTTGAGCCAGTCGATAGCTCAGCCGCGGCGATCGGCGCTCAGGGTCTGCTGCGGCTGGGACACTACTTCCAGCGGAAGGGGGATGCACAGAAGGCGACGAAGTACACCCAGGCCGGGCTGAGGGTCAGCAGCTCGCTGTTCAATTCGCCATATCTGAGCGAGGACGACGGCCATCAGGGTCTGATCCTGCACAGCATCTACCACCGCCCCAACGGCTGGGACCACATCCCGACGGGCAGCCCAATCCCGTATGGCGAGTCGAGCATGTGGGGTGACTACCATGCCCGAGAGCTGGCGCTCTACTTGCAGCGGATGATCGAAGACAAGCCAATGCTGACCTTCTATGCGGGAGTGAACTCATGAGCCGGCCAGTCGCACTGATTACAGGTGGAGGCCGCGGCATCGGCTTCGGCTGCGCAAAGAGTCTGGCCACCACGGGTTTCGACATCGCGATCAACGGCCTGCGCGAAAAAACGCAGGTCAGCGAGGCGATCGCGGAACTCGAAACGCTCGGCGCGCGAGTTGTCTACTGCCGCGGCGACATCGCTTTGGCCGAGACGCGGGTAGCGATCATCGATCAAATTCGCGCGGAGTTCGGCAGGTTGCACGTGCTGGTCAACAATGCGGGTGTGGCGCCGAAAGAGCGAGTGGACCTGCTGGATGGGAGCGAAACGAGCTTCGACCGCGTCATGGGGACCAACCTCAAGGGACCCTATTTTCTGACGCAGATCGCCGCGCGCTGGATGATCGAGCAGAAAGTCGCTGACAAGGACGCCTTCTTCTGCATCATTAACGTGGGCTCGGTTTCAGCGACTGCCGTCAGTACACATCGTGGCGAATACTGCGTTGCCAAGGCCGGTCTGGCGATGATGAACGCACTGTTTGCAACGCGTCTTGGACCGCACGATATTCCCGTGTATGAGGTGCGACCGGGAATCGTCAAAACCAACATGACCTCAGGTGTCGAGGACAAGTACGACAGGTTGATTGAGCACGGGCTCTGCGTAACACCTCGCTGGGGCAGCACTGACGACGTCGGCAATGCGGTGCGTACGTTGGCGACGGGCGTTTTTCCCTACTCAACCGGACAGGTCCTCATGATCGACGGCGGCATGACGTTGCCGCGACTCTAGCGTAGGTCACTTCACCTCACTTCATTTCAGACCAACAGCAAACACCATGAGCCTCCAGCTTCGTCCCGCCTCGGAATGCCACTACGACCTGATCTCACTTGGCGAGGTCATGCTCCGTCTGGACCCGGGTGAAGGCCGCGTGCACACCAGCCGCGAGTTTCGCGCATGGGAAGGCGGCGGCGAGTACAACGTGGCCCGCGGTTTGCAGCGTTGCTTCGGGTTGAACACCGCAGTCGTCACGGCATTTGCCGACAACGCCATCGGCCGTCTGATCGAGGATTTCATTCTGCAGGGTGGCGTCGATGCGAGCTTGATCAAATGGGTCGATTACGACGGCGTTGGCCGCCAGGTCCGCAACGGCCTGAACTTCACCGAGCGCGGCTACGGCATTCGTGGTGCCGTCGGCACACCCGACCGCGGCAACACGGCGACCAGTCAACTACGGCCCGGCGACGTCGACTGGGACGAGATCTTCGGACGGTTGGGCACGCGCTGGTTGCATACCGGCGGCATCTTCGCGGCGCTGTCCGAGACCACACCGGAGTTCGTGATTGACGCGGTGCAGTCCGCACAGAGACATGGTGTCATTGTGTCCTACGACCTCAACTATCGTCCATCATTGTGGCAATCGATTGGTGGTCATACCAGGGCACAGGAGGTCAACCGCGAAATCGCGAAGTACGTCGATGTGATGATTGGCAACGAGGAGGACTTCACTGCCTGTCTCGGCTTCGACGTGGCTGGCGTCGACGAGAACATCTCGAACATCGAGATCGACAGCTTCAAGGCGATGATCGAAACAGCGGTGGATGCATTCCCCAATTTCAAGGTGACGGCGACGACACTGCGTTCCGTCAAGACCGCGTCGATCAACGACTGGGGAGCGATCGTCTGGCATAAGGATAACTTCTACCAGTCTCGACAGTACGCGGATCTTGAGATCATGGACCGGGTCGGCGGCGGCGATAGTTTCGCCAGCGGGTTGATCTACGGATTCCTGACGGCGGGCGACGCCCAGCAAGCGGTTGAGTACGGTGCCGCCCACGGTGCCCTTGCGATGACGACGCCAGGCGACACCTCGATGGCTTCACTGGCAGAAGTCACGAAAATCATGGGCGGCGGCGGCGCCCGCGTGCAGCGCTGAGAGTGTGGTGTCAACGCGCTGCCTTTCAAGTTGCGTCTTTCTGTGCATCGGCGGTCATCGAGACAACGAAAAACGATGCGAACATGACCAACGAAACTTCACTCTCCGTTCGGGAGAGTTGTGTAGGCCAGGACCTTGTCCTACGTAGCTTCACCACCACGGAAAGAGTCGTACGCGGAGAGGCCCCTTCCCAGGCCGCTACTGCGTCCGGTCATTCAGATCTGCTGATGTTCGGTATTCACCCGGCGACATCCCGCAACGTTTTTGAAACTGGCGATAGAACGTTGACAGATCGTTGAACCCACATTCAAAGGCGATGGAGGCAATGGGAATCTCCGTACCTCGCAATCGCCGCTGAGCATGTTCGATGGCCAACCGTCGCAAGTGCCGAAGCCAGGTTTCACCAGTGATCTCTGTGAACAGCTTTGTGAAGGTGCGCCGAGGGATATCCAGTTGATCGGCGGCGGCATCAATGGAAGTCTCTTCGAAGAATCGGCCGGAAAGTGAGTCGACGTACTGTTGGACGCGTCGTCGATCGTCAGCCGAACCTTTTTCCGACTTAGGCGACTCTCCTGATCTCTCGCTGATCATCTGAATCAGCTTCATGGCGTCGGCAACCATGGTGACGGGCCGCATCGTTGTCGACGACTGCTGGGTGTGCACCATCCGCCGAAAAACCGATGCCACCCGATGTGCGAAGTGGCCCTCGCGACGAAGAACGCGGCACGGCAGTTGCGCGCTGAGCGTGGGATCGAATCGCAACAGACTTCGTGCAACGCAGCAGACATAGAGACTGGTGGCCGAGGCTGGGTCGTCCACAATCCGATTTCGAGTCCCCGATGGGACTACAATGACATCTCCCTGGGAAAAACCCTGTTCTTTCTTACCCAGAAAGAACGTACCACGGCCACTCAGGACGTACACGACTTTGACGAACGGATGGGTCCGCCATTCCATCGCGAACTCAGGACTGTGGTGACTCTCCAGAACCAGAACGCCCCAACGTGGCAGTTTTTCTGGCAGGGCTCGTTTGGTTAACGGGGGCTTCATGACGGTCTTGCCCGAACTGCAAAACAAAGAAAAACCCAATTCTCCAGGACACCAGCCCTGCTTTCAAGTACCCTGCTGTTCTGTATCCAGTGAATCTTGAGCATTACGAAGGTCTTATCTTATAATGAATCGAATCTCGTTTGTTGCATTGCTTGCATGTCTGCCGCTGCCTTTGGCGGCAGCAGACAAATCTCAAGAGCAATTACCATTGCTGTTTGAAGATGACTTTGAGAACGGGCATGGCAAGTGGGAGATTGTGGACAACAAGTCGTGGGCACTGCAGGAACATGGCAAAGGCAAGAGTCTGAGCATTACTCAACGTGAGAGCGAGTACAAACCGAAAGTGCGCAGTCCGCGTCATATCGCCTTGATGAAGGATGTCCGGGCGGCCGATTTTGTCTTGACGTTCAAGGTCAAGTCCACCAAAGACACGGGCAATCACCGCGACTGCTGCGTCTTTTTCTGTTACGAGAACGCCACGCGATTCTACTATGTGCATCTGGGCGCTAAACCTGATCCACACAGTGGCCAAATCATGATTGTCAAAGATGCCCCGCGTCTGGCATTGACCGAAAACAGCAAACGGACACCCTGGACGGACGAGTGGCATGACGTAAAACTGGTTCGCGATTCCGAACGAGGCTCGATTGACATCTACTTCGATGACATGACCAAACCGCATATGACCGTCCGTGATAAGACATTCAGCACAGGACGCATTGGCATCGGTTCCTTCGATGACATGAATGCGTTTGACGACGTTGAACTGCGAGGAAAGTAGGCAAAGGACCTGGTTCGTACGGCACAGAAGGCTTCGTCCACGCAGAGTACATCCGTCGCCATCACGGCGCACAGTGTTCTATCAGCAGTTATCAATTTGGAGTCACCGGCATCATGTTGTCACGCTACTGTGCATTGATGATCGTTGGGGCGACAGTGTTCGCGGGACAAGCGAATGCCGCTTCAAAGGTTCACTCCAATATTCTGTTCATTGCGATCGACGATCTGAATGACTGGATTGGCTGCCTTGGTGGGCACCCGCAGGTTAAGACTCCGCACATGGACGCTTTGGCCAGACGGGGAGTCCTGTTTACGGAAGCTCATTGTGCGGCGCCAGTTTGTGGGCCGTCGCGGGTTGCCATCATGTCAGGTCGACGTGCGTGGACCACGGGCGTCTATTCCAACAATGCAAATTACCCGCAACGCCTGCCCAATGTGGAGTCGATGCCCGAGTTTCTCGTCCGCCATGGCTATCACGTCATGGGATCCGGCAAGCTTTTCCATGGCGATACAAAGTATCCAAAGGGCGCGTTCCATGAATACGCCAAAGGCATTCCTCAACCCTGGCCGAAGAATGCGATTCTCAGTTCTCGCCAGAAACCAGTTTACGAATGGCATGTCGACGGGAAGGTGATCACGTTTCCCCGCAACGGCATGCCAGCAGATCGAACATGGAAAGACACACACACTTTTGACTGGGGGCCACTCGATCTGCCCGACGACAAGTTTCGCGATACGGCCGTGGTCAAATGGGGCAGCGAGCGTTTGAAGAAGAATTACGACAAACCTTTCTTTTTGGGCGTCGGAATACACTTACCTCATCAACCGCTGTATGCACCGCAACGATTTCATGACATGTATCCGCCGGCAACAACCGTCCTGCCACCCTGGCTGAAGGACGATTTAAAGGATCTTTCCGTCGCCGGTCGCGACTATGCTTTGATTCCGACCACGTCGGGTACGCACGCCTCCGTCGCGAAACACGGTCAATGGGAAAGTGCGGTTTCCAGCTATCTGGCGACCGTGACGTTTGTTGATCATCTTGTCGGCGGACTCCTGGATGAACTCGAACAGAGTGAACACTCCAGGAACACCTGGATCGTCCTGTGGTCAGATCACGGTTGGCATCTTGGGGAAAAGGACCATTGGGGGAAAGCAACAGGATGGTTCAGAGCGACGCGTGTTCCAATGATGATTGTTCCGCCACGTTCCGCGACGCCGAAAGGTTTTCAGCCTGGAACCAGGTGCGATCAACCGGTCAATCTGATTGATCTTTTTCCGACGGTGGTGGAAATGGCTGGATTGGGACACGAAGACGGGCTCGAAGGAAAAAGCCTTTTGCCCCTGGTAAATAATCCGAATTCTGCATGGCTGGATCACACCGTCACGACGTTTGGCCGTGGTAACCATGCCATCACTTCCAAACGTTGGCGGCTGATCCAGTACTTTGATGGCAGTGCAGAACTCTACGACCGCTCGACAGATCCGCACGAATGGAACAACCTCATCGATGATCCTCGGTGGAGTCACATCGTGAGCGAGTTCAGGGACAAAGTTCCAGCCGAACCGAATTGGAAACATTTCATTCGGTTTGGCAACTTCAAAGCCGTGATCCCGTCTGATGGAAGCTCGATGCTGCTGTTCAACCACGCGGTGGAGAACCATTTGGAAGAACGCCATGACGAATCCGCCACGTATCCCAAAGTGGTGGAGCAGATCACAACCTGGTTGAAAGAGCATCCCACGAATCAAAAACGAATTGTGATCCCGGCGGACGCTTATAGCATATCCGGATGTTCGGCTTTGTGCAGTTTGTCGGGCGGCGGCCGTTCCCTGCAGCCGAGCCGTCCCGACAAGCTGAATTCACAAAGCCGGCGAAACGAGAATTCCGGATCGCAGTAAGCCAACGAAGCGTCACGGATTACTGGCGCTGCCGCACAGACGGCTTCTCGAAGACTTCCGGACGCTCCG
>JBDONA010000118.1:0-2702 GCA_039831575.1 Fuerstiella sp. | reverse complement strand
CAGGCGAGTTGGAGTTTTGTCGGGCGATTGCATCGCCGTCTTGACCGGCCCAGAACCGCCAGTCTTCATTCTTCAACTCCACATAGCCGAGAATGAAGAATGCACCTGGATTATTCTGAACGGGTCTGTCGCCGAAAAAGTTGAACGCAATCGTCGCACCGCTGAGATAGGTGCCCAAATCCGGTCCCATAACGTTGAAGCCGAGGGTGGTTTGTTGGCCACTGACTGTAAACCGATCGTCGGGTATTCCCGCCGGCACGGCTGGAAGTAGAAACAGCGGGCCTCCCAATAGGACAAAGGCACTCTCGCTGGCGATCATGTCAGCCGCCGCGTATCCGAACGGTACAACGCGGATCGGCCCCTTGTCCCACGAAAGCTTTGTCTTGCAGGTTGCGGAAATCTGACTGACCCATCCGCAATTGTCATCCACCTGATTGCAGCCACAGGCGGTTTCACCGCAGGATGAACAGTAGCCCACCTGATTGATAACAGACTCGTCCCCATGATTGAACCGGTCAATCTCGTCCCTCAACCAGCGGTTTTCGGCTTCAACCGCCTCCAGCCGGACAGAGAGATCCCGAAACTCATTCCATCCTGGAGTTGAGATTTCCCCGCGCTGCTTTTTCGGTAGTTCAACTTGGGCCTGAAGGACACTGGTGAGCACTAAGAGCGTTGCGGCTGTTGCTACGAGTCTCTTAGGCCTGAACATGACTGCCGTATCCCTTGCAAGCCTGCCAGCTGATTAAGCAACGAGGCCTACTTTCAAAATTCGGCATTTCATAAGCTAAACTTTACCGAATATAACGATCATAACGACAACCCTCACAATGCCAGAAAGCGTTGAATTTTCAGCCCAGCAGATACGACGATTCTTCTCGGTCCGGCACACCTCGCCAAATGACGGCGGATTCCGACAAAACGTATGGACCAGATGACACGGATTTTGTGCGTCATTAATCGTCTGGGGATTCGGGAACCGTGGTACCAATGGGTGAGTTGTTAACAATTTCAGAATACGGATGAGTTCGTGACACAAAGTCCGCGTTTTTGATCCGTGCTGATGAAGTTATCCGAACCCAGCCCACCGATGATTCGTCAGCGACGTGTTATCAAATGTCTGTCGAACCTCGGTAATCAATTCTCCTCTGCTCTGTCACTCGTCGCCTTTCCGATTCGGACATATCGGTACAGCGTCGACTTTGAAACTTTCAGTGTCTCGCAGATAGCATCAAGTGTGACTGATTTCTCCGCAAAGAGTTTTTGAGCCAACACTATTCTCGGAGCATCATTGGGAATCTTTGGGCGGCCACCTTTTTTCCCTCGGCAACGAGCGGCAGCGAGACCTGCTTTCGTTCGTTCCTGAATCAGCCGCCTCTCGAATTGGGCCAATGCGGCAAAGATATTGAAGATCATTTCGCCAGACGCGCTCGTTGTATCGATCGCGCCGTCGCTGATTGACTTGAAGCCTATTCGCTGTTCTCGGAGATCCTCAATCAGTGTCACGAGATGTCGCATTGAGCGCCCGAGTCGATCCAATCGCCAGACGACGAGAGTGTCACCTTTTCGCAGCAGCTCGAGGCAATTTCGAAGTCCGGGACGATCTTCTTTGGCCCCGGACATTTTGTCACTGAAGATATTCTTGGCATCGACGCCGAAACCCCTCAGTGCATCAGTCTGCAGCGTCAGATTCTGGTCGTCTGTACTGACACGTGCATAGCCAATCAATCTGCCGCCGAACTTTTCTGACTCAATCATGTGCTGCTCCTGTGCTATGTTGCCAGTGCAGACACAATGCATTGCGAAGTCGAGTATGAATCACGCCTGTGCGAAGTATTCACCGCGCTGCTGACCGGCTTAGCGGGTCCGAGTGATTGCAGGTGGCCATAGAACCGGAAGTGGATTCTTTCTCCTGCAGGCGAGCGTCTGTTTGACAACTCGCCCTTGTTATCAAACGGGTCAATTGTTGACCCGTCCTGGAACTTGTGTAAGCGAATCCTACCGGGGATTCGGCGGTCCTTCCTGACGTCCGCTGCATTCCCAGCGAGGAGCAGGTTCGAACTGCAAATGCCCCTCGAAGTCGTGTAGCGCTGCGAGCATGTCCGAATTGCATAGCGGCTCTGCCAAACCTCGCCGCCAGTCTTTCCGCTCGAGAGTGCCAACAACGAGATAGTCGTTTCCGATCATCTGCGGTTCCGATTCCGCGAACAAGTGTGCCAATTGTCCTTCGATTTCATCCTGATGACAGATTACAAGCTCGCAGGTCGGACAGTAACGGCAAGTCTTGTTGAGAATGACCATCCCCCAATCAGTCACGTGGATGGCCAAGGGCAGTTTTCGTTGCCTGGTCTTGCCGCAGCAGCTCGGGCAGGAACTGGTAAAGCGAATATCCGTGTAGGGATTCAAAAACAACTTGTGCAGTGGCGGTAGGCCACCCAGCCTCGGTTGCTCGCGATCAGCATTCACCTTTGCGTTCCGTGCCATTGATAGCCTCCGTGTGTAAGCCAAACACCTGCCAGCCAGCAGAACGTAGGCGTCTCAATCTACATCAACGGCGGCTACGCAGACAAACCCAATCCCCCGCTTTTCAATAATCGGTCGTTAAATGGGAGTCCCGCAATATGATGGGTAGATGAGTCTTCTCAGCCGACCTCTGTGTGGTGTTCGCGCGATTCTGCAGATATCCCAGCCGATTCCTCTGGTTG
>JBDONA010000945.1:0-2704 GCA_039831575.1 Fuerstiella sp. | reverse complement strand
CAGGATTTGGGCACTGGGAACGCTTCAGTCGTCGTCAAAGGTTTCACCGGTGGGTTCAGTGATACGGGTGGTACGGAGGTTGGAACGGAATTGTTTGCCCTTTCCTTCGGCGGCTTCGCAACACGTTTTGCCACGTCCGGACCGGGCTTATCAGGTGTTGACATCACGCACCTGTTGATTGACCTCGGAGACTATGTTGACGGAGAGACGTTTATAGATAACGTGCACGTGGTCCCCGAGCCGTCGTCATTCGCGTTTCTGGCATTGATTGCAACCGGCGGAATGACCGTTCGACGGCGACGAAAGAAGGCCTCGTAACACCCGGTTGCTCATTCCGACATGATTCAAACGCCCTTTCATGGGCGTTTTTTCGTGTGCAATCGGTATTCTGGACGAGCATTGTGTTTGGAAAACCCGGGAATCTGTGAAAACCCTCTTGGAGATCTTCTTTAGACATATGTTATGTTGAATCTGTAGACATTCGCCTGGCTCTTGGGTGAAATGATCTGATGCCGTGGCTGCGCAACTGCAGCTGGGGCAATGCCCTCGGGATTGGTTCCATGTCTACTTTGGAAAACTCCGGTGAATCGTCAGCAGACGCCCCCACACGTCTGTGGTGGTTACCGTTCGTGATTTTGCTGGTGGGCCATCTGCCGCTGGTGTTGATTGATCTTTCCAACACGTGGCAACAGGCCCACTATCAGTTTTTTCCGTTTGCCTTCATCGCCTTCTTCGCGATGCTGTGGTCGCGTCAGCACAGCCATAATCCTCGACCAAAGCTGATTCTGTGCCTTGTCGTGATCGACATCCTGCTGCTGTTGCTGGCAGCCGCTGTCCGGTCTCCCTGGCTGGCCAGCGTTGGGCTTTGGCATCTGTTGCTGGCGATGGCTGTGTCTCGCAAGGACAAAGAGACTGGCTCATCACTTGCCTACCTTGCACTGCTGCCACTTCTGGCCGTTCGCCTGCCCGCCAACACTGACCTGCTGGTCATTCAGACCCTGCAGGATCTGACCAGCCGAGTTGCCAGCAAGGTTCTGAACCTTATGGGCTGCCTGCATCTGCGTGATGGTAACGTCATTACGCTGAACTCAAAAACTCTGCTGGTCGAAGAGGCGTGCAGCGGCATTCAGTCGCTTTTCACGCTGCTTTTTCTGGCCGTGCTGATCTGCTGCTACAACCGCAGACGCCCCTTTCACTCGATCCTTCTTGTTGGCACTGCCGTCTTCTTTGCCGGTGTGATGAATGTCGTCCGAGTCATCACAATTGCCCTGGCCGAAGACTGGTGGCAGTTAGACCTGACGACTGGCTGGTCTCATGACGCTCTGGGTTATGCCGTGCTGGGGATGGCGGCCGGGTTGGTTTACAACTTCGACTTTTTTCTGCTGGGGTTTACCGCACGCGTGCCGGACGGCGATCTGAATATGCCAAACGTCGAATTCCGCAACCCGTTCGTGGCGGCGTTTAACTGGCTGATCGCGACAAAGACGTTGCACCCACCGCGCGGATTGGACGCTGTTCAGGCTCAGCAGTCAGTGACGTTCAGGAAGTCAGTCGTCTTCAGCACGATCCTGTGCGTCGTGGGAATTGCGGCACAGGCACCAGCACTGTTGTCTCGGCCGGAACGCACCAATAATTTCACGACAGATCTTGATCTGTTGAACGAAGCTGCTCTTGAGCCGGAAATCGCCGGATTCGTGCGACAAACTTACAACGAAGAACAACGCAGCCGAGACGACGTCACCGGACAGTATTCAAATGGGTGGGTATTTCGTCATGAGAATATCGCGGCGAAGGTTTCCTGCGACCATTTGTTCTGCGGCTGGCATGACCTGAGAGTCTGCTACACGGGAAACGGGTGGCAGGTCGTGGAAACCCAAATCGACAAGTCTGACTCAGACTGGCCGGCCATGCGTGTCCGGCTCAGCAAAGACCGCAACGGCAGTCACGCCGTTTTGTTCTTTAGTCTGTTCGCCGCGAATGGCGGGCCGATTCTACCACCGAACTCGATTGAGGGCCTGCTGCAGTACCGAATGGTACTTGGAGGTACTCCTCCGGATACGCTGCAGTGTCAGGCATTCGCGGTCCTGCCTGTCCCGTTTTCCCATGAGCAGATTGAATCGCTACGGCAACTTCACATGGAGACTCGACGGCAAATCAGGGACACGGCGATGGGGAACAGCAAAAAAGTAGGCAGTAGGCAGTTGGCAGTTGGCGGTTGGCAGTAGGCGGTTGGTAGTAGGAAGTAGGCGAGAGAACTGAAGGCGTCGGGTGGACCGTGATCAGCTTTGCGTTTTGTTATCCGTGAAATCTGGGTCATCTGTGGTTGAAATATGTCTTCCTTACGGAGTTGGGAATTCCTGGGGAACAACCACGGATGGGACGGATTAAACGGATGAGCTGCAGGAACGAGAAGCATTGAGACAAGAGACGTTGACGCGTAGTCTCCCAATTACAGTGTTGGACATGGCAGAAAAACATTCCACAACTCAAGGCAAACCTACCGGTTCCGGTTCTTCGTCATCGAAGTTACCTCTGCCGCCGTGGACGGTGGCGCTCAGGCCGGCGTACTTTTTCAGGCTGGTCGAGTATTGGTTTTTTTCACGCATTCCTTCACGCATTCTGCTGGGACTGCCGTCGGCGATTGTCGCCTTTGGCGGCGTGCTGTTTCTGTTATATCTGAAGCACAACAATGAACAGGAAGTTG
>JBDONA010000650.1:0-11997 GCA_039831575.1 Fuerstiella sp. | reverse complement strand
GGCAATCCCATGACTTGCCGTACCACTGCGAGCCGGCGGCAAACACAAGTGGTACGTGTTGCGCTCCCGCCGACACGATCGGTTCCTGAAACGCCAGCGGTTGCCTTCGCTGAGCTTCGTCGCACAGAATCACCTGCACATGACGATGCAGTTCCTCGCGGTAGCGCTCAATCTGCCGAGCGCTTGTAAAAACCAGGGCCGGCTCGAGGACAACGCGCGCATCGACGCGAGACGCTGTTGAAATACCAATGTTGTCCCGCGCAAATACTGGATAGTCAGGCGGGATCGCGAAGGCCGCATCACCTGTGTGCGATGCGACTTGCAGAGAAACATCCGGTAGCGGTGGTAGCGTCAGCAGTTCAGTTGAGCGGGACGGACCTCGCACCATTGTGGCGACTGATGCCAGGACTTTCACTGCGTTGGTGAGCATGGCTTCATTCGACTTGGGAACGCGAAGTCCTTCTTCCCGGAAGTAGTCATTGATGAGGTGGCGGGCTTCGTCTTCGTTCGACGGTCGTTTCGCAAACAATGCATTCCATGTCTTTCTGGGGAAGAAGTTGTTCATGAACTCCTTATCCATGCGACAAAGCCCCAAGCGACGTCGGTTGATATCTTTTTCCGAGGGTGTATACGGGGGTGTCCTGAGCACCCGCCGATGTCCCATTCCTTTACCCCGAACTTTGTCCGAAAGGTGATACGGTTTCGCTGTGCAGTAGGCAATCTTCCCGATCATGAGCTTGCGTCTCTGCAGGCGAATACTCGCCTGCATTAGTACACCAAGGGTGAGCGTTTTTCCTGTCCCAGGGGCACCGTGGATAAAAAACGATGTCGGTGAGTCCTTGCCGTTCGTCAGCGAGCAGGCGATCCAGATGAGATGTGCGAACTGATGATCGTGGAGCGTCTTTCCGTTGACTTGCCCCTCGTCGCGACTGATTTCACGAAGAAGCGTCCAAAGTTCGGAGGAAAAATCACGGTGAAACTGGGGTGCTGTTCGAAACCGTTGTAACACGAACTCCTCGGCCGACAGCAGTGGATACGCGCTCTGTGGGTTTTCAGACGGCGGGAATACGTCGGCCAACAAGGATGTCAGCTTGCGGTAGACAGAAGTGAAGGTGGGAGTCGGAACGCTGTTGCTGCCCGATCCCTTCAGGATGGCAAGTGCAGGACGCACAGTCGTGCTTTTTTGAAGAGAATGGTAGGCGGGATAATGGGGCGGGACGCGGATGCAAGCCATGATTGGCTCCCAATCGCTGGTGCTATTATCATACAATTCGTCAGACGTATGCAACCGTCGCCTCAATCCCGCCACACCTTCCCCGCCATGTCAACGCCACTACGGACCGCTCAGGCGGAACTGCCCACGCGTGGCCTCACCAGTCACGACCTGCGACGTGTCCAAAAGCTGAATGACACGCTCAGGCGAACGCGCGCGCTTGTTGCCAGATCTGGGGATCCAGCGCATTCAACTGCACTGCTGTTGGCCGAGACGCGAGTGCTGGTCCTGCGGATGGGACGGTATGAGTTCGGACAGACGGCAGGAATGCACTTCCACGCGGTCAAGAATGCTGAGACACCCGGTTCGCATCCGCAACACGAATCTCTTTCTCGTGTCTATCGGACATGGAGTCGGTTCGCGACGCCGGGCAGCGGACAGGGGCCGCGCGTGAGGAAACAGCTGAACGACGCATGTGCAAAGTTCCTGGATCTTCTGGTTCCGGAAGAAGATGACCGCGGTCGGCTCCTTCGCAGGTCCGTAAACGGTCTCTATCAGATCTGGATGTACCAGTTGGGCCGCGCTGCGTTCGAGACTGCGTCCAGGAAGACGAATCGGCAGCGACTGCCGCTCACGTATGGGACGCTGTGGCAACGCCGCGAAGTTGGCACGGTCCCCGATTTTGAGGAAGTCCGCGTGATTGGGACACACCTTGATCGCGATCTCAAAATGGCGGCGGCGGTTTGGGACAGGCAGAAGACAGAGCAGCTCCTCGCACGTGGCATGCCTGCTCCTCTCGTGCGATTCATCGTCGCAATCCAACAGGCATATCCTGGGCTGCGCATCACCACGGCGTCCATTCGCAAGCATCTTCATGTGAGCGAGAAAACTGCGCATGCGATCAACAACGGTCAAATGGTTGGCTTTGACGACATTAGACATGTTGTCACTGCGGTGATTCCCGGAAAGGATCTAGCAGCGTTCAGAAGCCGGTGGAATGCAGCGTGGAATCTCCTCGGAGCGCAGGAGGATTTTGCCGCCGCGTTTCCTCGCATCTGTGAGCAAAACGCATGGAACAACCATATGCTGGCGACTTTGCTGGACGTGCGTGCGCCGGAAGAGAGAACTGATCGGCCTGCGTTGATGAAGAAAAAGACGAGGATCGCCCGCAACGAGGTCTACCGGCCCTCGGCTGAGGTGCGTCGCATGTATCAGGAGAACGGTTTCTCCGGGCAGGTCCCGGCCAGGGCGGCAATCGAACTGGTCGCGCGAGACGACATCTGCGAGGGAAGTCGTGCCGAAAGTCAAAGGGAGTATCTGTCGCGTCTTTTTCTGGAAGGTGTTGAACAACGGCTACTACACAAAGGCAGCGGTGCTCACGCGTCGCCGGTGCGCCGACACCGGATCTTTTGCGGCGTACTGCCACAGCAGTTGGCCGATCTGGCGGGCTATTCGAAGTCAGACATTTTGCTGCTCGAACGTGGGCTTCTACAGGTGAGCACCCCGGAAGAGAGGCGATTACTGAAACTCATCGAAACGATTCCGGCACGCAGGATCGACTTGGCACGCGCTCGCCTTGCCGAGTTGACTGCGCCCCCCGGCACCGTGATGCAGGCCATCACCCGGCTCCGGGATCGACATGGTGGCTACATCCCCCTGTCACGCCTCCTGCATGATGACACGGATCGACGCCTCAGCCTTTCGCCAGTACATCTCAAACGCATCGAACGGGGCGAAGCAGTGCCCGCACTCCCGTTGCTTAGACATCTGGTGAGCAGAGGCGCAACGGAGTTGACGACGGATTTGGTCACGGACTGGTACGACCGCATGCCGCAGTATCTGGCGGAGAACCAGAGGCTCGGCTGGAGACATCCTCTGGTGCGCGGCTTCGGCATGGTGATCTTCGAAAAGTGGCACAGCCTCCATGATTTCTGGGAAGAGCAATTTCAGGATGATTTCAGCTATTCCATCGTGATTCGCAATTTTCAACAGCTGAATGGGTATGGCTGCGACTTCGCATGGACGACGGTAAGCCGATACTTGAATGCTGCTGGCGTTGGCTTGTCAGATCCTCGCCGCAACTTCCTGCAAAAGCTGTTCGACCGCAAAGACGAAATCACAGACGCTATCAATTCCGGCAATAGACCAGCAGCGTTGGCCGTCATTAGGCAGGTCTTGAAGCGGTGGAGGACAGAGCTGCGAGCGGCTAACCGCGATCCACTACCGGTCCAGCACACACTTGGTCTTACGGCTGAAGAACGCGGTAGCAAAGCGTGAATAGGTTGCGAAGAAATCCTCACTTACAATTACGGCTACGAACTCTCGCGAAGTCGCTCTCCGGTCGGCGCACCTAATCCAGGAAACCGAATAAGCGCTTTCCGAAAATGCGAAAGCGTTGGTCCGAGCGTCAGTTGGCAGCGTGTGGTGTCCGCCCTGTGTTGACTCTTTCCGCTCTCAACGGGAAAAATCGCATTCTGTCTCATCAACTCGTCGGAATGCCAGGGCTTCCGAAACAGGCAGAAACTCACCGTTTTTTAACCCAATTCAATCTCCGCCCATCTCAGACTTTCAACCGAAGCGCCTTCGCAACGCTGATCAACGTCGAGTTACTGACCACCTCCGAATTACGTCCGGGAGCATAGTTTTCCGTCGACGTTACTCGCTGGCACTCAATCACGATCTTGCCCAGATCCGGAAACGGATCACTCGACAGGCCAAGTTTCAGCACGGCCCGATTCACTGCCGTCACCGGAAATTGCGACAACACCGCCAGCCATGTTTCGGTCTGGTGCCGAGTCAGCATAACTCGCTGCTTCATCGAGCACAGTCGTTCCAATGTTGGCAACAGAGTCTCCGTCGCTCGCACTGCGCTGGGCAGCAGCTGCAGCTCGGAACCTGCTGAACACGTCGGCGTTGGCCTGTTCACGTCGTGCCTCCGAGTGAGTTGCTGTGGTGCCCGATGGTCGATTGTCATATTTGCCCTCCAGGATTTTCGTCACTGTGTCCGGCCGCAGAAAGAATTCGAGGTCGATTACCCAGCCTCGATCGTTAGCTCCCCTGAGGAACGCTGACGGACCTGCACGAGCTAACGCGACCATCCTTGTCTCGCCAGTGCTCGTCCCCCCAGCGAGCTCTGAGCTGTGTCCTGCGGGCGTCGGTGAGCCGGCAGTTGAATCCGAAGGTCTCGTTGAAAGCCGCAACAATGACATCGAATGCCGTCGTCCGGCACGCCGCAGACGTCATCATTCGTGGACACCCGCGATCCAGACTCTTGAATCAAGACAGCTGCTGACGGTGATCGCGTTCTACGACTTTGAACACGCGGCCGGCGACGGCGACTTCGACAATGCGACATTCGAGTCTGTTGACACAGACGGCGACACGACGGCTTCGATCCAGCTCGACGGGGTACGTACGTGTCGCGGCACGGTTCGGCTCGATGTTACACCTGAGTCAGGTTCGCCGGCGAGCCCCTCAAGCAGTGATGTGTTGACTTCAGTCGCAGTTGCCCCGACAGTCGACAGCTCGATTTTGGCCGCCACGGATCGATATTTCAGTGACTCGTGGGCGCTGTCAGACTCAATTCTTTTTACAGTCGACCGTCGCGGCATTCGCCGAAGTTGCTTGTTGTGGTAAATTGAGTAATCATTATCACTGTCCGTTAATCATGGCAGGACACGGGCTGTTGCAGTCATGACGCGTGATGATCGTGTGTGCGTGGCATTGGAAGAAATGTGGTCGTGGGAAAGCGACTCTGGCGAGAGGAATGACGTTCGCCGCGGCCACAAGTCAGCGTAGGACGCAGTCACGTTGCGATCACAAGCCCGCCATACTCATCGCAGTTCGCAACGGGAACAGGCAATTTGGCTGATGTAGCAAGTGAATCAACTCCGAATATCGAGCCTCAGCACGGACTCGTTCGAGCTCTCGGGCCGAGCATCGCTACAGCTGTTGTTGTGGGGAATGTGATTGGCTCAGGAATTTTTCTGAAGCCAGGGAACATCGCGGGTGATGCCGGTCAGTTTTCGACCATCATTGCCGTTTGGGTGCTTGGCGGAGTCTTGTGCCTGTGTGGCGGGCTGTGTTTTGCAGAACTGGCCGCGATGTATCCCGGAGCGGGCGGCCTCTACGTCTATTTGCGCGAAGCATACGGTCGGCCAATCGCGTTCTTATTTGGCTGGACTGAAGTCTTCTTCGGAAAGCCCGCCGCGATCGGTGCTTTGAGCGTGGCATTTGTGGGCTCGTTCAGCCTGGCCTGCGGCGGATTCCTGTCACCATCTGCTCAGGTGCTTCTCGCAGTTGGCCTGATTGCTGCAATGGCCTGGGTGAACATCGTGGGCGTATTGTGGGGTGGACGACTGCAATTGCTTGTGACAGTCGTAAAGGCCGCCTTTTTGGCTATGGTCGCGACCGTCCCTTTCATCCTGATGCCATTTACGCACGATACGATCGACATCGCCAACTATTCGTCGACGGTTGTTCCGACGCACTCGGGCCTGGCCGCACAGGTTGGTGTCGTACTGCTTGCCGTCATGTGGGCTTACAATGGCTGGCACGGTGTCACATCGCTGGCCGAGGAGGTGCAGGATCCGCGTCGCAACATCCCGCTCTCGCTGCTGCTGGGTATTGGCATCCTGATCGTGCTTTACATCGCCGCGAACTTTGCTTACCACGGCGTGCTTTCGATGTCGGAGATGCAGGCAGCTGGCGATCATGCAGCGGAGCAAATGTTGAAGAAGCTGTTCGGGCAGAGCGGCCTGAGCGCCATGTCGATTGTGATCATGTGCAGTACCTTTGGCGCGATCAATACAAATCTGTTGCAGGCGCCTCGCATTACTTTTGCGATGGGCCGCGACAACGTGTTCTTTCGCTCCCTTGGCCGTGTGCACGCCAGATTTCGCACTCCGGCAGCGGCGATCGTCGTGATGGCCGTCATGTCAATTATGCTCGTGCTGGCGGTTACGGTCGCGAAACAGTTTGTCGAGTCGACAGACGCAGGGTCGGTAACCGTGACACCCAATGACGAATCACCGCAGGCTCTTTTGTCACTGTTCGCAGCAAGCCTGCGAGACAACTCTATCTTCAGTCTGTTGACGAATTTCGTAATCTTCTCGGCC
Organism: Fuerstiella sp.; assembly: GCA_039831575.1. GTDB lineage: Bacteria > Planctomycetota > Planctomycetia > Planctomycetales > Planctomycetaceae > Fuerstiella. The sequence goes on along the minus strand of JBDONA010000650.1, from coordinate 5,667 downwards.
AGCATCTTTTATTCGCTCGGCGTGCTGGCTGTGATTGTCCTGAGAATTCGACGGCCGAATGTCGACAGACCCTATAGGACGAAGGGCTATCCGTTCGTGCCGGCGCTCTTCCTTGTTGTGTATGTCTGGTTTATGACGCAGACATATCACAGCAACCCGTTGGAGTCTCGGATTGGGCTCCTGTTTATTGTCCTGGGAGTGCCCGTCTTTCTTGTGTATCGCCTTCGCAACCTCAACGCGGTGCCGCAGGACGATGCCGAGGCTTGAATCATTGGTGACCAGTCAAGGCGTCACCATACCCGAACAGGGCCGGTTGGCCTCCCGTGTGCCAGAAGAGCACGTTTCCCGAAATCTCACGCTGCCTGGCCAGATGCAACAGGCCCGCCATGGCTTTGGCCGTATAAACAGGATCGAGAAACAGCCCTTCGCATTGGGCGGTCAAAGTCAGCGCCTCCATCGTGGCATCGTTGAGTTGTCCGTAGCCGGGAGCCAGAGATATATCCGTCAGACAGATGTCGTCTGAGGTGATGTCCGACTTGAAATCCAGCATGTTGCTTAGTTTCTCGATGTGTCCGGCAATACGCTGTGCCTGAGATTCAGCGTCACGTCGAGGACACACTCCGATAACGCCGATCGGACTTCCTAACGCGCGCAGCCCGAACAGAAGTCCGGCGTGCGTCGCACCGCTGCCGGAACTGACAATCAGGTGATCCATCCTGAGTGAACGTTGGTCGAGCTGAGTCAGCAACTCGGCGGCCGCATCAATATACCCCAATGCGCCCAACGGATCATGTGCCGCACCAAGCGGAATGGTGTAAGGACTTGAACCGCGTTGTTGAAGTTCTTCGCTAATCTCCTTTAGCTTCGCGTCGGCCCCCTCCTCGTCTTCTCCGGACGGGTAGGAGTGCAGTGTGGCACCGAGAATCCGGTTGAGCAGGACGTTGCCGGAAGATCGGTGCAAACCGTCCACATTGGGAACTCGTTCCTCCAGCTGTATATGACATTCCATCCCGCATCGCCGGGCAGCCGCTGCGGTCGCACGGACGAAGTTCGACTGAACCGCACCCGTAATCAACACAGTGTCCGCTTCCGCCTCCAACGCCTGGCCAAGATAGTACTCCAGCTGACGAATCTTGTTGCCGCCGAATCCCAACCCGGTACAGTCGTCTCGCTTGACGAACAGCGAAACACCGTCCAGAGTCCCGGAGAGTCGCTCCATCGCTTCCAGGGGCGTCGGTACGTGTGCCAGACGACACCTCGGAAATGTTGCAAGTCGCTGCAGAACAATGCGATGGTCGGAATCAAAATCATTCATTACAAAACCTTGCATTACGTGGTCACAGTCAATGTACTGCCTGCGGCAAACAGGATCAGGCTCTGTCTCAACCGACATTTCGAAGGGCGCAACGGTGGATTTCCGCCGCCGCAGCTCTGAAGTTTCCAGTGACGGAATGCCACCGCTACTTCGTTTTGACACAGAGCCCGATACTATACTGAATCTGTATTGGCGCGGCGACGGTCGCGGTGCGAGCACCAGACCGGCGATCGCACCGTGAACCGATGTGGACGTCGCCGGCAGTGAGGCGTCAGGAGGTATACGGTGAATTCGAACCAACCGCAGACCGCCAGCCAGTCAAAAACTGTCAGGTACGACGGACCGGCTGCCTGGACCGCGACGCAAATGCGCTTCAGCGATGATTGGGTTGTGCGGCTGACGGCGAGCGACATTGCCGAGTTGGAATCAGCAGTCAGGGCGTCACGTGACGTTCCGCTTGTCAGTCTGTGTCGCGGAAACATCGACTTGCCCGCACTTAGCCAGAAGCTCCGCGACGTCCAGCGCGAAATCGTCGAGGGTCGCGGCTTCGTACTGATTCGGGGGTTACCTGTCACTAAATTCGACCGCGAGACCATCGCGCGCATGTACTACGGGATTGCGACATGGTTGGGTGACGCCGTTCCACAAAACGCGGCGGGGCATCTGCTTGGGCATGTGAAGGACATTGGCCAGGATCCGCACAATCCTGAGCATCGAGTCTACGCGACAAACTTTCGACATCTGTTTCACACCGACAGTTGCGACATCGTTGGTCTGCTGTGTCTGCACCCGGCGAAGTCCGGGGGGCTTAGCGCCATCGCCAGTTCGACTTCGCTATACAACCAGTTGGCCTGCACTCGGCCGGACCTGGCCAATGTGCTGGCCCAACCGTTTCACATTGATCGCAAGGGAGAAATTCCCGCTGGAAAAGAACCGACCTACGAAATGGCCGTCTTTCATCACAGTCCGAACTATCTGACCACCGTATACGCGCGCGACTTCATCGAGGCTGCGCAGCGATTTGACAATACACCTCGACTCTCGGAACTTCAGATCGAAGCGATGGACTTGCTTGACGACCTCGCTGCCAGCGACCAGTTTCGGCTGGATATGGACTTTCAGCCGGGGGACATTCAGTTTCTTCACAACCATCAGATTCTGCATGCCCGCTCAGGCTACGAAGACTATCCCGAACCGGCACGCAAACGCCACCTGTTAAGACTGTGGTTGTCCGCGCCCAACGGACGGGAACTACCGGCTGTCTTTGCAGAACGTTACGGCGAAACGGAAGTTGGAAAGATCCGTGGGGGTGTCCGGGTACCCGGGCAGACTCTGCAGGCACCTCTCGACGCGGAGTGACTGATTCGTAACACCGCAGCATGATTCCACAAGATCTCTCGCTAACGGTCTGCAGAAGACACATCCTATGACTTTGCCGCACCTGTTTTCCGTTGACTGTCTTCTGAAGACTGCGATCTGCCTCGGACTCTCCCTGTTGTCTCTGCAGACGGCGACGTCCGCAGAAGACACGATTGGTCCGCCAAAGGACACGCTGGTCGTTGTCGGTGGTGGCGATCACCTGCCGACTGTCGTTCCTGCCTCAATTTCCCGCGACGGACGTTATGTCGACAACAGGAATCGCTACCGTTGGGCGTGGCTGCAAAGAGGTCACCGACCACAGACCGTCGCACCTGTCACGCTCGATTCGCGGCAGCTCGAGTCCCGCGGCCCGGACCGGGGGGCCCTTTTCATTTCAGGTGGCGGAAACAGGACGACCGCATCAACTGAACACGACGTGAATGTTCGATACCCCGCATTTGTTGACTTGATCAGGGAAGCCCGTTCGACAGTCACACCAAATGTCGTCGTCATCACCACGGCCGGCGGCAGAGACAGGAAAGGGAAATACGCGGCGACGCTGGTCCTGAACGATCTGGTCGGTTCGGCAAACGTGACCGAGTTGTTCACGCTCAGCCGCGATGTCGCCAATTCGGACGAGTTCCTAAATCCGATCAGTCAGGCTGATGGCATCTGGCTCAGTGGCGGCCAACAGGGCCTGCTGGCCAACACGTTTTTAAATACAAAAACAGAGCAGGCGTTGCGGTCCGTCCTTGCTCGTGGCGGTGTGATCGGCGGTTCATCGGCCGGAGCGCAATTTCAGTCATCATTCATGACACGCGGCATGAACAGGAATGGGCGAACAGGGCCCATACTTGGTGATGGCGATCATCAGAAAGGAATGGGGTTCATCACGCTTACAGCCTTTGACGTTCACGTTGCCGCGCGCAACCGAGAGAACGACCTGTTCAAGTTGTTTGCCACTCCACGAGGTCGGTTACACGACAAGACGCTCAATCCGGCGCATCTCCTCGGCATCGGCATCGATGAACTCACGGCGATCATCGTTCGCAAAGACCGGTTCGAGGTCGTCGGTGAAGGCCACGTCTACGTCTACAATCCGACTGAATGGAAGGACGGTGTTGAGCCCTTCTACGACACGCTGTCGAAAGGAAACCGGTTCGATCTCAGGATGCGTAAAGTGCTTCACTGACGGGCGTACCAAAGCTGGCCTTGCTGCCGCTCGCCGTCGAGACAAAAAAAGTGGACGCCCAGGTCGCCAAAATGATGCTCCGACAATCGCTTCGGTTCAAACGTTGTTCGCAGACAGATCAATTTCGCGCGATGACATCGGCACTACGCTCAACATTGCAAAGTCGGCATTGTATCGCACTGTTCTGTTGCTGACAGACAAAGAAGGCTCGGCAGGCCGCGTCGAGCAGTTAGAGCGACCTCACTCAGAAGTCTGTCGATGGGGCGTGTGAGTTGAGCCAGGAGTTGCTCGAAAAACAACATCGACGTGGTGCAATGCATCAATCGCTGAACGCGACGTGACTTCCAGTGCGGGCATGATCAGTATTGTTTGGAAGTTCTGCTGGTTGCTGACGACATCCTCAATGCAATCGCTGCTGCAAATATTTTTTCCATTTGAAGTTGCCGCAGAGTGACAACCGCGATACACTGCATTGGTACACTAGTTCACTAAGTCAACGAGGCCACTTCATGATTATCGATCCCCAAAGCGATACTCCCATCTATCGGCAGATTGCGGCTCAAATTCGTGACGCGATCGATGCCGGTGTCTATCGAGCCGACGAGGCCCTGCCTTCACTCAGGGCGTTAGCCGTTGAGATTCGGGTGAACCCAAATACGGTACAGCGGGCTTACGAGGAACTCGATCGCGAAGGCGTAATCGAATCGCGCCGTGGAATCGGCGTGTTCGTTGTTGAGCGCCAGAGCAAGACTGTTCGAAAAAAACATGAGCGGGAAGTGATCAGGCTGTTCCAGCAGGGAATCTCAACAGCATTGGACACTGAGGTGTCGCCGGTACGGATTCGTGAGTTGTTTGAATCGGCATTGAACTCCGGTCTCGTAACTGCGAGGAAACAGAAATGATCGATAACGGCAACGCTATTGAAGTCAGCGGACTGGTCAAGCAGTTCGGAGAAAACAACGCTGTTGACGGGGTTTCGATCTCCGTCCCTCGTGGAACAACTCTGGGACTGCTAGGCCCGAATGGCGCTGGAAAAAGCACGACACTCAAGATGCTGATGGGCATGTTGCGGCCAACGGCGGGCACGATTCATGTGCTGGGAATGGAGATGCCCGCATCCGCCCCAAAGATCAAACAGCGAATCGGCTACGTGCCGGAATCACATCACATCTACCGCTGGATGACTGTCGGCGAAGCACTCCGGTTTTCACGTGCGATGTTCGAGAGCTGGAACGATGAACTTTGCAACGAGCTTCTGGACCTCTTTCAGCTGCCGAGTGATCGCCGTGTTCGAGCTCTGTCAAAGGGCATGCTGGCCAAGTTGTCGTTGTTGATTGCGTTGGCCCACGAACCCGACCTGTTGGTGCTTGATGAGCCACTTTCAGGACTCGATCCCATCGCCCGCGATGATTTCATCGATGGAGTCATGCGGGGAATCTGTCGTGACGATCGGACCGTCATCTTCTCGTCGCATCAGATAGATGAGGTCAGTCGACTGGCAGACTCCGTTGCCATCATGAATGCTGGTCGCGTTCTGGTCCATTGTTCGATTGAGGAACTGCTGGGAACTGCCAAGCGAGTTCGTGCCGTGTTGCATGACGGTCGACTGCCCGATGCAGTTCCCGCGAACACGATTTGGCAGCGTGTGAATCGTCGCGAATGGCTGATGACGGTTCATCCTTTTTCAGATGAAACGGTTGATCGGATTCGTCACGAAAACGCGGTGGATGACGTCCAGGTCTCAGCGCTGAGTCTGGAAGATTTATTCAAAGATTTTGTTCGAGGTAATCGAGAATGTTCG
>JBDONA010001096.1:0-2714 GCA_039831575.1 Fuerstiella sp. | reverse complement strand
ACGATGTCAACCCCGACGGCCCGGCCGTCACTACCACGACGAACCGTGATCAGCCAATTGAAGTCCTGTGTACGTTTCTTCTGAATGACGACGCGCCCCACTTGATTCCCGAATTCACTGGGCAGCCTTTTCAAAGAGAAAAACTCATCCTGGTTGTAATCACTTGCCGCCAACGAACCAACCGCGGTCTCAGTCCAGACACAATCGCTGGCACTGATCGCAGTCAAGGGGTAGGTCTGGCTCATACGACCGTCGACACTGAAAATCGTGATTCGTGTCAACTCCGGGTCTGATATCGACAGTATGGCCGAATATGCTGCCGACGTGACAACGACGCTCAGGTCCAGCTCGCTGTCCAGACGAATGCCGACCACAGAGCCGTTTGGTGCGGCCGACGTGGACGAAGAAAATGATCCATCACTGAGGACGACGCCTTCCGCAATTTCGTCGGCCACAGTGTCCCAGCCGTCTCCAAGGTTCGACATATTTGAACCAAGAATCTCGAAGTCTGTAGTCAGCGACGGCGTTGTATCCAGATTCAGACCAGGCAATCCTCCTGATCGTAGTCCTCCATCGTATCGAGGCAGGGACGTGTAAGGCGTGCCCGTCGTTGCCCCTGCTGCCGTGTTGCCCAGGTAATCCGAGTAGCGGCGACTCGACGGGGGAACGGCGTTGACGTCAACTGTGCTTCCATTAACCGAACGGTTTACCGTTCCGTAGGAACCGTATGTGGCGGCTGCACTGAAATAGCCGTACGGATCAATGACGTATCGTTTTTCTGAGTTGGAGCGGAAGTGTTCCGTCAGTCGTTGCCAATATTTCGGCGAATCGGCAGTCGAATATACGAAATCACCGTCGGGATCAAAAATTATTTCCGGGCGAGCCCTGATCATGGCTTCCACGTTGTATTTGACGATCGCTCCGTTGGTCATCTTTGTGGCCTGAGCGGATCGCAATGCAGCGATCGGGAACAGCACCATGACGGAAGACACGCCGATCGCCATGATCATCATGGACATCAGCACTTCGGTAAGCGTAACGCCCGATCGATTCCGTTGCCTCGCGGCTGAAGTGGTCTTGCGACGCATCAATTGCCCTCCTGTCCGGTTTCCGCGAACAGATACGGATCGTCGGCAATCCCATCCGGTTCACTGAAGTTGCCATCACCATCAAAATCAGATGGATCCCGTACGTCAGTGGGGTTGATCTGATTCACGGATATTGCACCAGTCTGAGTGAACAGCGTCACGATGCGGCGGTCTTTGGGGAGATATGGTTCGCCAGCTTCGGCCAATGCGGAGATCCAGGTAGAGGCGTCTGCCGGATCAATTTCATCAGCCGGGATGAATGGTGTTCCGCCGCGGACGGCGGACTCGAAGTTACCAAGTTTCGCGGCCGCGGAGGCACCAGGCAGGCTGTTGATCAATTCGCCCTTCAAAACTGTCGCGTCGATCCTGTCACAAACGTAAAAGTGAATGATTCCCGCCGACGCAGTCTCACCGATCACCGTTCCTCGAGGCGAGAATACCACGTCCATGAATTGATTGAAGTTGGCGCCGTTTTGCGCTGAGGGCCGCCAGCCGGCGGGAAGTCTTGAACCATCGAGGTCAATCACCACACCGTCAACCATCAGTGCCGGCTGGTTTGGCATAATCGAAGGCGGCAACTGAAGTTCATAAGTTTCGGGGCCTCCGAGTTCAAACGCCTTTGCTCGTCGAATATCGGTGTCACCTGGATCGGCATAAGGAATCTGCAGGACAAGCCATTGAGTGTTGGTGGGGGCACTTGTGATATCAATAAAACGGGTGTCAACCGGATACCATGTTCCCGTCGGGCCCGCCGGAATCCTCATGCGGACACCGTCTACCAGAAGGCCTCGGCGTTTCAATTCCCACCACTTGTTCTCTTTCAGCCCGGCAACCATCCAGATCAATGCAGGATTGTCGGGGGTCCCGTCGCCATTGATGTCGGGATTGCTGCCACCTGATGCCGGAAGATTCGTTCGTCCGTTGAAATTGGGATCCCAGCGGTACAGTTCGATTGCCCCGTCGCTCCAGAATTGACCGGGATCGATATAGTACATAGCGCTGACGGTTCGGCGTTCACCGGTGCCGGCATTGGGATCATCTTCGGAATCCAGGAAGAATCGAACGCCCTTCGGACTCCGTGAATAGATGGCTCTGTCGCGTGCTCCGGCAAGAAATGACTGAACCTTGGACGCATTGCTGGAGACTCGATCCGAGTCCCGGGCGAAATTGACACTGTAGACCGTGATTGACATCAGCAGCAGCATGATGGTGATCACCATCAACAATTCAACAAGGGTGAACCCGGAACGTCGTTCAAGCCGCTTGTGGGAGGTTGCACATTGCATTAGCGGCCTCCCGCTCTGCGGTTGCGATTCGTCAGATTGTCGCTGACCTGATCTACCATCGTCTGAAACGAAATTGACTGATCGTATGCAGCAAGGTTGCCGAGATTTGCCGTGTCACTGGGTTCGTACAAGCCGAGGTTGTTGTCCAGGCCAGCAGAAACAATCAGCGGCGTATGATAGGTATCCGGCGTGTGGTAATTGATCTCGTTGTACTCCGTGCGTAGTGGAACTCCTGTATCGTTTTCACCGGGGTCGTTCGTGTCGCCGTCTCCGTTCAGGTCGACTGCGCCACCTGTGTACTGTTCCAACGCTCGGTAGAGGACGCCGACCGGGTCATCCG
>JBDONA010000491.1:0-12028 GCA_039831575.1 Fuerstiella sp. | reverse complement strand
CGAATTACCTATCGAATCAACTTCCCCTTTTTTCTCAACCGACACAAAATTAGTAAAAGTTTGCACTTCCGTTGGCGGTGTGTGTGAGCACGCGTTGTCCGAGGCTGCCCTTTTCATCCCAAAACCGTTGGTCGTACTGCATCGCCCGCTTCATGACCGTGCCATACGAAACGCTCTGGATGGATTTCATCTTTGCCGCGGAAAACGCCGGTTGAATTTCGAGTTTTCGCAGTACGGAAAACGGCATGGCGATGACCAACCGTGCACCCCGGATGGTGCGTTGTTTGACGTTCTCGTCAAACGTGACCTGGACGCCATCACTTCCATGTCGTATCTGCTCAACCGGCCGGTTGTAGAGCACGTCGTGCCCGAGATAGCGGGCGAGGGCTTTGGAAACCTGGTCGTTGCCCCCCAAAATACGCCCCTCGTCAACCTCTTCATTGAATCCCGAGACGCTGTGAAGAGAACGAATCATGGATAACGCCGACATCTGATCTGGTCGCGCGGTTCGCTCGGTGGCGTTCAGATAGGTGTACAGTGAAATGACGTCTTGCGGGGCTCCTTCTGCCAAAAGCACCTCAGCCACCGATTTGTTGTCGAGGGCCAGCAGTTCTGGCGGCAATCGGTTGGGATCCTGGATCTGTTTGATGAGCCGCTCGGCATAGCGCCGCTCCTGCCCGAACAGGACCCCCGGCGTGGTTCCGTCGTAGGGCAGTGAGACTTTCTTGTTCTTATAATCGCTCATGGCAAAGCGATTGTCGCGCAACACCACCGCATCGTACAGCCTGGCAGTCAGGACTTTGAGATCGAACTCTTTGCAGTACTGCCGGAGCAGCTTGTCGCCGGCGTCGACGTACTCGGCTCCCATCTCGCAGTAGAGGTTGTCGCGGAACGGTTTACGGGTGGTAAACACCCGACCACCTGGTCGCGAGTGAGCTTCGATCACCGTGACCGGGCGTCCGGCCTTTTTGAGTTCGTAAGCGGCCGACAGTCCGCCCAGGCTGCCCCCGACGATCACAATCCGGCCTTCCGGATTGCTCTCGACGACTTGAGGCCGCTGTTTGGTCGTCGATCCGCACGCGCTAACTGTTGTCGTTAACGCAGCTCCGGCGCCGCACAGAAATTCGCGTCTTCTCATCCCCTGGATCCCCTTCACGTCAATCCGCCTGGCGCCTCTACACCACCCGACGTGGATAGATTGGTCCTGGAAATGGATGCGGCCGACTCACCCAATTCGATCGGCTCGCCAAACCTGGCCGGCCAGTCCCGAAGGTTGAACTATGTCGATGTCGACACGTTCCTGGCCAGCTTCTGATCATCACCGACGCACTGGCGAAGTGCCGATGCGCAGACCTGGATCACAGGTCAAAGCGATCAAGATTCATCACCTTGTCCCACGCAGCCACAAAGTCACGCACAAACGCCCCCTGTGAATCGTCACAGGCATAGACTTCCGCGATGGCTCGAAGCTGGGAGTTCGAACCAAACACAAGGTCCGCGGCAGTGCCGGTGTACCTGATCTCGTCCGTCCCGCGATCGCGGCCCTCGAAGACGTGCTCGCATGTGGAGGACACTTGCCACGTGGTGTTCATGTCCAGAAGGTTCACAAAGAAATCATTGGTCAGTGCCTCAGGCCGATTGGTAAAGACGCCCATCTCGGACTGTCCGACGTTTGCATTCAGGACACGCAGGCCACCGACAAGTACCGTCATCTCAGGAGCGGTGAGCGTCAGCTTCTGCGCTCGATCCACCAGCAGCTCCTCTGCCGGTCTCGCGTGTCCGTTGGCGACGTAGTTACGGAACCCGTCCGCAGTCGGTTCCAGCACGGCAAACGATTCCACGTCGGTTTGCTCCTGCACTGCGTCCGTGCGTCCCGGCGAGAAAGGAACCTGCACGTCGTGCCCGGCCTTCTTCGCAGATTCCTGTACGGCCGCGCAGCCGCCCAGAACGATCACGTCTGCCAGCGAAACGATTTTGCCGTCCGACTGCGAGCTGTTGAAGTCCTGCTGGACCTGTTCCAGGGTCTTCAGCACGTTCCCCAGTTCGGCCGGATTGTTCACTTCCCAATCCTTCTGTGGTGCCAGGCGAATACGGGCGCCATTCGCTCCTCCACGTTTGTCGGTGCCACGGAACGTTGCCGCCGAGGCCCAGGCGGTCGAAACCAGTTGCGAAATCGACAGTCCGGAGGCCAAGAGCTTGCCCTTGAGATCCGCGACATCCTGCTGTTCAATCAATTCATGATTGACGTCGGGAACAGGGTCCTGCCACAACTGTGATTCCGCAGGAACCAACGCGCCAAGACATCGCGTGCGGGGCCCCATGTCGCGGTGCGTCAGCTTGTACCACGCCTTGGCAAAAGCGTCTGCCATCTGCTCCGGATGCTCGTGGAAACGCTTCGAAATCGGCCCATAGATCGGGTCCATCTTCAGTGCCATGTCAGTCGTGAACATCATCGGGGCGTGCTTCTTTGACGGATCGTGAGCATCCGGTACGGTGGTCACAGCCGAACCGTTTTCCCTGGGCGTCCACTGTTGCGCGCCGCCAGGACCTTTGGTCAATTCCCACTCGTAGCCGAACAGGTTGTCGAAGAATCCGTTGTCCCATTTCGTCGGCTCGGCGGTCCATGCGCCCTCCAAACCGCTGGTGATCGCGTCGCCGGCTTTGCCGCTGCCAAAGCTGTTCTTCCAGCCAAAGCCTTGCTCCTCGAGGCCGGCAGCCTCGGGTTCGGGACCGACGTGCTTGTCCGCATCGGCAGCGCCATGGGCTTTGCCAAACGTGTGTCCTCCGGCAATGAGCGCCACTGTCTCTTCGTCATTCATCGCCATGCGACGAAACGTCTCGCGAATGTCTGTGGCTGCCGCCAGTGGATCCGGGGTCCCGTTCGGCCCCTCCGGATTCACGTAAATCAGGCCCATCTGGACGGCACCGAGAGGATTCTCGAGTTCCCTGTCGCCGGTGTAACGCTCGTCATCAAGCCACGTCGTCTCAGGCCCCCAGTAGATGTCCTCTTCGGGCTCCCAGACGTCCTCGCGCCCGCCAGCAAAACCAAACGTCTTGAACCCCATCGACTCCAGGGCACAGTTACCCGTCAGGATCATCAGGTCGGCCCACGAGATTTTACGGCCATACTTCTGCTTAAGCGGCCAGAGCAACCGGCGGGCCTTGTCCAGGCTCACATTGTCGGGCCAACTATTCAGAGGTGCAAAGCGGAGCGTACCGGAGGCTGCGCCACCGCGGCCGTCGTGGATGCGGTACGTTCCGGCACTATGCCACGCCATCCGAATGAAAAGTGGACCATAATGACCGTAGTCGGCCGGCCACCAGTCCTGCGACGTCGTCATCAACTCATTGATTTCCTGCTTCAGTGCGTCCAGGTCAAGTGTGTTGAACTCCTGGGCGTAGTCGAATTCCTTGCCCATTGGATCTGACAGGGGAGAGTTCTGGTGGAGCATCTTCAGATTCAGCTGATTCGGCCACCAGTGTTGGTTCGCCGTGGCTCCAACCGCTGAATGACTATGAGGTCCGCCTAACACTGGACATTTACTTTCGGTCGCCATTTTCTATCCAATCGTTTATGGGATTTACTTCCAGAGTAATTGCACTGTTCCGTTCGTACCGCCGATTCGCCGGGTCATTCTGAGATCATGGAATATCCTGTCCAAACTAATTCTGTTCATTGCTAAGGAATGTGACGGAACGAAGTAGCTCGCCGACGTTGGGACCGATATGAACACAGCTCAACGCGATCTGTCGAACTGTTCCGTACGGATCAATGATGATGTTTCCCCAGAACGGGCAGCCATCTGCATTGAGCATGTCGTACATCGACGCTATTCGATCATCGGAATCCACGATGATTGGAAATGCAATTTCACCCGGCCCACCTTCATCAGCAGAACGGTTTGCCCATTCCAGAATCTCGAAAACGTGATCTCGGCAGACGAGAGCAACGTTGGATTGAAGCCGTTCGAAATCCTGGACGGAATTGCTCAACGCCATAAGATCATCAGGCCAGGTCGTGTAGTTCTCAATGGAATCGAACTGCAAAACGAGCGTACGCCTTTCATGCACTTGATTCCAATTGAGCTCTACAACTTCATGATCGACAACAGCACTGCAATCAAAACCGGGGGCCGTATTTCGTAGTGTTAACATAGGTATTGCGACACCTGATTCACTTGGCGCGATAATGGTCTGCCACAAACCGGTAAATCGAACGTAGGCACACCTGCAGTGACCAGTTTATTTTCCACGAAAGAGTCGCGCGAGAGCTGTTCGAGGGTGTGGTTCTGCAGAATGAAGTCAGTGGCCGCAGCACTGAGTGTCAACTCAGGTCCGGTCAGGTCGGTGGGCGTGTGCCTCGATGTAATCGCTTCCGTCCGCGTCATTACCATCGGCCAGATCCTAAGTCGGTGTAGAACTATTGAGCGAATCCAAACCACGCCAAGTATGCCAGATCGTCGGCCGGAATCAAGTGACCAGGACGCCGTTCCGAAAGCCGTCTGACGGATGCATGGGTGAGTGTTTTCTGTCGAAGTGCTACCATCACGCGTGCGTTTGATCACTCACCGAATCAAAACCTTCGTCAGACCCGGTGGTGTGAGAAAGGCCTCTGCAAGAGGCTGCAGGACAAGGTCGAAGCGCCAGCGAGCGGATCTCGTGCGATTGTGAAACACACTTGCCTGCACTGCGTGCTGGTACGCAAACACCGGCAAAGCCTTGTGAGTGCTCACCAGCAGAGCTGTCGAGCACTGTCGGAAAACAGCGATTCTTGCCGTTAGATCGAGTTCTGGTACTGAATTCAACATCAGGATCAGTTACACAGTTTTCCGGGGCAACGTCAATGGGCGAGTCAGGCCCTGCGGTTTTGGGGGAACGGCACACAGCATTCCTGATATCGTGTACACGACAGGGATATTTCAGCGTTGGACAAGAGAAAAAACAACATGACGATGTCGACACGCCTGATCGTTTGCATGGCCTGGCTTGCACTCCAGGGCAATCTGCAGGCGCAGACAATCGTTGAACGCGGCACGAGTAAACTGTTCCGCCTTGGTCCGTCGGGAAAGCTGATCTACTCAAAGGACACAAAGGGAAACAGTCTGCCTGACTTTTCCTATGTCGGCTACCATTCCGGCGAAAGGGCCATTCCTCACGTCCCCGTGAAAATGACTCTTGAACCGAATCCGGGGGACGACACCCAGCGTATCCAGGCGGCATTGGATAGACTGGGCAGCCTTCCTGCCGGCACGGGTGGCCTGCGCGGGGCTCTGCTGCTTAAGCGTGGTGTGTACCGAGTCCAGGGACAACTTGTCATTTCGCACAGCGGTACTGTTCTGCGAGGCGAAGGCAAAGGCCCGGACGGCACCATCATCATTGCCACCGGTTACGACGACCCAAAATACCGCCGCACACTGATCACGGTCACTTCCAACTCAGACAATCTCGAGGCTCAAATCCTGCATGGATACCCCGTGGACCAAGGGGCGCAGGTAATGACCGACAGACAGAAAATCGTCGATGCCTATGTCCCTGTCGGAAGCCATTCCTTCGAGGTACAGTCGGCAGCAGACTATAAGCCAGGAGATCGAATTGTCGTACATCGACCGTCCACGGCACGGTGGATTCATTCCATTGGTTGCGATCAGCTGAAACCCAGGTGGTCCGCGATTCAGGACCAGCACTGGGTAAAGGGCGGTCAGGCACCCGGTTTCTACTATCAACGACCTGGCAGTCACAGCAGATACAGCGTGCTGCAGAAGAGCGATGAAGACTGGGCTGATTTTGTGAAGCGAGTGCCCTTTTCCAGGGACGGGAAGACGTTCAATCTGACCAGACAGTGGGAGGCCGGAGACTACGATTTCCATTTTGAACGTCGCATCACTCAGGTTGAACAAAACCGCATTACGATTGACGCCCCCGTCGTCCATTCGATGGATCGGAAATTTGGCGGCGGCGCGGTCTACCACCACATGACACCAGGGCGTGTGACGGAGGTTGGTATCGAAAACCTGCGCTTGGTTTCGGAGTTCGCCACGCCGATCCCCGGTCATCCATACGGAGCCCCCAGGGAAAAAACTCGGGCTGAAGACCACGCGTGGCACGGAATTCAACTGAAAAACAATACAGAAAACACATGGGTACGTGATGTTACAGGAAACTATTTTGGCTGGTCCCTTGTCTCTGCTTCCGGCAGACGTGCAACGATTCAGGATTGTGTCAATCTTGGCCACGCGTCGCAAATTACCGGTGGTCGTCGTTACCCATTCATGATTAGTGGGCAACTGAATCTGATGCAACGTTGCCTTTCGTATGATGGACGCCATGAGTTTGTAACACAGAAAGAAACAGCAGGCCCCAACGTGTTTGTCGATTGCATCGGATTCAACTCCAGAACGTCTGCAGGTCCACATCATCGGTATTCTGTCGGTACCCTGTTCGACAACGTGAGATCTGAGAAGCCGATGGAATCACGGTTCCGCGGCAACTCCGGTACTGGTCATGGCTGGGCCGGCACCCAGACGTGTTTCTATAACTGTGTCGCCTCCGGATTCAAAGTGGAAACGCCTCCCGGAGGAATCTCCTGGGTGATAGGTTCCGGTAACACCGATGAGAAAGGCATTCGCGTCTCACCATCCAGCCTGTACTATCAGCAGGTACAGGATCGGTTGGGGCAAGCAGCGTTGGACCGACTGCTCACGGAGGAGCAGCGAGAACACATGGGAAAATATTTCTGGGTCGCAAAACGACTTAAGCATGAGAAAAGATCAGAATAGTCCAACGCATTGCAACACAACGACGCCGTCAACCGAGTGACGCATGCAAACCAAACGATTTCTGAAGGCACGGTCACGATGCATCCATTTGAACAACACCCAACCATCTTTGGCATCATCTGCGTGGCCGCTGCCGTTTTTGTCCTGCAGGTGTCAGGCGCATATTCCACCATGCTTGAATACAGCGTCATCCCGCTTGAGGTTGAACACGCCTGGACGGCGCTGCTGAACGGTGACGCCGGGACCTCCACACTGCGGGTGCTGCTGACCATGGTGACCGGATTATTTCTGCACGGGGGACCGCCTCACTTGATCATGAACATGGTCTTCCTGTGGATGTTTGGCAGCCTGACCTCGCAGTATCTTGGTAAATGGTGGGCGCTGGGTTTGTTTTTTGTCTGCGGAGTTGGCGGGTTCGTCCTCCATGTCGTGTTGAACCAGGGATCAAGCATCCCCTGCATCGGCGCATCCGGCGCGGTGACGGGGTTTGAGGGAATTTATCTGGGCCTGGCTCTTCAGTGGCGTTTGTCCTGGCCGGATGTCTGGCCGCTGGCTCGCCCGGTTCCTCCAATGCAACTCGGTCTGTTTGCGATTGCCGGAATCGGCATGGATCTTTGGGGACTTACGCAACAGGGTCAGGACGTCGCCTTTGGGGCTCACATCGGCGGATTCGTGACGGGGCTGATCATCGCTGGTACGATCACGCAGTTTTATCCGTCGTTGCAGCGTTGGGAACAATCCAGCCGAGGGCGTGCTTAGCGGTCCTTACATCTAAGACGTCTGATCGATTAGGCATTCATTCAGGAGAACGGCGTTGATCAAGGAGTTCCACCACATCCACTTTCGTGCTTCAAGCTTTGACGAAGTGCGTGCGTTTTATTGCGGTGTTCTTGAAGCGGAAGACCTCGGCCTCGTAACGATCGCTGGTGCCAAGCATCTGCGACTGAAATTGGCCGGACAAGTTCTAAACTTTGCGCCGGACGTTCCCGGCAGAACGGCCCCGGCGGTTCCTGCCGCCGAACGACTTGGTATCTACCACATCGCATTTACTGTCGATAACCTCGCGGAAAGCTGTGCCTACTACGAATCTCGAGGTGCAAAATTCGCAAGCGACGTTCTGCTCCCAACCGACAACCTGAAAGTACGATTCGTTCAGGCACCGGACGGCATGCACGTTGAGCTGATGGAGTTTCTGACATAGCCAGTAACTGAGGTCATTCGGACGACAAGCACAGATCCTGATAAAGGAGTACCGTCGATGAGTTTCCTGGACGGTTGAAGTGGTAGTGCTTCATCAGGTCTCAACGTTGGGGTAGCCGAAGTCGCCAGACTTTGGACGACGTCGAGAATAACCTCCAAACTCTGGCGAGTTCGGTTACGGAACAACCCCGATTCCTGGATTTGACCACTCACTAGAAACACTGCGTGTTGATCCTATTCTCGTGCGCATCGGACCTTGGTTGCGTACTATTTTGGTGGCGTTTATCAGATTAGAAATCAAAAGGAGGGCAGCTCATTCTTAATGCCGCCTGTCCCTACCGATGAAGCGTGTTCCAACTCTTCAATAGAAGAACGATCCACCACCATTCTCGCCGACCCAACAGCTCTGGTTGCGTACTTCTTTGTCACGTCGCTAACTGAGCTCAAATCGAAATCCTTCATCGTCGTTCAGCTCGACGACGGCTCTGGAAATCTCTTTTCCTTCGGCCATGCGGGACAGGAACTCGGCCGACATTTGTGGCAGCAATGAGCCGGTCAGGATGCGGTCTACGTTTCGGGCGCCACTGTCGACTTCGGTGCACCGGCTGACGATGTGATCCAGAACTGCATCCGACCATGTGAATTCGGCGTCGTAATGTTCTTTGACGCGGCGTGCCACCTTGCCCAGCTTCAACACGGCGATCTGTCGCATGATGTCGTCACCCAGCGGGAAGAACGGGACGACGACGACGCGGCCGAGGAAGGCTGGCTTGAAACTGTTTAAGAGTTCCGGGTGCAAGGCGGCCGCCAGAGCTTCAGGGTTGGGCATGGTCTCCGGATCGGCACAGAGTTTCATGATGGTGTCGGTCGCGGCGTTGGAGGTCATGATAATGACGGTGTTTTTGAAGTCGATATCGCGACCTTCTCCATCCTTCATGTTGCCCTTGTCGAACACCTGATAGAAAACATCCTGGACGCCGGAGTGCGCTTTCTCCATTTCGTCCAGCAAAACCACGCTGTAGGGTTTGCGACGCACGGCTTCCGTCAGGATGCCGCCTTCGCCATAACCCACGTAGCCGGGAGGCGAACCCATCAGCAGTGACACCTTGTGTTCTTCCTTAAACTCACTCATGTTAATCGTGGTCATGTTCTGTTCCCCGCCATAGAGCAGTTCGGCCAGGGTAATTGCAGTTTCCGTCTTGCCGACACCACTGGGACCGACAAGAAAGAAAACACCAATTGGTCGGTCGGGATCTGTCAGGTTCGCTCGAGACGTGCGAATGCGTTCGGCGATTGCCTCGAGCGCGTGATCCTGGCCCACAACTCGTTTCTGCATTTCCTTGTCGAGCGCCAGGATGGTATTGATTTCGTCGCTCATCATGCGTCCAACCGGTATACCAGTCCACGAAGCAACAATTTCCGCCACCGCCTGAGAATCCACGCAGGCCTGCATCAGCGGCGTTTCTCCCTGGATGACACACAGTTCGGCGTTCAGCTTTGTCAACTCAGCGATCAGTTTTTCGCGGTCTTCATCAGACAGCGGTTCTGCTGTCTGGTCGTCAGTCGCAACAGTGTCCGTGGCAGCATCAGCTGGTGCATCAGTTTCCGCCGCAGCCGGTTCTTCATGACCGGGCACGACATTACCAGACAGCTTCTGCCGAGCTTCGCGGATCTTTCCGATCAGTTCACGTTCTTTATGCCACTGTTCCTTCAGTTCGTCGTAGCGCTGCTTCGTTTCGTCCTTCTTCTGTTTCAGCGCATCCAGTTCTTTGGAATGGTCAGTGCCGGTGGCGGTTTCTCGTTCCAGCACTTCGATTGCAGTTGTGATCTGGTCGATTGTTCGCTGGCAGTCTTCCACGGCCGGCGGAATGGTCGTGTGTCCAATGGCAACTCGTGCACAGGCGGTGTCCAGCAGGCTGACGGACTTGTCGGGCAATTGCCGTCCGGAAATATAACGGCTGGAGAGCTTGACCGAATCTTCCACGGCTTCGTTCAGAATCTCGATCTTGTGGTGATTCTGCAGCGTGTCGACCAGACCTCGCATCATAGCGATGGCTTTGTCAATTTCAGGTTCTTCCACTTTCACGACCTGAAACCGGCGTGCCAGTGCGGCGTCTCGTTCGAAGTACTTTTTATATTCGGCCCATGTGGTGGCGGCGATGGTTCGCAGTTCGCCACGTGCGAGAGCCGGCTTGAGCATGTTAGCGGCATCGCCCTGCCCCGCCTGGCCACCGGCACCGATCAGTGTGTGAGCTTCGTCGATGAACAGAATGATGGGAGTCACCGATTTGTTCACTTCTTCGATGACGCCCTTCAGCCGGTTTTCAAACTCCCCTTTGACACCGGCACCGGCCTGCAGCAGACTGAGGTCGAGCGTGCGCAGAGCGACGGTCTGCAATGCAGGCGGAACATCTCCCTGAGCGATTTTTAAAGCAAACCCTTCCACGACGGCCGTCTTGCCGACGCCCGCCTCGCCGGTCATGATCGGATTGTTCTGGCGACGACGTGTCAGGATGTCGACAATCTGCCGAATTTCGTCGTCTCGCCCCAGAACGGGATCGATCTTTCCGTCACGCGCTCGGGAGGTCAAATCGATCGTGTACTGATCGAGGTTCGGGGTCTGAGTGGGACCACCGGGGCGCGGTGTTCCCGGAGCTGCGCCCGGAACGCCGGACATGGCCACGACATCAGAGCCAGCTTCGGAACTGTCCGCAACGATTGTTTCCAAATCCCGGGCAAGTGCTTCCGGAGATATTTTTTTGAACTCACTGGAAATCCCCTGCGCAATCTGCGACAGCGAACGGTCTGTCAGTAATGCCAGCAGCAGATGCCCGGATCGTGTTTTTCCGGCGGAGAAGTCAATGGACCCCAGAACCCATGCTTCGCGAGCCAGGTCAACCGTATGCTGCGACAGCACCGGCTGACTTGAGTTACCGGTTTTCAGCTTATCGATGGCCTTCATCGTGTCTGCGGTTAAACGCGATGCGTCGATGGCAAAAGCATTCAGGATCGCGTGAATATCGGTGTTGGAACCTTCCAGCAATTTCAGCAGCCAGTGCTCCACTTCGACATTGTAATTGCTGCGAGACAGGCACAGTCCGGCGGCTCCTTCCAGAGTTCGCGTGCAAAGACCGTTGAGTTTTCCGATGAGCGACTTTAGATTGACAGCTGCCATGAATAACCGGTCCTGACTTCAAATTGTGGGGTTATTTGGAGTTGGTCGTGACACGAGGTACGCGTGTATACGGCCAAAGTTAAAGGCTTAGGCAGCGGTATAGAGTTTTCAGACACACGATCGATGTCGAGTGCCTGGCTCAGTGCGAAAACAGCGGAGTGAAAAGTTGATAGGTTCACCTGAAAAGATCTGATTTGCAAGCGTGTCCAGCGTGATCAGAATCGAAACACGGCATCTTCAGCATCATGTGTGCGAGCGTCGGAGTCCATCCACGTATTCCACCCCAATCGAGGTTCGTAACTACTGTCCGCCACCAATTGGCAGGACGGAATGTCTTCCTTTCTTAGAACAAGCTGAACGTCAAAGTCTTTGTCGCCACCGATGTAGAATCGTATGAGTTCAGCGATTGCGGTCAGCTGAGCACTACCGGGCACCAGTTTGTCGAAATCAGCGACACACAGAGGACCGAGTCGGATTCTAACGCGGCTCTGTACGTCCCAGACTCGCGAACCGACGACGGCAGATTCGCCAAGTTGCAGATTCAGGCCTTCGCGATGCTGTTTCGATGGCATGCCGGACTGCGTGTCCTCGGGCAGATAAAGCCATTGCCCGCAGAACTGAACGACTTCTGCAGAAATTTGAAAGTAGTTACTGAGAATCTGTTCGAGTCCCACTGCGTTACGGCAGTTCTGAGCAAGAATCCCGCCGTACGACACCACGGTTTGATCATCGAAGCTGAATCGGTGGCGCAGCCCGGAAACCTGAAGTCCCACCAGACTGAACAGGCATCGCGTAAACAGCCCATCTACGCCGTCGTGCAGATTGCGTTCATATTCAAAGGGAAAGCGATATTTTTCCCACGCACGAAAGAACAACG
>JBDONA010000921.1:0-2717 GCA_039831575.1 Fuerstiella sp. | reverse complement strand
TGCCACGACTACGAGTCGGCTCGCTACGGACCCGTCGAAGCATCCCAAACGTCGGTGGAATTCCCTCAGCATCATGCGGCAACAACTTTGTAAAACGATTGAGTCGTTGCAGGATGATTTCGCGAACGAGGATATTCTCCGTATCGAAGAATCTGAGCGATGGTGTCGCGAAGACCTGCTTAATGATGTCGCGAATGACATCACTGATAATGTCGCGAACGACACCCAAGTTTTTAAACGTTCTTCCTGCGAAGCCGACGAGGTCGTCATTCCCCAGGACGTTCATTATCAAATACCTGAGTCAGAACCTTTGGTAATTCTATCACCAATAGGTGCTGCCGTCAGGCAGCCCTGCTCGCAGGCTCTGCGAGCTGACACCCCACCCACCCGCCAGTTTCTTCGCCAGATGACGAGGCAGACTCAGAGAGACGAAATAATTGCACTCGCCGGGAGCGAGTGCAGGTCCGCTTCTGCCAGTCTTGTCGAGAACGGCTTCGCCGTTCCCACCAAAACCAGCAGTTCCGTTCCTACTAGACATAAAATGTCTGAGCAAAGGATGAGGCAGACTGATGAAGAACTCCTAAACACAATGGATAGACTGGAACGTCAGAAACATGAAGAGCAGCGGCGGCTCGTTGCCAAATACGCGGATCGTCGAGACGCGGAAGAACTGGACACCGTCTCCCTGGCTCCCCGACGTAGTTCTCTTGATCTTGCAGCACCTCCTGAAGATTGAGCGGCGTCTCAGAAATCGAGGCCAAGACGAGCTAAAGGAGAGGCTCGGAGACGCCGTTGCGTTCCCGGCTTCTTTCCGTCCGAGCGTTTTCGCATACCACACCAAATAGTAAAAACCCCAGCGTCCGTGGTTCAGGTGGATGTCGCGAGATACGGTTCTCGCGACATCATTAGCGGTCGGGGTGGCGACGAACCCCGCGAAGCCTTAACCAACTTGCCTCGTGTGAAACATGAGAGGAGTCACTTCGATACGGGATTGCTGAGCCAACGAGGGATTCATGAGCGTTGAGAATCTAGTCCAAGAGATCGTCACCTGTTCAAACATTGATCCACGTCCATATCAAACGCGAATCGTGACCAAAGTCTTGAAGATGTTCAACGGAACCTACCGGAACGGTGCCGGTGAGTTGGAGCCTGCCGCTCGGTCGGTGATGGTCGAGTCGCCAACGGGAAGCGGCAAGAGTTGCATGGGCCTGTTGATTGCGAAAGCACTTCAGGTTCAAACAGGAGCCAAAGTCGGTTGGGTCGCCATGCGGAGAAATCTATTGTCTCAGGTGAAAGCGGAGAATCGTCAGCATGGTATCGACGTAGACATGCAAACAATCAGCATGTTCGAGAAGAATCCCCCATCGGATATTGATCTGCTGATTGTCGACGAGTGTGTGCCGGGAGATACGCTTCTCGACGTGGAGGTCAACGGACTGCGGAAAGAGGTTCGTATGGACGATGTGGTTCTGAATGGCGTTGGATCATCAGTCTTAAGCTACAGTGATGATGGCGATCTGGAGTACCAGCCGATTATTAGTCGCTCTCCGATGGGGCGAAAGGAATTGGTGGAGGTTACGGTCGAGGTCGAAGGTGAAGAGACCGTTCTGCTGATCACGGAAGAAGGAAGGGTCTGGACGGACGAGGGTTATAGGAAGCCTCTCGAACTGTTGGAAAATACAGTCCTCTGCAAGACATCACGGTGTCAAACATACTTGTATGGACGACGCACAACACGAAGGTCGATTAAGGTACGAAGCGATCCAGCGGGGCAAGATGAAGGACGCTCCGCTGTGTGCCTGCGGATGTGGTCAGAAGGTGCTCTGGTGTCTTCACCTGAAGAAATACAAAATTTATCGGTTCAATCACCACCAACGAAGGGCCTCAGTCGTTCTGACAAAGACGCAACAACAGATTATCCTCGGGACACTGCTGGGCGACGGGTCAGCCGCGTTCGTATGCAATCGCCGGACTGGGGTAAGGACGAATGCCCGGCTCAGAATTCGGCACTCTACGAGGCGGCAGTTGGAATATGCACAGTGGAAGCATGCGGCCCTCTGTCCACTCAGCAGTCAGCTGCGGATTCGAGAGAACCGTGGCTATGGGAAAGAAGTCGCAGAGTTCAACACGCTGTCTCACCCGTTCATCCTGAAAAGTGCCAATCAGCTTTACACACCACGCAAGTCTGTGACGCGGGACTATCTGGATCGCTTCGGCGAACTGGCGTTTGCGGTGTGGTGGATGGACGACGGATCGACAGCAGCGATCGCAACGCATGCATTCACAGTCCCGGAGAACAAATTGATCGTGGCTTGGCTCAGGGAGCGGTGGGGGCTCAACGCTTTGATCAGGATGGACAAGCGGGTGCAGAAACCGTTCCTCACCTTTCACCAGCCGAATGTTGCGATGCTACTGCGTCTAGTATCACCGTACGTCATCAAACCTCTGTGGTACAAGTTCGGCAGATTCCTGCCGATGCTCTTATCCGAGGGACTGTTGTCGGCGTCCGATGGACCGGACGCATCGTCGAGACCTATGACATCGGAGTCGCAAATAATCACAACTTCTTCGCCGACGGAATTCTGATCCACAATTGTCAGCACGACGCGGCTTCGTCCATGGCCCATATTCACAACGTGATCAAACCGAAGTGGATTTTGGGATTGACGGCAACCCCGTTTAGGTCCGATCGCGTGAAACTCTGTTTCGACCGTGTC
>JBDONA010000097.1:0-12039 GCA_039831575.1 Fuerstiella sp. | reverse complement strand
GGACGCCTGCAGAACGCCGAACGCAGGCAACAGGCTGGCGGCCTGCACTACGACGGAAAGTCAATTCGGGACATTACTCGCCAGTAACAAGCCCGAGTTGCTGCAGCTTGCCACGGCATTCGTCGCGCTCACGACTGCGTTTCAGTGGTACCCACTTTGGATCCTGAGCTGCCAGGAAGGCGTCACCAGAGAATGGGGGAGCCGCCCCGTTGGAGGCTGCCGTCGCTGTCAGACGCTGAATGACTTCCACATCCATCTTCGTCAGAAACATCGATTGCATGCGGTAGTCCTGGAACGCTTCCCAGACCACCGGAAACAACGGCGCAATGATTTGTTCGCCGATGGTTGTGGCGTAGTCACGGATTTCCTGTTGAGCGTGACTGTCCATCCGCAGGGCCAAAAAGTGCAGCAGGTTGTGCAGGTCGATCTTCCAATAGGCTTCTGTATATGTGGCCAGTGGCAGATCCTTGCGGGCCTGTTCCCGTGCTACACCAGAATCAATGCGTTCCTGATAGACGGATCGCATCTGATTCTGAAGTTCGGTTTCCTGGTCCGTCAGTTTCTGACCAAGTTCCGTGGACAGGGGATCTCCACTGCCCTGGCGGTTGGATTCCGCCTGAGTTCTCCATTCGTCCACGGGCGTTGTCTGCGCCGCATCAATGGCCAGGGAGTAACGCGTGCTGTATTCATTGATGTTGGCCGTCCGATGACGAATCCACTGTCGCCAGCAATCCATGGGCACGCGAACCAGGAATTTGATTTCCGCCATTTCGAACGGCGTCGTGTGTCGGTGCCGCAACAGGTATCGAATGAGTGTCCGGTCGTCGCTGACTTTCTTGGTACCTTCGCCATAACTAACGCGAGCCGCCTGCACAACACTGCTGTCGTCGCCCATAACGTCCACCAGACAGACAAAGCCATCGTTCAGTACGGGAAACTTTTTCCATCGCAGATCGTTGACCTGAGTGAGCCGTTCTGCGGCCGACTGGGGGACATCTGATGACATTCTGATCTTCTTTGACAGCAAAAAGGGCGTGTTTCGGGGAAGTGCCAGGGTCGGGCGGCTGTTCATCTCAGAAGGCTGGTGAGATGACGAGCGGCAATGTATTGTTTGTGCAGCTCGAATTCCAATTGGTTGGGGAAGTAAGAGGGTCGGGAGTCTTTTTTCACGCTTCGATGGTTTCCCGTGTGGCGGACGTCACAGCATCGACAAGGGCGGAACTTTCCAATTCGCGTTTAAAAAAGACTCCCGACCCTTTCCGTCTCACCATGGGGCAGTCGCTGCGGACAGACCGCCTCGGCGGCTGACGAAAGGCCGGAAAGATGTTTTATACGTGGCTGGATCAGACGCCCGTCGGGCGACTCTTCCTGGCGGGCGACCCTGCCGGGCTGCGGTATTTGCTGTTCGACAACGAATCCATGACAGAGCGGCATTCTATTCCATGGCAGGCATGGGAGCAGAACGTTGAAAAGCTGAAAGAGCCCGTTGAGCAGCTGGAAGCGTACTTTGCCGGGCAGCTGAAACGCTTCGATTTTCCCGTTGTTGGCGAGGGTACCGACTTTCAGAAGCGTGTCTGGAATGCGTTGTGCGACATTCCTTACGGAGAAACGGCCAGCTACGGAGACATTGCCAAAGTCATCGGCCAGCCGACCGCGTCGCGCGCCGTCGGCATGGCAAATGGTCGCAATCCGATCTCGATCATTGTGCCGTGTCACCGAATTATTGGAACCAGCGGAAAACTGGTTGGCTACGGTGGCGGTCTGGAACGCAAGAAAAGCCTGCTGCGACTTGAAGGTGTTGCTGTTTGATTCGGATGTAAGACAGCACAAGTCCTGTTGGCAGCGGCGAGTCCCGGTCGAATATCGTCCCACCGAACGAGCTTCCGACGCGCTGTTTCAGGCCTCTTACTGAGAATCCGCAGGCTGCGCTGCGACTGACTTCGGTGTGACGAGTTCGTGATACAGGTCCGGTCGGCGTTGACGAAAATTTCGACTGTTGAGTCGCGTCTGGCGAATGCGTTTTAGATTGATGGTTGCTGAAATGTACGATTCCGTCTTGTCCGGACAGCGGTCGACGATGCGAACTGGCCAGTCGCCGATCATGGTGCCGCTGCCGTATGCCTGATTCGTGGCAATCATTCCCACGTGACTCTGAAACATAGTTGTCTTCATAATGAAGTCTTCCACTGAGCCACCTCGGCCATTGATCCAGACAATCAGTTCCGCTCCCTTGAGTGACAGTACGCGGGCCGGTTCCGGAAACCAGCCGTCGTAACACGTCATGATTCCGATCGTTCCGAAATCAAGTTCAAAGACCGGCAGGTTCGTCCCCACTTCCATGATCCATTCCGGATCGTTGCGGATCATCCAGTCTCGCGTCTTGCCTGCCGGAGGTCTCGCCCATGGAGGATTGCCGTCGTAGTGGTCGATCGCTCCGTGAGTTTTGTGATAGCGACCGGAGATTTTCCCACTGCGATCGAACAGCAGTGCCGTATTTGCAAACGTGCCATCAGCGTAAACTTCCCAACAGCCTACGATCACGTAGATGTTGTTAGCGGCTGCGGCCACTGAAATCCTTTCCGTGTCAGGCCCCGGTACGGGAATATGTCCCAGCACATATTCCGGAAACACGACCAGCTGAGCACCGTCTTTTCCAGCTCGGTCGATGTAGGGAATCAGGTCAGCCGTCGGATCGTATCCCGGCCGTGGAACGTCACCCTTGTCGTAACCGCTGATCTGAACAGCAGCCACTTTGACAACGTCACGATTCAATCTGTTCTGCTGCTGTGCGTGGCACGTGCTGCCGCAGACAAGTATCAACACAACGCAACAGACGCCAATCCACGACATCAGGGATTGTTGATTCATGAAATCGGCTCCGGAAAATCTGTTAACCAGGTGGGAAAGCTCAAACGCGGTGGGCACAGACCTGCATCTCGCCCATTAACGGGCCGAAGGCCTGCCATGTTGCGGTCGATTCAGCGCGCCCGTGAGGATGCAGTGGCCGGTGGTCCACACAGTATGCAGACGATACCATCCTTTGGACAGCAAAGCGTGCTGCCATCGTCTCGCCGGAGTGCGTCCGATGAATGGGGGCCTGTACAGGGAGCGTTTTCCAGAATCCAGCGGCGGACAGACGTCAGGAACACGAAAAGAAACTCCGACAGGATTCACAGGATCGACACGATAAAGACCAGGACAAAATCCCGTTGATCCTGTCAAAAGAAAGGCCGGTGAGCGACAGCCGCCAAGCGCGCGGATATTCGCGTACAGGGGTCGCAAAAGAAATCGGGCGAGTCATCAGCGGGATTGATGACTCGCCCGATAGGAAACGCTGGCATTCACAGAAGAGCAGCTTTGACCAAGGAGGAGAGAACCAAAGCTGCGGCTCTTATCTGCGGGTCAGGAGTGACTCGTGGCCCTCTGTGACGGAATCAGAACAATTCCTTCTGCCCTGGGAAACCGGCCCATTGCGGGATGGATCCGGTCACCACCTTGCGTTCCTGAGTGAGGTGCTTTCGTTGAAAAGAGTTGTGATCGCTGTTTCGATTTTGACTCAACTGCGTCGCTTCAAAGCCCGGGCGGCCCGCGGAAGACGAATTGCCGCCCCCGATCAGCTCGGCAGGATTGTGAACGTTTGCCGCGGGTTGCCGTGAACTTCGGAATGCACCAGGTGCCGTCACTCGGCGAGGAGACGGTGCCTGGAAGGTCGCCGACCGGAACTGTGAAGAATCGTTCTTTGCGGCAGGCCCGTTACCGGAATGCCGTTCAGCAGGTTGGCGAACTTCGTTTCTGGCAACGACGGCCGCCAGCCGTGTTCGACGACCGCTGTCTGGCGTGCCAAACCACAGCGGAGCGTTGGTCGCTGCGGCACGCTGGGGCACTGAACGTTCGCTGACGGCGACACTCTGCCCAGCGGAACCTGTTGTCGCCGACGTCGCATCGGGACTCTGTAACCGCACGGTTGTCTTTGATGAATATTCGTCCAGAATCGCCGGTCGGGCAACACCCTGATTTCGTGCGCTATGGCCAGCATCGGCGAGCATCTGGCCTTTCGGAGTTCTCAGTTTGGGCATCCCGGCCATCACCCAACCCTGCCAGTTCTTCTGCAACGAGTCTACACTACCATGGTGATAGTTCGACTTGATCGCTTCTGTCCATCCCATGCGTTCGCCATCCGCCAGGAACTTCAGATATCTTCGGCGACCTCCCTGTTGCAACAGAAAGTCTGCCAGAGCATAACCTTCCGCGTACAGAATCAGCATCTGGCGATAACCCTTGGGATATTCTTTCATCGTCAACAGATTGCGAAGACTGATCAATTCACGGTCACTTTCGATGACCTGATTCAGCAGGCTCAGCTGCTTCATCTGTTCCGAACGATCTTCAAACAGAGTGGCTGCTCCTTCGTCTGCCCAGCGTGGCAAGGGTCGCCGAAAATAGCTGGCGAAGATGGTGTGGTTGACTTCATGAGGCAGAACCGAATCCAGAATCCGTTCCATGGATCCCTGTACGTACATGTTCCAGTTAACAACTTCTTTACCCACGAATTGAAACGTGGTTTGGCCACCTGCACCCAGCGAGCCCGGGCGGACTCTCAGTTTGCACGGGCGATGCCAATTCGGAAGCGGTTTGCCCAGCCAGAATGTCGCCAGCTCATGGCGATAATTCTCAGCGGCCTTGCCGACTTCTTCCGCAATGTCTGCCGTTGGCGCGGTGACAATGAAGTTGCGAGTTTGAAACGTAGCGCCCGTCGAAACGAACAATGACAACGCGATCAAACTGAATCGCAGAATTGGAGCTTCCATGCTCGCCCTATACGTGGGTCATCAAACCTTAGTCTGCCCGCAGTCAGTCAGCCGACAGACGATCAAAACCGGCGAATCCTTTCCCGGTAACATGACCCTTCAGCAGCAAATGCCGAACCAGTCGGTCCAGTGGCCGCTCAGATTAAGCAATCCTGTGCGCAATTCATTGCTCGCAAATGACTTACGCATCATGCAATTTGGTTCTGTCGAAGCGGTGCAGGTCCGGATTCGCGCAAAACTTGCAGTTGTTACAAAGCATTCGGCAAAATTGTCGTTTCTACAGCCGTGAATGGGTTGGGAAGCTGCCGATCGGCAGGCCTGACGGCACTGCGCGCCAATTGCTGGCCAAAAACGGCAGAATCCGACGACTTGTAAGACAGGCACTGCCGACTCCTAACGCCTTAACCGACGCGTCACACGGACCGACCTGAAATGATCCTCATCCCCATTTTTTTTATGCTGTTCTCCGGCTGGATGTTGTGGGGCTGGACGGTTGGTGAATCAAAAAACATCAAGTGGCTGCGGCGCTGGTGCGCACCGATTTTCGTCGTCACCGTCGCAATTATGTCGGCGGGGACTGGTGCATATATTGCCCGAGCTGTCACCCGCAACGCCATCCGAGAAGACATCACTCATCTGCTGGAGACGATTGAACTGCGAATTCGAACGGGCGGCACAGACAAAGTGATCGCTGAACTTCAGGCTCTGGACCACAGCGATGACCCGGACGCGGACGAATTCGACGCGCTGGACGATGTTGCTCAGATGGCGGACAACCTGTCGATCAAACCGCAGGACGTGGCCGAAGGTCCCCGACCCCTGGAAATGTACTAGTGCAGTTTACTTATTGTCGTGGACGATACTGGCTCGTGGGAGTGACGAAACTGCTATTGAAAGGCGTTCTTCGCGGCCACAAGTCAGCGTGAATCGCTGTCGTTGGCCTGACGGTTGCTTACTCACCGCGACTCAGTTTTTGACGTTACGTAGCTCTCGGCGTGAGCGGCAAGGCGCTAGCCTCCGGTTTTTTCCGAACGAACCCGCGGCTAGCGCCTCACATCCCAGTTTGAAAAATTGAGTTGCCGTAGTGGCTTACCTTGCCCTGGTAAAAGTCAGGACGGCGGTATTCTGCGGTGCGAACCGGAATTCCTTGTCGGAAACCCTTGTCAGTACTCCGACCAGCCGGACTCCGTCGCTGCCGGCCAGCGTCAGAGAACCGTTGGTGATGCTGAACTTTCCCGACGTTTTTGTTTGCCTGCCGTTGTTGACGTACACCAGATTGAAGGTGCCGTCGGCCTTGAACGCGACCGCAAATGCTTCGGTGTCGGATCGAATGGCGGACCAAGTGCCACTAAAAGATTGCTGCGAACCGGAGTCCGGCAGAGTACTGGGCGCGGCTTTAGTTTTCGTCACGTCCGGGCTGGGTTTATCGGAATCGGTACGCGAGTCAGCGGCGGCCCAGATAGCCGACGTCTCTTTCGCGAGGATCGCCAGTCGATTGATTTCATCGCGAAGTTGCTGACCCGTCAGACGATTGCCGGTCATGAACGTGGACAGCTCGGTGCGGTGCCGTTTCGCACTGTAAGTAAACTGCGACGGTGCATGTTTCTGGCTGGCCGACATCAATTGCAACAGGGTTGCCGTCGACAGCTGTTTTTCGTCTTTGATGACGCTGAGTCCTAAACGAATCCCGATCGTCTTTTCGTTGTCGGAAATCGTCACAAGCACTGGAAACGTCCACGGATCCAGTTGTTTGGTCGTCGTGACGGATCGGTTGCCTTCGGTCGTGGCATCAAAGCCAGCCGACTTCAGAACCTCACGCAGAGTCTTTGCATTCGTGATCGCTTTGGGACGAGTTGTACCGGTGTTATCGGAGTTTGTCGCGCTGTCGAACACGGCGTTCGTTCGAACGTCGGAGAACAGGTCGTCATCGTCAGCAACGGCCAGAGTCGTCGCTGTCATGATGACAGCGAAGGCGATTTTGTTCGATGAAGAAAACATGTCAACACCTGCTGCTTGTGAGTGCATTCGCTGGTTTGGGAGCCGTTGTAACAACGGACGTACCAACCAAAGCGCTAAACAGCAGACATTGTTACATGCCCCGGCAGGATTTCCGGCATTTCGCCAGGGACCAGCAATTCGCCACGTCAGATCCGAGACTCTGCCGTGCGCAGATCGGATCAGGCTGCGACACCGGGTTGTGTCACCATTCTGTTCGCATTCGTCCCGTCCATCGCAGTTCTGAGTGCGTCACAGATATAGATGACGTCTTTGCGGTCCAGCTGTGTTGATAGCGGCAGGTTCAGGACTTCAGTAGACGCCTGTGCCGCCCGTGGAAAGTCTTCGGTGCGGCACGTGCCCTGTGGAAACGGAAACAGAATGCCGACGTCTATACTGTGACTCCACAATTGCTGACGTACGGCTTCTCGACAGTGACGGGGAATGCGAACACAAAAATGGCTGAGCGCTGCAGAGTCATGCGGTGGCAGTTGCACCGAATCCGAGAACCCGCCAAGTTGTTTCCCGTATTCGTCGCTCAGTTGCATTCGTCGCTCGCTGAATGCGTCTGATTGCGTCAGATTCTGTAGTGACCGGGTGACATGCAGCCGTGTGGGTGGACGGTGCCATTCGTGGGAGTTGGTTGAGAACAGCGAGCTGCGATCTGCATTGTCTACGTTTCGTTGTTGCTGGCGCGAGCGGAGCTGCCGATAGAGAATCGGTTCGTGAGCGGCCGTTCGCAAAACGACATTTGCGTTCCACCTGCAACGATCCAGCCGGTTTGCTGAAGCAAGGTCCCGGTTGCGGCGTTGCAGCAGCATGGCAGCGGTATCGTCGCACTGCGTCAAAGCCATGCCGCCCCAGCCAGCGTAAAGGGATTTGCCAAGACCGAAGCTAAGCACCGTGACGTCGGAGCGCTGCATCCGCCGCATGTCGGCAGGCGTGGGAATGGCCATCGCCATGTCAAAGATTCGCAACTTTGCGTCCTGCACCAACGTTTGAGCAAGGTCCTGTGGCGAACAGCGATGCCCGAACATTTCCGACAGAATCACGGTGCGACAACCGGATGCCGTGCCGGAACAATCCATCAGCCAACTGTTCGGTGAGCAGTCCGCAAAGCGGACTGCTGGCTGGCACTCCATGACGGCATGATGCACAGCGCCGCAGTTGAACGCCGGACAAATGATTTGGGCGTCGCTGGTCATGTGAAACTGAATCGTACGAGCGATTCCGTAGCGGGCTGACGGCAGCCAGACAGCGTGTCGTACGTCAAGCCGTTGCTGGTATTGCCGTTCCAACTGTTCGACACCACCGCTGTCGAACAGGCTGCGAAGAGCCGTGCCAGCCAGTGCCGCCGAACCGAACGGTGGTCGATGGCGTGGAATCATCCGGACTTCTTTCTGGCGAAGACCAGCGTCGTGGGAGCAATCGAGAGGCCAAAGCTGTGCCACAACAACGTCCCCATTGCGAAGGCGGCGCGGGCACTAAGCGGCGCAGAATCCGTGTGTTGAGCACCTCTGGGAGATGCTGTCAGAATTTCAAAGCCGGCTTCTTCCACAGTTTTCAACAGACTCTTCAGCGGCATCGAAAAACGATGATCGGCGATGGCTCGGCGAATGAGCTTCTTCGACAAGGCTGGCGACACGGCCCCAACCAACCGACCAGTCGTGATGAAAGCGGACTTGGTGACGGCCCGAATAACCAGCAGACCGTCGTCCCTGAGCAATTGGCGGGCCGCTCGCAGTTCGGCAGGTTGGTTCGGCCAGTAGATATGAGCATCAAGGACTGAGATGACGTCGACGGGATTCTGTTGCGAGAACAGGGTACAATCATTCAGCGAACAACACTGTTCTGCGCGAAAACCCAACGACGAAACATAGGCCACAGCTTCCGGCACGATATCGAGTCCGGCGCACTCGAAGCCGCGTTTTTCTGCTTCGACAAGGATGCCGCCGAACGAACAGCCGACATCCAGAATCCTTGAACAACCGTATCCCAGCGACTCAATTTGATCGAGTGTCGCCTTGAAGCCGTTTTGTTTCAGGCAATTCAGTCGAGTGCCTTCTGCTTCGTTGCCCCATGCCATGTGACGCGTATGGTCAGTTTCGGCGACATGGTCGTACTCACCCGTCATGAAGTACGTTGCACAACTGGAACATCGCGTCCATGGTGTTTCGCCCCGCCCGGTATCGAAAGAGTATTGACCGGAAGCGGAGGTG
Source organism: Fuerstiella sp. (assembly GCA_039831575.1). GTDB lineage: Bacteria > Planctomycetota > Planctomycetia > Planctomycetales > Planctomycetaceae > Fuerstiella. Next base: position 3,017 of record JBDONA010000097.1, on the reverse strand, counting down.
GTCGCACCGCAGGCAGGACAGAAGTCCCCCGATTGATGTGACGTTGATTCGTCCGCCGTATCAGCAAACTTCGCAATCTGGTCCTGCATGGCTCCATCCTTTGAGCGGCGGGAATGGCCCAATACGCGAGTGAGGAATTCGTTACAAATTCCACGACCCGTTTGGGTTTGGTGTAATAGTCTTTCCCAGGCCTTCGATACGATTCGCACGCATTTTTCGAATGGCAAACGGGAACGGCGAAACAATTTTCGAGCGTTAGCTCGTATCTGAGTCGAGGGCCATGCCCCCCTGAGCGAAATTCGGTTCGAGTGTCGGGAGGGGGCGATTCATGCCCCACCTTATCATTCCGTCGAAAAACACAGCAAATACACAGACTGGGTGAAGGAGATTTACTGCAGAAACCAAGTGATCATGTGCAGTGGTCCAAAAAACATGATAGCATTTCTTTGCTCTGTGCTCGATTGCGAGAGTCCCAGTCGCTTAAGAAAACTCCTTCAACAGACTTCAACCACAACTTCTCCGGCAGATTCCGCAGGTAATGCCGTCTCATTCGTGACAGCAACAGCCGGGTCCTGGCAGTCATTCTGCGGACCTCATGGCCGGAACGGTCTTCAACCAGTCAATCACGACGCACCTTCAAATGCCGTCGTTTCCATGAAACACGCCCGCATCGGGCATATTTGAGCACCCGCTGCTCAACCAAATTCAAACATCAAACAGGTCGAGAATTATGACTCATGATCCCTACTCTCCGTGTATGTGCGGGAGCGGTAAGAAATTGAAATTCTGTTGTCAGGATATCCTCAGTGACCTGGTAAAAGTCGAAAAGCTGATCGAGAGTCAACCGGATGCGGCTGAAAAACTGTTGCGTTCGTTGATGGCACAGCACACAGACAAAGAGGTCCTGGTCACTCAGCTGGTGTCCGTTCTGACTCGCAAAGGCCAGTTCGCCGAGGCACGCCAGCAATTGGTGGATTTCCTTCGCCGCCATCCCGACGAACCACGGGCGCTGCTGGCGCTGGCGGATGTCTGTCTGGCAACGGAAGGATTTGAGGCATCTCGCCGCATCATTCACCGTGCATTTCAGCTGGGGGCCCGTCAATTCCCCGCCGGCGTCGCAATGCTGGCGTCGCAGATTGCGCAACAAATGGCTCGGGCCGGCTGTGCCATGGCCGTACGTGAACATCTGGCGTTGGCCGTTCGCATGTCTCCTGCGGAGCGGCGCAATAATTTGCTGATGCAGCTGGCGAACTTTGAGTCGCAGCGAACAGTGCCGTACCCATTTCGCGGTCGCTTTGCATTGCTACCCGTCGAACTGGACGAGGAGCTACAGAAGGAAGAAGTTCGGGCACGCAAGGTCAGCCAGATCGGCTGCTGGGAGCCAGCCGCGATTCTGTACAGTCGGATTATTGAAAAGCAGCCTCAAAACGGAACGTTGTGGCATAATCTCGGCCTGTTCCGGGCGTGGGACGGTCGGATCTCGGAAGCCGCGCAGGCGCTTCATAAGGCGGCCGACCTGATCGATGACTTCGATACCGCGGTAGAAACAGAAGCTCTTGCTCAGTTGTTGGACCTGGAAGTTGGCGGGGACGCGTATGCAATTGTTCAGGTGTCTGTTCCCGTTCAGTCCGTGTCACAGCTGTTGACGGCCCTGGACGCTGATGGCCGCATTGTCCGCATGCCAAAGAATGCGAATGAAGAAAGCGAACAGACGGCGCGCATCGCAGCCGAGTACGAGTTGCTGGCAGAGTCGTTGCCGGATCAAGTCGATCCTGAGAATCTACCCGACGTTCTGGCGGACATTACGGTGTATGACGCAGACGAATCGTCTGAGGCAGATCCTCAGGTGCTGATCGTGGCGCTGGATGACGACATCAAAGCGGCGACCGAGTTATTCCACGACGTGGCCGGAGATCTTGCCCAATCCGACGAAGAATCGGAGCCTACTCCGGTTTCGCGAATGCCGCGGACCTGCCGGTTGTTTGACTGGAAAATTCACCATGCCGAGCAACTGGGCAGCAGCCACTTCCGTAAACTGGACCAACAGCGACTGGACGCAGCCCTGCAGCAGTGGCTGGAACTGAAATCGACGTCATTGGGCGACGAAAGTCCACAGGAGGCCGCCAAAGATGCCAACAATCTTGTGAAGGTAGGAGCCAGCGTGATCACGCTGGACGTTGTCTGCAACCGCATGGGCTACGATCCGGACCTTGCCGACATTCGCTCTCGACTTGGCGTCCCCGTGCCGTCGCAGCTGAAGCCTGACGCACAGCAGGCGATCACATCGCTGCCTCTGCTGCAGTTCGCGCGTCTGGCTGAATCCGACCTGTCCGACGAACAGGTTGTCGACTTCACGAATCGCGTTACGCTCGTACGTCACCTGTTGTTGATTGAACGAGCTGTTGCCGAACTCATCAAACGTCCGACTGCGCTGGAACGGTTTACTCCCATGCGTGCCCATATGCTGCGGGCCACCGTTGCTCGTGAAAAGAATGATCTGAAAATGGCGTCCGAATGCTTTGCAGACGCGCGCCTCTCAGTTGCTGATGAAAAGGATGCATTTCGCACCAAACTGGAACTCGACATCCGCGAACTCAGCTTTCGCCTGGACAATCCCGCAGACCCGGAACTTCCGGAGCTGCTGGCTTCCATTCGTGATCGTTACTTCATCAAGATTCCGGAAATTGAAGAAGTGATCCGCGAAGAGCTGGTGAACAGTGGCTGTACTCACCTGCTTGACCAGCTTCAACCTGCGGCTGCCGGTGCAGGTGCAGGCGGCGAACTGTGGACGCCTGAAACGGAGAAAAAAGCAGCGACATCCGAAAAGCTTTGGGTTCCCGGACAGGACTGATCTGCCGAGCGGCATACACTGGAGTACTACCGGGACTCCCATGCTGAAGTGGCACTGGCTCCGCCAGTGCTGTTGACAGGGTCGCGGCGGAATGGAAGCACTGGCAGAGCCAGTGGCGCACATATGCCTTTTTCTGACCCCAGAAAGTTCCCCGACGACGAAAGCG
>JBDONA010000513.1:0-12039 GCA_039831575.1 Fuerstiella sp. | reverse complement strand
CGGGGCATGACCAGCACACACACCATCAGCACAAGGGGCGGGAATTTGCAGAGCATCGTGGATTCATCCGTGAAGGGGAAACGCACGGTGTCAGGCCCACACTGAGGTGAACATGGCACCAACTTCCGTCGCGAAGCGTCAGCTTAACGGGCCGATCCTCACGGGTCGACTGTCGACTGCCCCGCCATGCAACGCAGCTCCTGAGGACTGAACTCTTTCATCGTCCTGGGCGTGACTGTTCGGAGAATAAGCTCATCGTTATTTTGCGGTCACCCACACCGGCGTGGACCATGCCACGTGGCCATGCGCGACCATCAGATTGCCCGGCAAGACTGGCGCATCCCGCTCCTGTGTGACGCGCCAGTAGTACCAATGCGTTCCCTTCGCCAGGTCGATATCCGTGAACTCGATGGAGAAGTTGCGATCATCGGTGCCGGAAAAACGATTCACTTCAACGCCATCCCGGACAAGTGTGGCAGACGTGATCGGTCGCGTTCCAACGGCTCTTAACGTCAGGCGAACCTGCGAGTTCCGGACCGCAATCTCGTCGCCCATAAAGACGTCGTTCGCGCGAGAATCGATCAATATCCGCGAGCCGTTTGTCGCAAAACAACGTCGTTGTCGCAGAGCATCAAAGATTGCGTCGGCTGTCAGCTCTTCCGCATAGATCCCGGTTAACGCACCGCTTAGTCCGGGTGCGCGACGATGAGAATCACCGCACGCCACGAAACCCAGTCGTGCTCCGTTATTCAACGGTTCATGGAACAGTTTGGGCACGCGAGCGATGTAATTCCGCCAGCCCGACGTCAGTTCCATCCCGACTTCGACGCGATGGTCCGATACTTTGAAGTTGTCGTGCTGCGTAAAGGTCAGCCCTCCCGCCTTTTCGACGGCTGCGTTCAGCTGGTTGATGTCATTGCCGACTTCCGGAAAACGAACGATCGGCCCACCCGTTGGTGGGTAGACGACGCTGCGGTGATTGGGAAACGAACGATTCTGATAGGGAGGCGTCCAGTTACCGGGATCATCAATACGAGCTCCAGCGCGACCCGGAATGCGAGACGTCCATTCGTAGCCGGGAAGAGCCAGAAAACCAGGCCGGGAATAGAAGCGGGCAAAGTCATTGCTCAGGGCGTATTCGTAACCGGTTAACGGAGCGTCATACAGAAAGTCATTATTGGTGAAGACGACAACATCAAGTTTGGCGCGGTCCCGAGCGTAGTGCATTAGCTCATCGGGTTCTCCTTCCGCATCGCACGTGAGACCGCTGTGACAGTGCATGTCTGCCCAGAACAGTTGGTATGTCCTTTCGGAAATCGTGATGGTTTGAGCAGGCGGCAGTTCATTGCGAATCGGCAGATCGACAGGTTCCCACCCCGTCCATTTTTCCTGTCGAAATTCACTGGTATCAGCCAGGTTCAGACACAGGCATTCATAGACACGTTTGGAATTACGAGGCAGGTGGGAAGCGAGAATCCTGAAACGCCCGTCCGTGACAGCGTCCGAGTGGGGCAGGTGATAGTCGACAAGGCCCTGATGCAACAGCACCGGCGTTTCCCATCGTCCGTTCCGCATCCGGCGACCCACAAGATCACCGGTGACATTTGGTGTGCTGCCTTTCTGAGTCGACTTTCGCTCCCACATCAACCAGATGTCATCGCCATTTCGTAAGAACATTGGCTGAGCCCGCTGACCCATGTAACCGCCAGTGGCCACCACGCGAGGTTCGATCTGCCCCATGAGTCCGTGGGTCAATTCAGCAGCTGTTGTGTTTCCCTCGGCGTCGGTTACCAGGTTCCAGTGTCCGCCCACCCGGACCGCCGCCTGCAGAGTGTGCCACTGGCTAATGACGCCCGGCCCGCCGATCACATCGTGCTTACTCAGCCATGCCACACACAAACCGTTGGAAGTTGCGATTGCCGTCGGCTTCAGGCAGTGGCGCCCACGGGGTGAAACCTGCTGCACGGGACCAGCTGTTGGCAGCAGTGTTCGGCCTTTGACGACATACATACCGTTTTCATAGGTGTCCCAGAATACTGACGAAGTCCCACCCTCGTCGGCAACAACCATTGGCCGGTACGCTTCTGATTTGTCGTCAGAAACTTCAAGCGGTGCTCCCCAGAGACCTTTGGCAAAGACGCGAGCAACGATCCGGAAGCGGTTGCCGGTTCTCTGACTCCATGTTGCTGCCACTTTGCCATCATGAGTCGTGGTTGCCGAGGGGTAGATGGCCGTCGAATTGGGTTCTGACAGGTTTACCGTGGATTGCCATTTCCCGTCGCGATTTTCTCGAGCACGAACCTGCGAACCCGCGTCCGTTCGCGCCGACCAGATCACGCAGACAGAACCGTGATGTCCGTCAACAACGACGGGAGGGCCCGCGATTTCCTTGGTGTCGCTGATTGTGGTCATGGGTTGTGAAGTGCCGTCTGCGGCAAACTGGCGGACGTCGATGTGGTCGTGCCCTGCAGAATACGCATGCCACGCCACCCACATGTGCCCGGTTGAAGTCACCACGGCACTGGGATGCGATTGGTACGCCGCCAGATCTTCATTCAGCACGATGTCTTTGGCGGAAGCTGCCGCGACACTGATGGATTGCCCCGCCAACAGGACCGCAAACATCAGCAGATTCGATCGATCGATATGGCGGATTCGTAGCATGATCGGATGTCCTGAATGTTTCGCGAAGACTGTAGATTTTGATGATGAGTTTTAACTGCCGACGCGACGTTAAGACAGGACAAACCACAGACTCCGGCCCCATGGGTGCAGCAACGGATAGTGGTTTCTGGCCGGTGGGTGGCCGGGGCTGGACTGAGCTTGCGAAGGAGAATCAACCCGCCGCTGCCGGCCCCGGGGTTTCACTCGTTCCTCGCTCCAACCCCGGCCACCCTCTCCAACTTCATAGCCATTCATTACCGCGCCTTGCCACGTGGCAGGTATTCATTCCGTCATGAGCATTTTTGCCCGGGAGCGTATTTGTTCGACCTTGTGGCTCCGCAGCGATTGCCGCTCTTTCTGTTGCAATACCAGTTTGTCCGTGTCCAGCAACACTGCCAGCGCTGCGGCTCGTTCGTTCGTGCGCAGCAGTCCTTCGATGGCAAGGTAGCGATTACGACCGTCCAGATAACCAAGCGATTCCACCAACGGTGCAATGACGTCAGTTGACTCAACGTCCGCAAGACCACTTACGGCGCCCATTTGAAGTTCAGCAGCCGTGTCTTTGGTCAGATACCGCAGCAAGTGTGGCACCGCGGTTTCTTCGTCCATCAGAGCCACCATCCGCAAAGCATCGTAGCGCGTGCCAGGTTTAATCCTGTCATCGTCCGCCATCGCAGCGGCCAACTGCAACGTGCCAGACCACCGTGCTTTGACATCAGGCAGGCCGTCCAGAATCTCAGCAAGGCGGCGCTTTGGCCAGAAGCCCAGCTGGGCCGCGCCATTGATCAGGCCGCCACCGATCACCACCGCCTGCCAGTCGCGCAGGGAACTTCCTTCAGGGGGAACGCTGGTTTCCAGAACGTCGCGAATCTCGCCGCCGTCGTTCCGCCGTCCAACAGCGATGGCGACTCGCCAAAGCCACGGAATGCGGCGGTATTCATCTTCAATATCACCTGCCCTGATTCCTGCAGCCAGCAACGAAATGATACCGGGCCCCATCCCGGGTCGCCGGTCGATCACTTTCTGTCGGCGTGCGACCGGCTGAGATTCGTCCAGCAGGAAGGGCGCGATCTCCGGCGGAAATCGGGGTAGTGGTGTTTCTGTGAGGTCCGCCGCTGCAAAGCCGGGCAACATCCCGACTGGAACCAATCGCACTTCGCGCAGATCAAACAGCGCTTGTTTCACCGGACCATGCGAACGAACGACGATGACATTGAGACCGGAATCCAGTTGTGTTGTTCCAACTTTCTGATGGTGATAGCGATTCCATCCGCCCGTCCCCATAACCGTGGCGCTGACGGATTCAGCGATGCCGTCGATGCGAAAACTGTTGCCGGCTGATGCCGTGGCACAGGCGGCGTCGATGTAGATGTCGTACCTGCCGGATTCGGTCAGCCGCACTTTCCATGTCGCGAGATCCTGTTCGTTATGCCAGTAGCCGATATTCGCAAACTCTGTTTCAAAGGTAATATCGCCCCCTCGAATCTCGGCAGCATCAGCTGTCAGCAACAGAAATCCATCTTCGTCCGGTTCAATCGTTTGTGGTTTATTCCCCGGCAGTCGTTTTGGCGGTGATTCAAAGCTTGCCAGATAAGCGATCACGTCGCTGAAGTCCTGAGCCGACATGTCGCGCTCCAGACCTTCCGGCATGACGGAACGTTCCGACGACCGAAACTCCTCAACTTTCGTTCGCGGAATCACGTGTTCCTTGCCGCCGGCTTCACGAAGAAAAATCGAATCGGCGGTCTCCCGGACAATCATGCCGGAAGCCGTTCGTCCGTCGACGGTGACGGCCGTCCACGCCACGTAACGAGCATCAACGTCTTTGTCGGGATCAAGGATCGTTGTCAGCAACCACCGAGGATCACGATTTGTCAGCGCTAGTAAATCAGGACCGACAACATGACCATGGTCTTCCAGCTTGTGACATGTTGAACATCGTTTCCGAAACACGTCCCGGCCACGCGGCACGTCGCCGGTCATGCCAACCACGTGGTCGAATGAACTCAACACGGCTGCGCGACTGGACGTTCCAGAAGTATTGAACACTCGTTCGGCGACCGTACGAACGTTGGCATTCGTACTTGACAGCAGCTTACTGCGCCGGGCTGCGTCAAGAATGTCGGCTCGAATCCTTCCGGATTCCAGTGCCGACAGCAGTTCCAGCAGGCTGTCACTGCGGCTCATCAACTCATCGGCGATCGCCAGACGGGATTCCGCTCCGACGGCAGCGTACGCATACAATAACATCGCCGAAGTATCTTCAGCGCCGATGTCGGACAGGGCAGTGATGGCCGCCCGCTGGACGGCTCCCGAAGACCGGGCCGATATCAACGCTTCAATCGCGGTGGCACGTTGGGCTGGCCGGAGTGCTGCATCAATGGTGCGGCTGCCGAGAATCTGCGTTGTGACCGGACCGTATCTTCGTCCCAGCAGGCCGATCGCCGCGATTTGCGCGTCTTCAGGGTGGCTGGCGTGCGCGATCGTATCCATCGCTTTGCGATGCAGTTCACTCAGTCTTTGCGAAGTGGAGGCGGTGATCTGCAGCTTACGATTGTCCGGACGAGCGTCCAGCCTGTCCAGCACTGCCGCCACAAGCGTCGCCGCAGGGCGTGATGGCAACTCCGAGCTGGCGATCGGCAGACACGCGTTCAACGCTCGTTCAACGGCGTTCGAATTTCCGATTCGAACTGCCAGCAAAATGAGGTCGCGTCGAATACCGCTCGTCTGCGCGGCAACGGGCAGATCAAGGTAGGCGCTAAGAACAGAATTGATATTGTCGTCACTAATGGAATTCAGGGCGGCCGAACGAACATACACATCGGGTTCTGCGGTGCTGATCAACGCACTGAGTGTTGTGGCGACAGCCTGACCCGAACTTCCACCTGCACCGATGGAAAGCGCTACCTGGCGTCGCACTCGGGCGCTCCTGCTTTTCGCCATCGCAAGAATCCTGGCCCGTAGTTTTGGCGTATCGTCCAGAAACCGCTCACTGAGTTGTACAGCAAAACGCACGACTTCCGGATCGTCTGTCTCAAGCGCCACCACAATATCAGCGGGCGTCAGTTGCCGTAGCCCGTCCAGCGTCGCCAGAGCCTGTATCTGCCCTGCCGGATGTTTGGCGTTTGATGTGATCCTGCGGATTTCCGGGCCCACAGATTTCGCCGACCGCCAGATCAACACCTGATGGGCAAGATCGCGGATCGTGCCATTCGCAGAACCAAGTCGTCCTGCCAGTTCACCATCAGACAGATCAACCAAATTCGGAATCAATGTTTGCTTCGCTGACGACTGTATGTCACTGTTTCCAGGCTTCGGGACGACACGATAAATCCGTCCACGTCGCTTTCCGGCAAACACATCAAGTTCCGCCAGTGTGGACTGCGGAATCCATCGCGAGTGCTCGATCACGTAGCGGTACATGTCCACGACCCAGAGTGCACCGTCCGGACCGGTCCGTGCCTGCACCGGTCGGAACCAGCGATCGGTGGAGCTGAGAAACTCCGTCGATTCTTCACCGTCGCCACGTTTGCCCGCAAATCCGTGACCGCTGCGTAACAGGTTGATGCGGTGTACCGACTGATGCACAGGTTCACACGTGAAAGCATCGTCTGCAAATTCGGCACCCAGCAGTGAAGCACGATAAATCCCCAGTCCGCAGGCCGCAGTCGCACGCCCCGGCGCGCCGGACAGTTCAAAGGTGACCAGACCATCGGGCGGATACAGTGAGTGCGCCGCAGAGTCTGCCATCAGTCCCGGCGGCGATGACAAAGTGGCGAAGGGGTTCCGCTGCGCGTATCGGTCGTCAGCAGGGATCGCCCGTAACAAGTTGCCGTTTGAGCAACCAAACCAGTCACCCCAATCGTTGCGACAACGCCCCTGCTGAGTTCTCCCGGACACCGGTTCGATGACTCCTGTGTCCGCGTTCATGCGAAAGTCACGATTGCTGCAATTGACGACTTCCCCGGTTTGATGGCTTGTGATTGTGCCGCCGAACAGCCCACAGGCTCCGTAGATCCAGTTGTCCAGTCCCCAACGAAGACTGTTCACTCTGGCCTGGGCGTTGCGGATTTCAAAGCCCGAAAACAGCTTCTGCGTGACGTCTGCGATTCCATCGCCGTCTTTGTCGCGGGCAAACAGAATGTCGGGTGCGTCGCAGATCAGGATTCCGTCGCGCCAGACCTTAACGTCCGTCGGGAACCGCAGACCATCGACAAAGGTTTTTGCTTCTTCAAAATAGCCGTCACCGTCGGCATCTCGTAGCCACCGGATTCGACTGGTCTGTTCGAATTCCTCATACATGTCTCGACCGTAGTCACTCATTTCGGCAACCCACAATCGCCCGTCGGGACCAAAGTCGATGGCCACCGGATCTGTCACCTGGGGCTCTGCCGCCGCCAATCGCACTTCAAGGTTGTCATGAGTGCCCATGCATCGCAGCGAATCTTCCGGAGACTTCGGTGTCACACCCTGAGTACCCTTTGCCACATGAAAGGCGTCCGGTACCTGACGATGCACTTCGTCGACAATCAATTTTTCGAGACCCGCCTGCAGCGTTGTGGGCAGCGCAAAGTACGGCACTTCCGCACCTCCGCCGTACCCTCCTTCTGTCAACAATCGCTCCGAAGGAATGTAGCAGCCAAAGTCGTTGCTGTATGTATTCAGCCAGAAGCGTTCCCGATCGATCTCTGACTTGAGTCTCAGTGCATAGTCAACACAAACTTCACCTGCCAGAAAGTTCATGCAGAAGCTGTCGCCGAAGGACCACGTCTGAATGGGATAGTCGATTTCAGAAATCAACTTCTCTCCGCGATCAAGTCGCGCCAGCTGGGTGACTGCATTGTAGCGATCGGTCGGCCGCCCCTTGCCGGCTTGCTCAACCAGTTGTTCCCGAGTCGGCAGGCCTTTCAGTGGCAGAGCGATAGTATTCAGCACAGCCTGTGGCTTACCGGAAATGCGTTTCAAACGACCACTCAGCAAACGTTCCACCTCAGTGGCAATTTCAACTCCCTGTCGTTCGGCCGCCTCAACATTGTCGCCTGGGTCGCCGCTGATTCGACTCATTGGGTTCTGGTCAGAACCGGCTCCGATGGAAACCAACCCGATGCAGCCCGGAAAACGCCGTTCAATCATCGCGGCCGCGTATCCCGCCCAGTCTCCGCTGAGTTTGTTGAAGGACAACGTCACGCAATGACAGGCATACGACACGTAGATCGCTTTTGGTTTGTTGGTGTCTGTGTCGCGGACAACCAGCATCGGCAGATCATGATCAACGGGGCCGCCTACGGTGCGACGGTTTTTGGCAAAGCCAACTTTTCCGACAGCCCATTCCAGTCGGGCAGGTAATCGTGAAGTCATTGCCCTGCGGGCCACGAGTGTGATGTGGTCTGTCAGTTCCTGCGTGTAACGGTCAATGTGTTTTTGGTGGTCCTTCGGAATCGCCGTGCTGAAAATGTTGTCACACGCTCCATTGACCTTGGGCGTGCAGTGTGAATGTGAGAACGTGAGGGCCAGGTTCTGTCGTGGAAGTCCGTCAGATTCCTGCAGGCGGCGGCGGACTTCGTCGACCATCGAAGTCCGCACGCCCAGACTATCCAGCGTTACCAGCACCAGTGGCGGCTGATCACCCTGCGACACCGCGAGGGCTCGCGCGTAAATCTGTTGTGAAACGCCTCCCGATTCTTCCCGACGATTGCCGAAACCGTTCAGTCGGATCGGATACTCCGGAGTAATGTCCACCACAGCGACGCCCACGTTGTAGTGATCAGCCGACTGAGCTGAACAGGTGCTGCTCAGAAGCGCCGGGAGCGACAACAGCAAGCAGGTGCTCAACAACTGATGACAACAATCTGTTTTGAACAGGACTGTCATGGGATGAGTCTTTCAAGCCGGCCACGTGCGGGCTGGAGCGGTATGCGCTCGGATGTGTATGCGATTAACGAATACTGATGCGAAAAACATGGGCTCCCGCGACCGACAGTGTGCACGCCCATTCGGAAACTGCTTTATGGCGGTCAGGTACAGCCTGACCTGTTCGGCTACTCTTTATCCACAGGTTTGGCCAACCCACGCACACGCAGCCATTCTCCCGCGCGAGCGGGCCATGTCCCGATTTGAGATCCTGCGACCGCTCTCATGCCGTAGCCGTGACCTCCGTTTTCGTAGACGTGTAGTTCCGCCGGGATATTGTGTCGCTTCAGGCCCGCATAGATCAGGACGCTGCCCAATGACGACGACTTATCGTCATGAGTATGGACGATGAATGCCGGTGGCGACGTTTTCGATGGTTTGATTTCCGGTAACAGATCATCTGTTGTCCGATCGTAGACGTTCCACGGATAAATCAGCAGCGAGAAATCGGGTGAGCAATTCTGATCATCCGTCGCATCCATTGCTTCGTAGGCTGGTTTTCCTTCGGCCGTATGCAGAATGGAACCGACCTGACCGCCCGCTGAAAAAGCCAGCACTCCTACTCGGTCAGCATTTACCTTCCATTCAGTGGCACGCTTGCGAATGATGCGAAGAGCTCGCTGAGCGTCCTGGAGAGGGCGACGCCAGGCTGGCTCTGTCTTAGGTGTCACTTCGTTCGTGCGATACCGCAGGACAAATGTCGAAATCCCGAATTGATTCAGCCACGGAGCGGCTTCGGAACCTTCTTTGTCCGGAACCACTTTTCCGAATCCGCCGCCCGGCAACACAAGGATGGCCGTTCCATTCGGATTATCGGCCAGAAACACGTCGATGCTAGGACGACGAATCTTAATCGTCCGCGTGACGGGCGGAACCTCGCCCGCCCGAAACGGTTGATTAGTGCCTTCTTCCAGCGATGTCTCGCCGGGTGCGTATTCGGGCCACACCATCACGCGAGCATTGTCGCCGGCGTGTACATGCGCCGAGTGCGCCGAGTGCGCCGACGGGACGAACACCGCAAGAGCTGCAAGACAATAAACCGCTGTCTGGTGACGCATCACAAAGTCTCCACTGGAAAAGCACGGCTGGTGCTGAGAAGTTCTGAACACAGACTATAACCGAACCATGTTGCCGGTGTGAATTCAGCAGCAACGTCCGGACATCGACGGCTCGCTGGGACAGGGTGAGCCGGGTACGTCAGTGCCCGAATCACCGGTTGCCTACGATGACTCAGAAGTTGATGTATATCGAATAATGCTGTTCTCTCGACTGCCGCGGTTGCGACTGCCGCGCTGGGTCTGTAATGGAATCAGGGGACTGACGTCCCCCGCTCGTCGGGAAATTGACGTCAGAACGGTTTGCCGACGTTGCCGACTTCCATTAAGTTAGCTGTCAGATCCTGGGCACTTGACTCTGGATGGTGGAACGGGGCTTTCAACACCGCAATTCGCAGACGGCAGATGGCCATGGCTGAGCAGGAAAATGGAGAGCAATCTGTCATGACACCAGGAGCCCGTTTACGCCGCGCCATTCAGGTAGAAAAGCCCGTGCAATGCGCGGGTGCCATCAACGCCTACCATGCTCGCCTGGCCGAGGCGTCCGGATTTCAAGCCCTGTACGTTTCCGGCGGTGGAGTGGCAGCGGCTTCCTGCGGTGTGCCTGATCTGGGCATTACAACCATGGAGGACGTGCTGATCGATGTCAGGCGGATCACGGATGTCACTGAACTTCCGCTACTGGTCGACATCGACACTGGCTGGGGAGGCGCACTCAATATCGCCCGTGCCGTGCGAGCGATGAACAGAACCGGGGCCGCCGGCGTACACATCGAGGACCAGGTTTCTCAGAAACGCTGCGGTCATCGTCCTGGCAAAGCCATCGTCTCTCAGGATGAGATGGTGGATCGGATCAAGGCCGCCGTTGATGCAAGGGACGGTGAAGAGTTTGTGATCATGGCGCGAACGGATGCCCTGGCCGTCGAAGGCATGTCGTCTGCGATCGATCGCGCTTGTGCCTGCGTGGAAGCAGGTGCCGACATGATTTTTCCCGAAGCGATGACGCAGCTGGAGCAATACCGGGGATTTGTCGACGCGGTCAGCGTGCCGGTCCTTGCCAACATCACAGAATTCGGCACGACCCCTCTTTTTACTACACAGCAACTGTCGGAAGTGGGAGTCAGCGTCGCGCTTTACCCGCTCTCTGCATTTCGCGCAGCCAACAAAGCAGCTCTGAATGTCTACAAAACAATCCGTGAGGACGGAACGCAGGCGAGTGTCATCGATCAGATGGAGACGCGCGAAGAACTTTATGCACACCTGGGTTACCACGCCATTGAACAGGAACTCGATCATTTATTCAAAAAGCAGAGTCCGGGAAACGACGAATCATGAGTAACCCCATCACAGACGTTCGTAAACCCAAGAAATCGGTTGCTCTTTCCGGCGTTGCCGCCGGTAATACAGCGATCTGTACGGTGGGTCGCACCGGCAATGACCTGCATTACCGCGGCTACGACATTCTCGACTTCGCCGACACGGCCGAGTTCGAGGAAATCGCCCATCTGCTGGTACACGGTACGCTGCCAACGCAGTCCGAGTTATCAGCTTATAAGGCGCGGCTGAAGAAAATGCGCAGCTTGCCGGGCCCGGTTAAACGTACACTCGAGGCAATTCCGGCAACGGCCAACGCTATGGACGTCCTGCGCTCAGGGTGCTCGATGTTGGGGACGTGCGAAGCAGAACCCGGTGATCATTCACCTGAAGTCGCTCGCAAGCTGATTGATCGATTGCTGGTGAGCTCGGCTTCGATGTTGCTCTACTGGCATCACTTCGCGAACAGTGGCAAGCGCATTGAGGTGCAGACAGACGCAGACTCACTTGGCGAGCATTTTCTGCAACTGCTTCACGAAAAGAAACCACCGGAATCATGGATTCGCGCGATGCACACGTCGCTGATTCTCTACGCCGAGCATGAATTCAACGCATCCACCTTTACCGCCAGAGTCATCGCCGGAACGGGGTCCGATCTCTACTCGGCGATCACCGGGGCCATCGGCGCGCTGCGTGGTCCTAAACACGGCGGTGCCAATGAAGTGGCCTTTGAGATTCAGAGCCGATACGACAACGCCGACGACGCTGAGGCCGATATCCGCGAATGCGTCAGTCGTCGGGAAATCGTGATTGGTTTCGGCCATCCCGTGTACACCACCGGTGACCCTCGTAATTCGGTGATCAAAGCCGTCGCTCGACAGTTGTCCGAAGAATCAGGCGACACTGGTCTCTACGACATTGCCGAGCGATTGGAAACGGTGATGTGGGATGTGAAAAAGATGTTCCCGAATCTTGATTGGTTTTCTGCCGTCTCCTACAACAAGATGGATATTCCGACGGCGATGTTCACTCCGTTGTTCGTCCTGGCCCGCATTACCGGCTGGGGTGCGCACGTCATCGAACAACGCGAGGATGG
>JBDONA010001068.1:0-12074 GCA_039831575.1 Fuerstiella sp. | reverse complement strand
ACCCGATGGCGTTCTGACGTTGAGCCGCTGACTGATGTTTGACGGCTTTCGATACAAGCACGCAGCGCCAGCAAGTGTGTTTTTCAAACGGACGAGACCTACTCGCTTGCACGTCGAGCTTGTCTTGCGGACCCATTCTCACGTCGAACACGTCGTGCGCGGTGATGTCTCAGTGCCGTACGCTGCCAGTCAGTGATTGTGGCGCGGCACCCGTTCGGCGACGTTGCGATAATTCGTGGCAAAGTCGAAACAACCTCCGGTGTCCAGCTGGCCCACACAACCTCGATAGATTTCCTGCCACGGTGTTTCGTTTGTGATTTCCGGCGGCTCATAGTTTCGGCGTCGTTCTGCCAGTTCTTCGTCGGAAACCAGCAGCGTGACCGTGCGGTCGTTCAGATTAATGCGAACGGTGTCATCCGTCTGCAGCAGCGCCAGATTGCCACCGGCAGCGGATTCGGGGGATGCATTCAACAGTGACGGGCTGGCTGACGTTCCGCTTTGTCGGCCGTCACCCAGCGTCGGCAGCTGGTTGATGCCTTTCTGAAGTAATGCGGCGGGCGGCTGCATGTTGACAACTTCGCCACTGCCTGGATAACCGATGGGGCCGCAGCCTCGGATCGCCAGCAGGCAGGATTCGTCGATCCTCAAAGATGGATCGTCAATGCGAGCGTGATAGTCTTCCGGTCCGTCGAACACAACGACGCGGGATTCAAAGCAGTTTTTGCTACCCGGTTTTGAGAGGTAGCGTTCTCGAAAGTCGTCGCTGATCACGCACGTCTTCATCAATGCAGAATCAAACAGATTGCCGGACAGCACAAGGAACCCGGCCTGCTGCATCAAGGGTGCTTCGTAGGATCGGATGACGTTCGTGTCGTTCGTTGTCTTAGCGGCCACATTCTCGGAGATCGACTTTCCGGAGATGGTCAGCGCAGCGGCGTGGATTTTTCCCGCGGTCAAAAGTTCATTGACGACTGCCGGAACGCCGCCGGCACGGTGAAACCCTTCGCCCAGAAAATCGCCCGCCGGCTGACAGTTCACCAGCAACGGAATATCGTAGCCGACGTCTTCCCAGTCCTTGATGTCCAGTTCGACGCCAACGTGCCGCGCGATAGCGGCCAGATGCGGCGGCGCATTGGTGGAACCACCGATGGCCGTGTTCAGGGCGATGGCGTTTTCGAATGCCTGACGCGTCAAAATCCGATCTGGTGTCAGATTCTCGTGCACGATCTCAACGGCTCGCTGCCCGGTTTCGTAAGCTGACTGCATTCGTTCACGATAGGCGGCGGGAATCGACGCGCTGCCCGGCAGCGACATTCCCAGAACTTCGGCAAGACAGTTCATCGTCAATGCCGTGCCCATGGTATTGCAGTGGCCGGGGCTGGTTGTTGTTGAGCACACCAGGTCCATAAAACCCTGGTAATCAATCTGTCCGGCGGCCAGCCGCCGCCTTGCTTCCCAGGTGGCCATGCCCGACCCGGTCAGTTTGCCTTCATACCAGCCGTCCAGCATCGGGCCGCCGGAAAGCACAATCGCCGGCAGATTGGTTGTTGCGGCCGCCATCAATCCGGCTGGCGTGGTCTTGTCGCATCCAGCTGTCAGAATCACGGCGTCAAAGGGATAGCCGTGGATGATTTCCACCAGGCCAAGGTACGACAGGTTGCGGTCCAGAGCGGCGGTGGGTCGTCGGCAGCTTTCCTGAATGGGATGCACGGGAAAAACGAACGGAACTCCGCCGGCGGCTCGAATACCGTCCTTGGCGCGTTCCACGGTTTGCAGGTGAATGCGATTGCAGGGAGCGATGTCACTGCCGGTCTGTGCGATGCCGATGATCGGTTTGCCCGACTGCAATTCGTCGCGTGTCACGCCGTAGTTCAGATAACGTTCGACGTAAATAGCCGTCATACCCGGATCGTCCGGAATGTTGAACCATTGCTCGCTGCGGAGACGCTTTGAAGAGTCGTGCATGTGTTGTTTGCTGAGTTGCTGTTGGTGGCCGAGGTACGACGTGCTGTGTATTCTGTATTTCGACAACAGGCGTCGTATGAAGTTTTTTTGTGCAACTGCCTGTCGGTACGCGCGCGTTGGGAGTGACCAGCGGGAGCGTTTCCGGGCGAAAGCCCGCATCGGCGACCGGCCGTCTCACAAATTGTAACAGGAATACGAAGTGCTACGACTCGATGACAAAACAGCGGTCATTACCGGGGGCGGATCCGGTATTGGCAAGGGCATCGCCGAAATGTTTGCGCAGCGTGGTGCTCACGTCCAGATCTTTGAAGTTGACGCGGCCGCGGCCGACACAACCGCTGCCGAAATCGTCGCCGCCGGAGGGGCAGCGACCGTCCATGTCTGCGATATCACAGACCAGAACGCCGTGAAGTCACAGGTCGATGCGATTATTGCCGACCACCGGAAGATTGATATTCTGGTGAACAACGCCGGCATCGCTCATGTGGGCAGCGTCACGACGACAGAAGAGGCCGACTTTGATCGAGTGATGGCCGTTAACGTGAAGGGTGTCTACAACTGCTGCTATGCTGTGATTCCTCACATGCCACAGGGGTCGGCGATTCTGAATATCGCCTCCACGGTGGCGTGGTTCGGACTGGCAGAACGATTTGCTTATTCCACCAGCAAGGGCGCCGTCGTCGCGCTGACGTATTCCGTCGCGAAGGATTTTGTCGACAAGGGGATCCGTTGCAACGCTATTCTTCCCGGCCGCATTCATACTCCATTTGTGGATGGCTTTGTGGCGCAGAATTATCCTGGTGAAGAAGCAGAAGTGATGCAGAAACTGGCGGAATTCCAGCCGATCGGACGCATGGGCAAGCCGGAAGAAATTGCGGTGGCGGCGTTGTTCCTGTGCAGTGACGAAGCTTCCTTTGTAACAGGCAGCGTCCATCCGATTGACGGCGGAACACTCAGTCTTCGATAGCCGCTGCGGGGGCGGGGCGTAGGCGTAGGGTGCGTGCTGGCACGCACCACGTTGTTGATGAAGAGTCTGTGGTGTGGTTGTTGCGGCGGGTGTCTGCGAGTTCAGGCAGTGAATACATACGGGAACGATGGCCACGTGCCTGGTGCGTGCGAGCACACACCCTACTGTTTTGGCACTGACTTTGGGGAACCCTCGCTCACAATAAATCTGCAGTCGACGGATGCGCCCCTTGCGTTGTCATACGTGTAACCACGCTGGCCATTTCCGCGGCGACTGATATTCTGCAGGCCTGCTACGTAATCCTCTTAAACTTCCTTTCCGCCGGCAAACTTACCATGAAAATTATTCGTTACCACGATTCTGCCAACAACATTCGCTACGCCGCTCAGCAGGATGATGGATCCTCGCTGGAAATTGACGGCTGCATCTTTGGCGATCACACTGTGACTGACAAAGTTGCCGATGTTCAGAAACTTCTGGCTCCCGTCGATCCGCCAACAATCCTGTGCATCGGCCTGAACTATCTGTTTCATGCGGAAGAAGGTGGATTGCCGAAGCCGAAATGGCCCATTCTGTTTATGAAGTCGCCGACGACTCTGCAGAATCCGGACGATCCCATCGAAGTTCCACGACACCTGAAGAGCGAAGAGGTGGACTACGAATGTGAGCTGGCCGTCGTGATCGGAAAGAAGTGCAAGAACGTCTCGAAGGCGGATGCCCTGGACTATGTTCTCGGCTACACCTGCGGTCATGATGTGAGTGCTCGTGACTGGCAGATCAAATATGGCGGCAGCCAGTGGTGCAAGGGCAAAACATTCGACACGTTCTGTCCGCTGGGACCATGCCTGGTCACAACGGACGACATCCCGAATCCCAACGCTCTGAAGATCAAGACGATTCTGAACGGCGAAGTCATGCAGGACTGGAACACGGACGACATGATCTTTGACGTGCCGACGTTGATAGAATTTCTCAGCGGGAGCACGACGTTGATGCCGGGAACCGTCATCCTGACGGGAACGCCACACGGAGTCGGATTGGCTCGCAAGCCACCGGTTTATCTGAAGCACGGCGATTCTGTGACAATCGACATCGAAGGAATAGGCCAGCTGACCAATCCCGTGATTGACGAGCCGTAGCGAACGAGCTGATCAACGTTTCTTGGTTTTGGTCGTACACCACCAGCTCTGAAGGCGATTCAAGTTCATCGTGACGCCTGAAACGTCAGGTGCGCTTTCACGGTCGGCCATTCGCTGGCGATGATGGAATAGACGCATGTGTCCCACAGCGTCCACAGTTCACCGTCACCTGCTGCCTCAACCAGGTCGTCGTGATGTCGTTGATTCAGGAGTTCCAGAGATACGTTTGGGCAGCTCAGAGTGATGGGATCTAACCAGGTCATTGGACGGGCGCTATGTCAGTGTTTGAATCAGGCTTGAGTGCCACTGGCTCTGCCAGTGCCTTGAGGCGGACGAAAACACTGGCAGAGCCAGTGGCACACGTCACAGGGCTGACGTTGCCCCGGAAACATTGTGACACACCCACGGGCAGAAGTGAATCCGAGGGCATCTTCCACATGGGAGCGGATGCGCGACTCGCGGGTGACCGCTCAGTACATGAGGAATTCTATTGAAGGCATCTGCGATCTTCGCTGTTCTGAATCGAGCGCCTCGGCCGGTCATCGTCTCAACGTCACTCGGACGGGGGCACCACGGAATCGCTGAGTCCTCCGATGACGCGACCCAAGACCATCATCCCGCACAGTGCGTCTTCGGAACTCGTGGCCGTTCTGTATTCTGACTGCAGTCGATTGGCAACAAGTTCCCGCAGCAGCAATGATTGCTGCGCGATGCCTCCGGAAAACACCAGTCGCGACCAGTCTTTCGCCGGTGCCAGTTTGCCAGCCAACTGTTCGTAATAATCAGCCATTTGTTCCAGACTCGCTCGCGCGATGTGCCCGACTGTCAGATTATCTTCCCGCAGATTCGTGAACGAACCGGGACCTTCGACCGCGCCAGGGAAAAAGGCGAGGTTTATGCCGGTGTCCGTTTTCGTCGTCTGTTTCGCCTGCTGGAAAAAATAGTCCCACGCCTGCCCTGTGTCGTCGTTGTCGCGACCTGGAATCTCAGTCAGCAGTTTCATGACAGCGGTGAGGGCTCGCCCGGCTGGTATGTTCGTGATCGTCTTCAACAGAAAACCGTCGAAGTATGGTCGGACCTGAAAATTACCAACATCTGTGCTGTTGGTCAGCATCGACACCTGCGAACCGGTGGAGACGTTGACAGACAACTCACCTTGTGCCAGCAGCGTTCCGGCCAGCGAACACTGATGGTCACCGGTCGGTGCGTAAACAGGCAGTGAACGTCCGTCGACTTTGTATTCGCCAACAATATGCCGAAAATCCACGATTTCCGGCCAGTCAAAATCGTCCAGACGCAGGTCACGCAGCAGGTCATGCGGAAACTCCCGAGAAACGATATCCAGCATTCCCGTCGCGCTCGTCCATTCCATGACCGGGCGAGTTTTACACAGTGCGGCGGCGACAAAGTCGGGTAAGGTGACGGGCACGGTTCCGCGCAGCTGGTTCAGCTGATCGGTTTCGCGCAGGTAGTGCAGAAAGGACAGCGGCAGTCCCGGGCGGAATTCGTTGCCGAGCACGTTGCGAGACCGGTCGCCTACTTCTGCGGCAAGGCGATCGAAGTATGTGACTTCGCCCGACGAGTGCACGTTTGTGGCACGACGGTCGAGCCATGAAATGTAGTTTGAACGGGGACTCCCGTCGGATTCACACAGAACCAGGCCTCCCATCTGTCCGCACATCAGAATGCCGCAGCAATTCGTGGCGGACGGCAACAACTCGCGAATCACGTCCTTGACACCGCGGAGCACATTGTCGGTGGTCAGTTCAAAAAAGAACGGGTCTTCAGATTCCAGCTTCGCCGAGCCGGTGCGGCGAGAAACGTTCCGGATCTCCATCGCCTTGACGTCGACGATAGCCCCTTTCGTAAACGACGTGCCGATATCAATGGCAATGAATTCCATCGGGTCCTCAGATTGTTGGTGTATCAGGAATAACTTCGGGAACCGGCGACAGAATGTGGATCGGATCGTCGGTCTCGGAAATGTTCGGCGAGTGTATGAAGTTCCTCGACAATATGCTGCAGAGGCCAGGCAATTCCATTCGCCCCCGAACCACGCTCAGTCATTTGGTACAGACGGTGTCCTTCTCGCTATATATTCATCTGTGGCTACAATAGGGGTGCGGTGGCGGCCTTCCGCCACACCCACACTTGATGTTAAAGGGGCAGTGATGAGGCGGTTGGAAGCTTTGCCGCAGACCGTCACATCGTCGCAGACGGAGTGCCAGTGTATGCCGCGAATGACGGCTCTGTTGTTGCTGGCAGCTGTGCTGTGCGTCGGTGGCCTGGCACAGGCTGACGAACCGGACGTTACCGCAGTCGATGCCGACTTTCAGACGTCTATTCGACCGCTGCTGGATCGCTACTGTTTTGAGTGTCATGCGCAGGACGTTACGGAAGCAGAGATCGATCTGGGCGCCATCACGACTCTGACTCAGGTTCGCGAGAATGTGCAGTTGTGGCTGAAGGTCCGTGAAATGCTGGACACGCGACAAATGCCGCCGAAGGATTCCAGGCAGCCAACCGACGCTGGAACTGCACAGCTGCAGAACTGGGTCCGCAATTTTCTGGCATCAGAGGCGAAAGCTCAGGCCGGTGACCCTGGTCCCGTCGTACTCAGGCGGCTGAGCAATGCTGAATACACTTACACGATTCGTGACCTGACCGGCGTGCCAACGCTTGATCCTGCGCACGAATTTCCCATTGACGGAGCCGCTGGCGAGGGTTTTACCAACGTAGGCAGCGGGCTGGTGATGTCGCCGTCACTGGTGCAGAAATATCTGGATGCGGCCAGAGAGATCGCACAGTATGCCGCGTTCTTTCCGGACAGTGTTCGCTTCACGCCCTTCAAATCCCGGCGTGACAATACAGACGATCTGATGGCCAGGATTCGCGAGTTCTACGGACGATACACGACGGACAGTAGCGGTACGCCCGTCATCCTGCAGGGCATCAAATTCGAAACGAATCAGGGCGGAGTGTTGCCCGTTGCCGATTACATCGCGGCCACTGTGACTGAACGGGATGCGATTCGGGGCGGCGTAAAAACCGTTGCTGATGTTGCCCGCGAAACGGGACTCAGTCCGGTTTATCTGGCCACACTCTGGCGAACTCTTAACGACAGTAAGAACGCAGACTCGTTCCTGCTGAAACAGCTGCGGGATCGCTGGCAGCGTGCCGAAGAAGGCGATATTGCCGGACTTGTGGCGGATATCGCGAAGTGGCAGCCGCTGTTATGGAAGTTCAATGTCGTTGGTCATCTGGGCCGTGAGGGAGCACCTCAGTCGTGGATGGAACCCATCGCGCCAATGACGGAACGGCAGGAATTTCGGATCAAACTGTCGGCCGCTGGGGATGGCGAAGACGTTGTTGTTTACCTTGCGGCGGGTGACGCAGGCGACGGCAATCAAAACGACTTTGTGCTGTGGCGCGATATGCGTCTGGAAGCGGCGGGTCAGCCCACGATCAATCTGCGCGATGCCCGCGGTACGTTCGAACGCGTCCAGCAACTGCGTTATGAATTACTGGCCGATACGGCGAAGTACCTGTTGGCGGCGGCGGACCTGACCGGAGACGCCGACGTTGCTTTGATTTCCCAGGAGCATGCGGTGAAGCCGGACTTGTTGCAGGCGTGGCTGAATTACCTTGCCATCGGCGGTGCGGTAGAAGTGCAGGGGCGATTCACGGAGAAGTTCTTCAAGGCGTCGAACTACGAGTTCGTCAACGGCTGGCACAAAGGCGGGCTACCATCATTGCTGGCGAATTCGTCGGATCAGCAGGTTCGAATTCCCGGTATCGCTCGACCGCATGGATTGGTCGTTCATCCGACCCCCACGGAATTCGTAGCAATCGGCTGGCGCAGCCCGATCGATGGTGTCGTGCAGGTCGAAGCATCGTTATCGGACGCGCACCCGGAATGTGGCAACGGCATTGAGTGGTTTGTGCAGCATTCGACGGCGCAGGCGATGTTGACTTTGATGAAGGGCGAAATTCCTGTTGCCGGAACGGCAAAGATGCCACCCAGGTCCGTAGCTGTTGGCAAGGGAGAATTGATTTCGTTGATCGTGGGACCACGGGATGCGAATCACAGCTGCGATCTGACTGCCATCGATCTGACCATCACGGAAGCGGCGGGTGAAAAGCGAATCTGGGATGCAGGAACAGACAACGCTGCCGACATCGGGGCTGGTAACCCTCATGCAGACCAATACGGTCACAACGATATCTGGCACTTCTATCACGGCGCAATGAACGGTCGGGAAACGCAGGAGTCAAAGAAGACGGTCGTGCCCGCCGGGTCACTGCTGGCCAAATGGCTGACGGAAACGGACGTCAACAAACGCAGCGCACTCGCTCAGCAGGTGGCCGCACTGGCCACCGGAACGCCGTCAATCGACGACCAAATCAACTCGCCGGACGGAATTCTGTACCAACAGTTGCAGTCGTTTGCTGTGCCGCTGGATGGTGAACTGATGCAGGGCGTTGTTCCGGACATTCGTTTCGGTACCCATCCGCTGGGACATGCGGCTGATCCGAATCATCTTGTGGTTCAGGCTCCGGCCATCACCGAATTCCGGATTCCGGCTGAGATGGCGGCCGGCCGCGAGCTCGTTGTTGCGGGAATGTATGACGTAGGTCACGGTCGTGAAGGGACGACTCAGCTGCACGTCGCCACGACCCCGCCGGCGGACTCAGGATTGTCTGGCAAGACCGTCATCTGCGCCGATGGCAGCGATGCACGCAAGCGAGTCGAAAAAGCTCTGGCCGAATATCGCGAGCTGTTCCCGATCGCATTGTGTTACACCCGCATTGTTCCCGTCGACGAAGTCGTTACGGCGTTGCTTTTTTATCGCGAAGACGATCTGTTCAAACGTCTGATGCTGGACCAGGCGCAGGCGGCGGAACTGGACCGACTCTGGGATGAACTTTACTACGTCAGCGAGGAACCTCTGAAACTGGTCGTGTCGCTGGAACAGATTCGTGAGTTTTCCACTCAGGATCGTCAGGATCTGGTCGGCCCCTGGGACAAAATGAAACCCGTTGTGCTGGCTCGAGCAGATGCGTTCCGAAGACGCGTCATCGAGACACAGCCGACACATCTGCACTCAGCATTGGAAATTGCCGGTCGCGCCTGGCGCCGTCCGCTGACGGGCGCTGAGCAGCAGAGTCTGCGGAATCTGTATCGGCAGCTGCGCGACGCCGAGATTGCGCACGAGGAAGCCATCCGGCTGCTCATCGCGCGAGTTTTGACGTCGCCCGTGTTTCTTTATCGTCGCGAAACACCAGCATCAGGATCCGCTGCGACGCCGGTTTCAGGTTTTGAACTGGCGAATCGTCTGAGTTATTTCCTGTGGTCGTCTCTGCCGGACGAGGAACTTCGTACGGCTGCCGAAGCTGGTCGATTGACGGAAGTGGACAGAAAGCGTCGGGAGTCTTTTTCGGGCAACATCAGCCGTGACAACAAGGGTAAGCGATCCGAAAAAGACTCCCGACCCTCTCAGCATTATGAACTGCTGCGTCAAACCCGCCGCATGTTGGGCGATCCCAAAACTCGCCGCATGGCCATCCACTTTGCCTGTCAGTGGCTGCATCTTCGCGACTTCGACCAGAACGACGACAAGAATGAAAAGCTGTACCCCGACTTTGCTTCGCTACGCGGCGATATGTATGAAGAGACCGTTCGGTTTTTCGAGGACATGTTTCGCAATAACGGTTCTATCCTGGACCTGCTGAACGCCGACCACACCTTTCTGAATGAATCCCTCGCCATGCATTACGGTATTGCCGGTGTGCAGGGATCAGAATGGCAGCGCGTCACTGGCATTCGCAGTCAGCAACGCGGCGGCATTCTTGCCATGGCCACGGTTCTGGCCAGCCAATCGGGAGCCTCACGCACGAGTCCGATCTTGCGCGGCAACTGGGTTTCAGAAACGCTGTTGGGCGAACGATTGCCGCGTCCTCCCCCAAACGTCCCGCAGTTGCCTGAATCCGTACCGACTGGCCTGACGGCTCGGCAACTGATCGAACGGCATTCGTCCGACCCGGCCTGTGCGAAGTGCCATGCCCGCATCGATCCGTATGGGTTCGCTTTGGAACAGTATGATGCCATCGGCCGTGTACGGGCTAATGACGCGGATACAAAGACAACGTTGTTCGAAGGCCAAACGATTGACGGGATTGACGGCCTCCGCGACTATCTGGCAACCCAGCGACGCGACGATATTGTCCGGAATTTTTGCCGCAAGCTGCTGGGCTATGCATTGGGGCGCGAAGTGCAGCTGTCTGACGAACCATTGCTCGACGACATGGCGAAAAATCTGAATTCCAATGACTACCGATTTCACGTTGCGGTAGAATCCGTTGTGCTGAGCAAACAGTTTCGCGAGATCCGTGGCCGAAACATCAAGGACTGACATGACAATACATCATTTTTCACGTCGAACGGTGCTCCGCGGTCTCGGTGTGTCCGTGGCATTGCCGTGGTTGGAGTCAACGCCGGTCTGGGGCGACAAAGCGAACGGCAAGCAGGACGGCAGCGAGGCACCCACTCGAATGGCCATCCTGTTTTCAGGCTGTGGCTATCACAACACGGAATGGTGGGCGAAGGGTGATGGGCCGGACATGGAACTTGGCAAAGTTCTGCATCCGTTGAATGACTTTCGCGATCAGATGGTTTTCATCAAAGGGCTGTATAACGCAGAGGCGTTGAAGGGTAATATTCACAGCTCACAGACTGGAAACCTGCTTTCCGGCGCGCCGTTGAGCGCAGGCGGAACAATTCGCAGTGGCACCAGTGTGGATCAGATTGTTGCGCAGAAGATTGGCCGACAGACGAAACTACCGAGCCTTGTGCTGGGCTGCGAGAAAGCCAACCCGTCGGTGCACAAAAATTATTCGATGCTGTACAGCTCTCATATTTCGTGGAGCAGTCCGACGACACCGACGCCGCTGGAAGTTTATCCGGCACTGGCCTTTGATCAGCTGTTCAAAGACAGCGCCGAGCGTGGCGACAAGAGCGTGCTGGACGCCGTGCTGGCGGACGCGAAAGATTTTCGGCGTGGCATCAGTTATCGGGATCAGCAAAAGCTGGACGAGTATCTGAATTCTGTCCGCGAGGTCGAGCAGCGGATCAAACGTGCCGGCGATCGAGGAGAATTGCAGGGCTGGCGACCGACGCTGACAGAACCGAATATGCCTCGGCCGCAGGACGGCTACCCTCAGGATATCGTCGAGCACATGCGTTTGATGTCTGACATTCTGGTGCTGGCGTTTCAGACCGACACCACTCGAGTCTGCACTCTGAAGCTGAATAACGATCACGGTACGCTGCGATTTCCTCACCTGAATGTGGACTATATGATTCATCATCTGCTGTCGCACAATGACACGGACGACTGGCTGAAGGTGAACCAGTTCTTCCTGGAACAGATGGCGTATATTGCAGGGCGCATGCGCGAGGTTCAGGAAGGCGAGCGCACGTTGTTGGACAATTCCATGTTGATGTTGTGTTCCAGCATGCTGAATGGACACCATGACGCAACGCAATTACCGGTCGTGATGCTGGGCGGTGGCGGCGGGCGCATCAAGGGCGGCCAGAATCTGGATTATCTGGAAAAACCCGATCGCCAAATGTCTCGACTGTATCTGAGCATGATGGACAAGATGGGCGTGCAACACGACCACTTCGGTGATGCCACCGAGCCGCTCGACCAGGTGTGACAGAAGTAGGCCAGGTGAAACCGGGCGCTTTGGAGATAGCCGGTCGGAACCGGACCTGCGGCTACAGATAGTCGGCCGGTGGAACCGGCCCTACATGGCTAATCCGCTGCCTGAACGACAGTCCGTTCGCTGATCAAAACCCACGCGGCGATTGTTACCAGATGGATGATGCTGGCAGCGCCGAGCCAGAAGTGATAGCCGGGCAGTTTTGATTCGTAGGCACCGGGGTCACCGCTCATGACCCACAGCGGCAGGACGAACTGCACCAGCAGACTCAGCAGAGC